>NZ_JAFKIC010000135.1 GCF_017306585.1 Mesorhizobium sp. | reverse complement strand
CAATGATCCGAAACGACAAACCTTGGAATCCAAAACCATCCTGACAAACACAGTTGCTCATCTGTCTCGGCGCTGGCGCGCCGATCCACCTTCTCCCACAGGGGGAGAAGGGAAGGCGCGCACTTGCCGCCGCCGGCGCCGCGCCGTAAGTCTCGCCATCATGATCACTTTCCGCAAGGCTGTCGCCGCCGACCTGCCCGCCATCGTCGCCATGCTCGCCGACGATCCGCTCGGCGCCACGCGTGAGGATGCCTCCCTGCCGCTGGCACAAGCCTATCTCGATGCGTTCGCGGCCATCGACGCCGATCCCAATCAACTGCTGGCGGTTGCCGTGGATGGCGCCGAGGTGGTCGGCACGTTGCAGATCACCTTCCTTGCCGGCCTCTCGCGCAAGGGCGCAGTGCGCGGGCAGATCGAGGCAGTTCGCGTCGCAGGCGGCAGGCGTTCCGACGGCATCGGGAGAAAGATGTTCGAATGGGCGATCGAAGAATGCCGGGCGCGGGGCTGCGTTCTCGTCCAGCTCACCACCGACAAGGGGCGGGCCGACGCGCACCGCTTCTATGACGGGCTCGGCTTCACAGCCAGCCATATTGGCTACAAGAAGACGCTTTAGGTTTCGCCTTCCTGCCCGTCCAGCGACTGGCGCATCGGCGAAATCTTTCAGGCTCTATTCAATTTGCCGGCGAGAACGGATATAGGTCAGCTAGGTTGACCTATATAAAAATCGTCGCGGGAGGCGTGACTTGACCCTTTTGAACCTGCTGGCTTCGCGCTCCTCGCGCATGAAAGCCTCCGAAATCCGCGAGCTGCTGAAGCTGCTCGACCAGCCAGACATCATCTCGTTCGCCGGCGGCATTCCCGATCCGTCGCTGTTTCCGGCCGACGCCATCCGCGACGCCTATGCCGATGTGCTTGGCGGCGCTGAGGCCGGGGCGGCGTTGCAGTATCAGGTTTCGGAAGGCTACCTGCCGCTGCGGCGCTGGATCGCCGGCCAGATGGGCAAGCTCGGCGTCGCTTGCGACGAGGCCAACATCTTCATCACCTCGGGTTCGCAGCAGGCGCTGGATTATCTCGGCAAGCTGTTCTTGTCGCCGGGCGACACCGCGCTGGTGACGTGGCCGACCTATCTCGGCGCGCTACAGGCTTTCAACGCCTATGAGCCGCGCTACGACCGGCTCAACACCGCCGGCGGCAACATGACGCCGGAGGCCTATCGCGCGGCGGCCGGCGCGAATGGCGGCAAGGTCAAGTTCACCTATCTGGTGCCTGATTTCGCCAACCCGACCGGCAACACGCTGGACAGGAAGCAGCGCGAGGCGGTGCTCGACCTCGCCGGCGAGCTCGACATCGCCGTCATCGAGGATGCCGCCTATCGCGCGCTGCGCTATGACGGCGAGGGCGTGCCGCCGATCCTGGCCCTGGATTGCGCCCGCTCGGGCGGTATCGACAAGGCGCGCACTCTCTATTGCGGCTCGTTCTCGAAAATCCTGTCGCCGGGCATGCGCGTTGGCTGGGTCTGCGCGCCGCGCCACGTGATCGAGAAGCTGGTGCTGATGAAGCAGGCTTCCGACCTGCACAGCCCGTCGATCAACCAGATGGTGATGCACCGCGTCGCCGAATCCGTGTTCGAAGGCCAGGTCGAAAAGCTGATCGGCGCCTATCGCGAGCGCCGCGACGGCCTGCTTGGCGCCCTGGAAGCCAACATGCCCAAGGGCGTGACCTGGAGCCGTCCGGAAGGCGGCATGTTCGTCTGGGTGACGCTGCCGGAAGGCACCGACGCCACCGAACTCCTGGCGCGGTCGGTGAAGGAGGCGCGCGTCGCCTTCGTGCCGGGCAACGCCTTCTATGCCGACGGCACCGGGCGCAACACGCTGCGGCTGTCGTTCACGCTGGCCGACCGGCGCGCGGTGACCGAGGGCATCCCAAGGCTGGCGGCGCTGTTGAAGTAGCGCCTGCCGGGGACGCGATCCGGTGGCTCAAGGGCCGCTATGCGTGCCCTTGATCGTATCGCCTTCGAGCTTGGTGAACGGCACGAAGGACAGCGTGCCGCCATTGTAGATGTCGGCGCGCGTGACCTGGAATGTCCCGTCGGCTTCCTGGTGCTTGGTGACCTTCAGCACATGCTGGGCGCCGGGCGGGCCGACCGGAATGACCATCATGCCGTTCGGCTTCAACTGCTGCAGCAGCGGCGGGGGAATGTGGTCGATGCCGCATGTGACGATGACCTTGTCGAACGGCGCTTCCTCCTGCCAGCCATAATAGCCGTCGGCGTTGCGGGTATGAATCGCCTTGTATTCGGAATAGCCCCTGGAAATCAGCGCGTCGTAGAGCGCGCGCGTTCTGGCCGCCAGCGGCTTGATGATCTCGATCGAGAACACCTTGTCGGTGAGGTTGGCGAGATAGGCCGACTGGTAGCCGGAGCCGGTACCGATCTCCAGCACCTTGTCGCCGGGCTTTATCTCCAGCGAATTGGTCATGCGCGCGACGCTGTGCGGGCCGGTGATGGTGACGCCATAGCCGATGTCGAGATAGTGCCATTCATAGGCGCGGCCGAGATTGGCTTTGGTGACGAACTCCTCGCGCGGCGTCATCAGATAGGCGCGCTTGTCGCGATCGTCCCAGACATCCTTGTGGGCGATCAGGGCCTGGAAACGGTCCCAGCGCTGGCCGAGGAAACCGGCATCCTCACCGCGGTTCTTCTTCATCCAGTCGATGAAGGCGGCGCGGCTGTCCATGGGCGGCATGGCGCTCGGATCGTAGGGGACAGGCACGTCGGCGATCGCGGGCAGCGGGCCGGCGAGCAGTGCGCCGGCGGCGAGCAGGAACTGGCGGCGGGGCAATGAGAGGCGCCTGGCCTCGAGCGCTATGTGTATCCGGCGATCCTTCATGGCACGGTACCCAATGGCTGTCGGCCAAGGATCGTCCCGATCCGGCGGTTTGACAACCGGCGGCCCTATACAATTGCGTAAGGTCGGCGAAAGGCGCGGGGTTGAGTGTGCGGTCCGCGCCATGATCACAGCGCAATTGACTGCGCAAAGTGCCTGCCGTTGACACCTCCTGAAGACCGGAAATGGCCCGAAAACCCGATATGGCCGAACATCGAGCCGATGCCTGGCAGGCCAGGCGCACCGCCCGACTGTTGCTGAGGCCGCCGGCGGCCGCGGACCTTGACTTCGTCACGCGGCTTTTCGCCCGGCCGGAGCTGGTGGCGCACCGGCCCGATCCGACGCCGGACACGCCACGGCAAAGCGCCGACCGGTTGTTGCGCGACATCGGCCATTGGCGCGAACACGGTTTCGGCCGCTGGGCGATCGAGGCCGAGGATGGGCTGATCGGCTTCGGCGGGGTCACCGTTTCCGGGGAATTCGAAGGGCTCAACCTGTCCTATCACCTGCGGCCGGAAAGCTGGGGGCAGGGCTATGCCAGCGAAACCATCCGCGCGGCACTGGCCTTCGCCTTCGGTGATCTCGGCGCCAGGCGGGTGATCGGCCTGGTGCGTCCGGTCAACACGGCTTCCAGCCGCGCGCTGGAACGATGCGGCTTCCGCTTCGAGCGCGAGGTGATGCTGCACGGCGCGCCGACCAATCTCTATGCGCTGACCGCGCCGCCGTAATTCCGTCTCCTTGTGTGGCTTGTGTATTCCTGTATACGAAATTCGGTTTACCTACCCTAGACTTTGCCCGCGCCCGAGATTTGCATGACGCCTTTGCCTGACGAGGTTCCATTCTTCAGTCAGTGGGAAACGCCAGACATGACGCTGGCCGTGCTTGCCGAAGGCGCGGATACGGCGCTGAGGCGCGATCCCCTGTGGCGGGGATCGGGCGCGGAAACGCTGGAGGAATACGCGGTTTGGGCCGCCAACATCTGCGGGATGGCGTGCCTGAAGATGATCCTGGCGACGCGCGGCGAGATCGTGCCGACGATCGAACTGGCACGCCGATGCACCCGGTATGGCGGCTACGTCGTCAACGAAGCCGACCAGTCGATCAAGGGACTGATCTACGCGCCCTTCGTCATCTTCGTCAGGGAAGCTTTCGGCCTGCATGCCGAGGTTATGACCAATGTCGCGACTGCGGAGATTCCCGCGATCCTCGGCCGGTCGCGCTTCTTCATCGCTTCGGTCAGCAGTTCGATCCGCTGGCCCGAGCGTGAACCGCCCTCGAAGGGCGGCCATCTGGTGCTGGTGACCGCGGCATCCGATGATGGTTTTCGCTTTCACAACCCATCCGGCCATACCCGCGCCACACAAGAGAACGCAGTGTTGGCGCCATACGATTTCGACCGTTTCTTTGCCAATCGCGGCATTGCCGTGACCATCTGATTTGAGGGATTTCGATGAAGGACAAGATCAGGGTTGCCATCCTCTATGGCGGGCGCTCGGCCGAGCATGACGTGTCGCGCCTCTCGGCCGCCAATGTGCTGAAGGCGATCGACCGGACGCGCTACGAGGTGGTGCCGATCGGCATTTCCAGGGACGGAAGATGGCTGCCGCAGCGATCGGGCGAAGCCGCCGACGGGGCAGGGGCGCCGCTGTCCGAGGACGGCGCGGAGGTCGCCCTGCTGCCTGGCGGCAAGGGCCGGCTGGTGGTTGTGCCGAACGGCGGCGCGCAGCCCGACCTTTCGCCTGTCGATGTCGTCTTTCCGGTGCTGCATGGGCCGTTCGGCGAGGACGGGTCGGTGCAGGGCTATGCCGAGGTCGCCGATGTCGCCTATGTCGGCTGCGGCATCCTCGCTTCCGCCGCCGCCATGGACAAGGATGTCGCCAAGCGGCTGATGCGCGACGCCGGACTTGCCGTCGCGCGTTCCGTCACCGCGCACCGCAACGAGGTCGGCTCCTTCCAGGAGATCGCCGGGGCGCTCGGCCTGCCTTTCTTCGCCAAGCCGGCGCGCCAGGGCTCGTCCTTCGGGGTGAGCAAGGTCAATGACCGGGATGGGTTCGACCGCGCCGTCGAAACCGCGTTCCGCTATGACGGCAAGGTGCTGATCGAGGAGTTCGTCGAGGGCCGCGAGATCGAGTGCTCGGTGCTGGAGCGGGCCGATGGGTCGCTGACGGTGTCGCTGCCCGGCGAGATCATCCCGGCCGGCAAGCACGGTTTCTATACCTATGAGGCGAAGTACATCGATGCCGACGGCGCGGTGGTGAAAGTGCCGGCCGATGTGCCGGCCGGTGTCGCCGACAAGGCCAGGGAGATGGCCGCGCGGGCTTTCCGGGCGCTCGGCTGCGAGGCCATGGCGCGCGTCGACTTCTTCCTGCGCGCAGACGGCTCGCTGCTGGTCAACGAGGTCAACACGCTGCCCGGCTTCACCGACATTTCCATGTACGCCAAGGCGCTGGCCGCGATCGGCATCGGCTATGGCGAGGTCATCGACGTGCTGATCGAGCACGCGCTGGCAAGGCACGCCGCGCGCTGACCGTTTCACTCGGAGCATCAAAGCTGACGCCGCAACAAAGAAGAACTGAACTGGCTGCACTTATCAAGGGTCAGCCCAATATAGCACGGGCCGAATTATGGAGGTGTCATTGGGCTATCGCCCAGCCCCATGTTCTGGCCGGAACTGCCTGATAGCACTTTCTTTTCCGCGTTTTAGTGGATTTCAAGGGCAGAAAGTGCTATTGTTTTTTCCGAGGATAAATGATGCCCGCACGTCCCCAGACCGCTACTGCGAACGCCATCCGCCGGTTGGCCGAGCGGCATCACATCAGCTACGTGCTCACGCAAGGCGATGCTCTCGCGGTCAATATCTCGCGCCATTCGGGTGACGATGTAGTTCCCGATGATGTGGAACGTCTGCTCATTGCTCTTCAAAGGGCAGGGCATCTCAGCACCAGGGAAGTGATACGGCTGCAGGCGAGCTATTTGCGCGAAGCCAAGCAGTGACTTTCGATCCATTTGGTGACTTCGAGACACGCGGTTATCTGCGCAATTTCGAGAAGGAAAAAGACCCGGAGATCGTCCGGCGGCTTCAACATACCGCCTTCACCCTTGGTCTGGACGCTGCGTTCAAGTATTTGGCTGGCCGCAAGTGGCTTGAATATGGCGATGTCCTGAAGGCGCACCAGATTCTCTTCGAAGCATTCTATCCATGGGCGGGGCAAGACCGCTTGAAAACGGCGCCCGGCCTCATTGTCAAAAAGGGCGACGTGATTTTTGCGGCGCCCACCGAAATTCGCCTCGCAATCGACTTCGCCCTGTTGAATGGTCAAGACAAGGCTTTCATGACCGCCAGACCGGGTGAGGTGATGGGATACCTTGCTTTTGGACATCCCTTCCTCGACGGGAACGGCCGCGTGATCATGACGGTTCACGCGATAATGGCGCAGCGAGCGGGCTTTAGCTTCGACTGGTCAAAAACCAGCAAGGACGACTATCTCGCCGCGCTCAGCCAGGAAATCGAAACGCCCGGCAAAGGTATCCTGGACGGCTATCTCAAGCCTTTTGTCCGTGGTCCAGTAGCCTACGAAAAGCTGGCCGAGAGCGTTGCGGGAACTCCTGGAATTGACGGTGGTAACGTGGCGACAAACGCGGTGCTTGGCGACGCAGCAGACCCAAGCGTCAAGGCGCGGTACGAGGCTGTCGTCGCCAAACGCAGGCACGCCGAGGACGAGTAATGTTCTAGTTGCCTATCGGCTGGCCGACGCCGGCGCTCGAATTGGGGCTGTTCAGGCGCCAGCGCCGCGGCAGGCGGCGTCGTAGTCGGCCAGCACCTGGTCGACCGCTTCGAGGAGGATTGCCTCGGGATCGCCGGCGGCGCCGAGGCCTGCGGGTATAGTCGGCAGGAACTGCCGCATCAGCGTCTCCGGGATGGCGATGCCGTCGAGCGCCTCGCACAGCCGGGCCGTGGCGACGCTGGCGGCGGGATTGCTCCAGTAGTAGCGGATGCGGTCGCTGTAGCTGTAATGCCGCTGCAGATAGAGGCTCGCCGCATTGCCGTGATAATGGCTGTGCCAATGGCCGGGCGCGG
This sequence comes from Mesorhizobium sp., assembly GCF_017306585.1. Lineage (GTDB taxonomy): Bacteria > Pseudomonadota > Alphaproteobacteria > Rhizobiales > Rhizobiaceae > Mesorhizobium. Next base: position 37,945 of record NZ_JAFKIC010000135.1, on the reverse strand, counting down.
CCAGCATGACGCGCTCCATCGTGCGGGCGAGCGGCCTGTCGCCATAGCCGGCGACCATTTCGCCGGCGATCAGGTCGAGCCCGTAGAGCGCCTCGCGCAAGGCGAATGTCAGGCCGGGGCCGACCTTGAGGATGGGGAAACCGTTGGCGACAAGCGCGGTCAGCGCCGCACGGCTCTGGTAATCGGTGGAATGCGCCTCGTAGACGAGCGAGGGCTGCTCGTCGAGCACCGCGGTCAGCGCCTTCGACGCCTCGGGCGCGTAGGCGACGACATTCTGGCTGCCGAATTCGACGCCCGGCTGCACGACCACGGCAATGACGCGGGCGATTGCCTCCGCCAGGCCTTCACGGGCAAAGATGTCGCGATGGATCTCGATCGTGCGCCGCGCCGCCGCTGCTTCGGTGGGCTTCAGGTCCGAGATCGCGTGGTCGGCGCCGCCGGGGACCGGAACCTCGGTGCCGACGATATAGAGCGGCATGGCGCCGCCGCGCGCCCGCGCTGCTTTTTCCGCCGCCTTGGCGAGGCGCGCGGCGCGGATCGCGATGGTCTCGTCGTCCAGCGCCGCCGGCTCGCCGGCGCAGCCCATCGAGGCATCGAGATGGATCTTGCTGAAACCTGCCCAGACATAGGCCGTGACCATGGCCTCGGCCTTGTTCATCGCCTGCGCCGCCGGCTCGCCGCGCCACGGATTTGGCCCGAGATGGTCGCCGCCGAAGATGATGCGCGCGGGATCGAGCCCCTCGCGGCTGGCAATCTCCAGCACGAAAGCGACGAACAGGTCGGGCGTCATTCCGGTGTAGCCGCCGAACTGGTTGACCTGGTTGCAGGTCGCCTCGATCAGCAGCACGGCTTCCCTGTCGTTGACGGCGCGCCTGATGGCGGCCTGGATCACCAGCGGATGCGCCGAGCAGACCGAGGTGATGCCGTAGGGCTTTCCCTTCGCACGCGCGGCGGCGAGACCTGTGAGCGGATTGGTCGTCATGTCATTTCGTCCGGTCGGTGCCGGCCATGAAGCCGTCGAGTACATCGAAGCCGGCGAGGCCCTCCATCGGGCCGCGCCGTGTGACGTTGAGGGCGCCCGCCGCGTTGGCATAGAGCAGCGCCCGCGCCGGCTCCATCCCCCGGCGCCGGCAGGTCAGATAGGTGGCGCCGAAACAGTCGCCGGCGCCAGTCGGGTCGATTTCCTCCACCACGAAGCCGGGAGAATCGATCCGGGTGCCGTCGGCGGCGAAGCGCGTCGAGCCGGCGGCGCCGCGTTTCAGCACGATCTCACCGACGCCCCTGGCGATCAGCGCTTTCACCGCCTGGTCTTCGTCATCGACCCCGGCCGCCGCCAGCAGCTCGTCGCCCGAGGGCAGCAGCAGGTCGGCATCGTCGACCAGAGCGGCGAACTGCGCACCGTCGGCGCCCTCGATGAGCTCCTTGCGCACATTCGGATCGAAGGAGGTGGAACCGCCGCGCGCCCGCACCGCTTTGGCGGCATAGGCGACGATTTCCTTCAGCCCGGCCACCGACAGGGTGGATCCCATGACATGCAGGTGGCCGGCTCCGTCCGCCAGCCGCCGCGCCTCGGCGGTGAGGCCGATCCGTCCGGCCGCGGATTCGGCGATGTTGTAGACGAAGTCCCTGCCGCCGTCGGGCCTGTAGCGCACGAAGGCGCTGCCGGTCGGGTAGCGGTCGCTGACCGAGACGGCCGAGACGTCGACGCCGTCGCGCCGCAGCCGTTCCAGGTTGATGGTTCCGAAATCGTCGCGGCCGACACAGGCGATGATGCCGGCGCCGCCGCCCAGCCGCGCGACCTGGTCGATGAAGATGGCCGGCGCGCCACTGGGAAACGGCCCGACCAGCGCCAGCGGCTCGAGAAAGCCCAGGCCCGGCTGCGTCGCCATGATCTCGACCAGGATTTCGCCGGCGACGATCGTCGGCCCCGTGGCTTCGGAGGCGGGCTCCGCTCGGCGGCTCATTGCTGCAATTCCTTCTCTCCCTCGGCTCGAACCGGAACGGGCGTGAAACGCCGCACGATAGGCTCGGCTCCAGCCGAGGTAAATTGCGGCGACAGGGAAGTCAACAAAAACTAGTCACGCGTTCACATAATTTGCTACGCGCGTCGCTTTGTGTGCTCTGCCAGGCTGCACTCCGCCGCGTTCGGCGCGGGACTAGCCCAGAAAATTCCAGCCTTGCCGAGCTTGACTTGAGCATACTTAAGCGCAATAAAATCTGCACGCATGTTCACTTATGCATGCGCATTCGTAAAGGAGGAGACGAAATGCAAACAGGTAAGCTTATCGGAATGCTCGCCGTGTCGGCCGCCGCCTCGGCGCTGGCGACCGGCGCCGCGCTCGCCACCGAAATCACCGTCGCTACGGTCAACAATGGCGACATGATCATTATGCAGAAGCTGTCGCCGGAATGGGAAAAGGCGACCGGCAACAAGGTGAACTGGGTGGTGCTCGAGGAGAATGTGCTGCGCGAGCGGGTCACCACCGACATCGCGACCAAGGCCGGCCAGTTCGACGTGCTGACGATCGGCGGCTACGAGACGCCGATCTGGGGCAAGAATGGCTGGCTGACATCGCTCAACGATCTCGGCGACGACTATGATTATGACGACCTGATCGCACCGGTGCGCGCCGGGTTGACCGTCGACGGCAAGCTCTATGCCGTGCCGTTCTACGCCGAAAGCTCGTTCACGCTCTACCGCAAGGACCTGTTCGACGCCGCCGGCCTGAAGATGCCGGAGCAGCCGACCTACGACCAGATCACGGAATTCGCCGACAAGCTCACCGACAAGTCGAAGGAACAGTACGGCCTGTGCCTGCGCGGCAAGCCGGGCTGGGGCGAGAACATGGCCTTTGTCGGCACGCTGGTGAACACGTTCGGCGGCCGCTGGTTCGACATGGACTGGAAGCCGCAGATCAATTCCGACGCGTGGAAGAAGGCGGTCGGCTGGTATGTCGAGACGATGAAGAAGGATGGGCCTCCGGGCATCAGCTCGAACGGTTTCAACGAGAACCAGACGCTGTTCGCCTCCGGCCATTGCGCGATGTGGATCGACGCGACGTCGGCCGCCGGCCGCGTCTATGATCCCAAGCAGAGCCAGGTCGCAGACAAGGTTGCTTTCACCAAGGCGCCGGTGGCGGTCACCCCCAATGGCTCGGCCTGGGGCTGGGCATGGAGCCTCGCCATCCCGGCCACCTCCACCAAGGCGGACGCGGCCAAATCCTTCGTCAAGTGGGCGACCTCGAAAGCCTATGTCCAGCGCGTCGGCGAGACCGAGGGCTGGGTGGCGGCGCCGCCGGGAACACGCAAGTCCACCTATGCCAGCGCGGACTACCAGAAGGCGGCGCCTTTCGCCGCGACGGTGCTCTCGGCGATCGAATCCGCCGATCCGACCAAGCAGACCAAGGACCCGGTTCCCTATACCGGCATCCAGTTCGTCGCCATCCCCGAATTCCAGGGCATAGGCACCCAGGTCGGCCAGGCGATCGCCGCCGCAGTCACCGGCCAGCAGTCGGTCGACGATGTGCTGAACGGCGCCCAGAGCGCGGTGGAGAAGACGATGACGGAGGCCGGCTACATCAAATAGCCCGTTCGAGCCAGATGCCGGGGGCGAGCGTGCGCCGTCCCCGGCGGTCCGGACCTGAAAAACCTCCCAATGCAGCAGGCCCGGAGGATGCACGGATCCGCGAAACGGGTCCGTGCCTTCCCGCTGCCGCTACACCTTTCGAAAAACCCGGGAAAATTCGCCATGAGACTGAACAACAAGATTGCCCTCATCACCGGCGGCGCGCGCGGCATCGGCCTCGGCTTCGCGCAGGCCTTTGCCCGCGAAGGCGCCCGTGTGGTGATCGCCGATATCGACATCGAGCGCGCGACGCGGGCGGCCGAGGCGATCGGCCCGGCGGCCAGCGCCAGGAAACTCGACGTTACCGATCTCGACGCCATCGACAAGGTCGTGGCTGGGATCGATCACGATTTCGGCGGCATCGACACCCTCGTCAACAACGCCGCCATCTTCGACATGGCGCCGGTAACCGACATCACCGAGGCCAGCTACGACAGGGTTTTCGACATCAATCTCAAGGGGCCGCTGTTCATGATGAAGGCGGTGGCCAATGTGATGATCGCGCGCGGCCGCGGCGGCAAGATCATCAACATGGCGAGCCAGGCCGGCCGGCGCGGCGAGGCGCTGGTGCTGCTCTACTGCGCCTCCAAGGCGGCCATCATCTCGGCGACGCAGTCGGCGGCGCTGGCGCTGGTCAAGCACGGCATCAACGTCAATGCGATAGCGCCAGGCGTCGTCGATGGCGAGCATTGGGATATCGTCGATGCCCATTTCGCCCGCTGGGAAGGCCTGAAGCCGGGCGAGAAGAAGGCGGCGGTGGCGAAGTCGGTGCCGATCGGCCGTTTCGCCAATCCGGATGACATTGCCGGGCTTGCCGTGTTCCTGGCCTCGTCCGACAGCGACTACATCCTGGCGCAGACCTACAATGTCGACGGCGGCAACTGGATGAGCTGACGTCCCGCAAGACGGCGTCATCAAGGGAGATGAAAATGAAAGCAGTCCGATTTGCCGCCGCCGGCGTCGCGGGCATGGCCGATCTCGACCTGCCGGGGATCAGGCCCGGACATGCTTTGGTGCGGGTTCGCGCGGCCGGCCTTTGCCATACCGACATCGAGGTCCTGCACGGCCGCTACGGCGTGGGCGCCTTTCCACTGGTTCCCGGCCATGAATATGCCGGCACGGTCGAGGCGGTCGCCGACGACGTGACCACGGTGAAGCCCGGCGACCGAGTCGCGGTCGATCCCAACATTCCCTGCGGCCATTGCGCGGCCTGCCGCAAGGGCCTCACCAATCTCTGCGCCACGCTGAAGGCCTATGGCGTTACGGAAAATGGCGGCTTCGCCGAATACAGCCTGGTCAAGGCCGGTCACCTCCATGCCATCGGCGATCTCGATTTCGCCACCGCCGCACTTGCCGAGCCGCTCGCCTGCGTGCTGAACGGCCTCGGCGCCGCTGGGGTCGAGGCGAGCAGGCCCCAGTCGGCGCTGGTGTTCGGCGCCGGGCCGATCGGCCTGCTCCTGGCGCTGTCGCTGAAGGCCAAGGGCGTGGGCAAGGTCGCGGTCGCCGACATCAGCGAGCAGCGCCTGGCCTTCGCCGAGGCGCTCGGGCTGGAGCCGCTCGTTTCCGGCTCGCAGGCGCTGTCGGCGCGGGCGAGGGGCTTCGACTTCGTCGCCGACGCCACCGGCGTCGCCAAGGTGGTGGAAGGCATGATCGGCTTTGCCGCCGATGGCGGGACAGTGCTGGTGTTCGGAGTCTGCGCGCCCGAGGCCAGGATTTCGGTCGCCCCGTTCGAGATCTTCCGCCGGCAGATCCGGCTGGCCGGGTCGCATTCGCTGAACCGCAACATCCCGCAGGCGCTCGATATTCTGAGCCGCGACGACGGCACGATGGTGCGACTGGTCAGCCACCGGCTGCCGCTTGCGGAGCTGTTGCCGTTCTTCGCCAAGAGCAGCGGCGATCCGGCGACGATGAAAGTGCAGTTTACCGCCGAGGCGTGATTTCGAACGATGCGCCAAAGAAGCGGGCCTGCTTCTTCCCGGCAAAAGGTGACTCAAGTAGACAGGGACGGGGGCGGGTAAATCAGGGGGCCCATGAATGGCAAAGACGATCAAGACGATGGAGGATTTCTCCGCCTTTGTCGGCTTGTCCCGCACGACGGTTTCCAAATATTTCAACGATCCCGGCTCGGTGAGGAGAAACACACGCAGCGCCATCGAGGCGGCGCTGAAGAAGTCCGACTTCCGGCCGTCGATGTTCGCCGTCAATCTCAACCGCCGCCGCAGCAACATACTGGGCGTCATCATCCCGAATTCGGCCGATCCGTTCTACATGGCGCTGACGCGCCGCATCGAACTGATCGCCAACGAGGCCGGCTTCCTGGCGTTCGTGCTGTCCTCGGACGGGCGCGCCGAAATGGAAGACCAGGCGATCCAGACCTTCCGGTCGATGAACATAGCCGGCGCCATCATCGCGCCGCTCGGCGTGCAGTCGCATCACCGCATCCTGGCGGAGCTGGGGTCGAGCATTCCGCTGATCTATGTCGATTCACCGCTCGACGAGACCTCCTCCTTCGTCGGCACCGACAACAGGCAGAGTTTCAGGCTGATCGTCGACTATCTCTGCAGGTCCGGCGGGCCGCCCTGCTATTTCGCCATGCCGCTGGTCAACAACAATGCCTCGGCCCGGCAGGAGGCCTATGTCGAAGCGATGCGGCAGTTCAGGATGACGCCTGAAATCGTGCCCGTCACCGATGTCAGGTCATGGGACTTCGAGAAGTTCGGCTATGACGAAGCGCTTCGTATCCTGAAGGGGGAGGGCTTCCCGACCAGGACCGTGCTTTGCGCCAACGACCGTGTCGCTTTCGGCGTGCTGGGCGCGGCCTATCAGCTGGGCCTGAAGGTCGGCCACGGGGCGGACTGCGACCTCCGTGTCGCCGGGCATGACGACCATCCCTTGTCGCGCTATGCCTGTCCGCCGATCACCACGGTGGCGCAGAATTACAACGAGATCGGCCGCCTCGCCATCGAACTTCTCTTGGAGAGGCTCGACGACAACGCCCCGGCGGCGGCTCCGGGAAGCGGGCGGATCCTGCTCAACGCGGAGCTGATGCTGCGCAGCTCGGCCTGACCGGCGCTGCCCTGCATGGCCGATCCGCCCTCGCTTCACGACAATGTGAGCGGCCGGCCGGCTCTGTTTGCCGGCAAAAGCTCGGATTTTAGCAAATCGGTTTCAGCGGCCGTAAATCTTGCCGCCTAGTCCTCGGCGCAGTTCATCTGCCCGGGGGGATGCTCACGATGAAACCGATTGCAGTGCTTGGCGCCGGCATTGCCGGCCTGACCGCCGCGCTGGACCTCAACAGACGCGGCCTGCCCGTGATCGTCTTCGAGGCCGGCAAGTCGATCGGCGGCATGGCCTCGTCCTTCAAGGACGCCGATGGCTTTTCCTATGATTTCGGCGCCCATTTCGTCTCCAACCGGCTGGCCGACGAACTCGGCGCCGGCGGCGTCTGCCGCACTGTCAAGCATTATGGCGAGGCGGTGCATCTGCGCGGCAAATCCTACTCCTATCCGTTCGGGCTGATGCTGTCGCCGCGCTTCGCGGCGCCGGCGATCGCCGAGCGTTATCGCGAACGGCCGGTCTTTTCCGCCGCCGACTGGTTTCGCAAGAAATATGGCGAGACGCTGGCCGAGGAGGTCGCCATCCCGCTGGCGGAAGCCTGGTCGGGGGCGGCGGCCGACGAATTGTCGCCGGCGATCGGCCAGAAATTCGGGCCGCGCATCCTGAAGTCGCTCTATCTCAACGCGGCGGCCATCGTCACCAGGCGCGCGGTCTGCAACGGCTATTCGCACGAAATGCCCGAAAGCGCCGACGTCTATCACGTCTATCCCGAAGGCGGCATGTCGAAGCTGCTCGAACCCATGGCCAGCGAGGTCCGGCACCTGATCCGGCTGGAGTCGCCGGTCGAAAAAATCCTGGTCGAGGGCGAACAGGTCAGGGCGGTCCGGGTCAATGGCGAGGTGACCGAGGTTTCCGCCGTGGTCAGCACGGCGCCGGTCCATGTGCTGCCCCGGCTGGTCAGCGGCAGCGCCGCGCTGGAGCCGATGGCGGCCTTTCGCTACCGGCCGATGATCTTCGTCAATCTGCGCTTCACCGGCCGTGGCCTGCTGCCCGACACGATGCTTTGGGTGCCGGACCGCTCGCTGCCCTTCTTCAGGCTGACCGAGACGCCGATCTCGATGCCGTGGCTGGCGCCGCAGGGCAAGACGCTGATCACTTTCGACATCGGCTGCGAGGTCGGTGACGCCAACTGGGCGATGCCGGACGACAAGCTCGCCGAAGCCTGCCTCGACGGCATCTGCGCGCTTTACCCGCAGCTGCGCCGCCGCTTCATCAGCGCCGGCGGCGTCATCCGCACGCCGATCTCCTATCCGGTCTACCTCCTGAAATACGAGGAGCAGCGCCAGCGCTTCGCCACTTCCACCGGCATTGACGGCCTCTACAGCATCGGCCGCAACGGCGAATTCGCCCACAGCCTGATGGAAGACGTCTACTGGCGCACGCTGCGGCGCATGGCCGACGTCGCCGACTATGTCGGCAGGATGCCCGGGACGCTGCCCTTAGAGGCGGAAATCCAGCGTATGATGACCCCGTCCGGGCAAGAGCATATCCGCGCCGCCTGAGGCAGGGTTTCCGGCCGGATGACGAACCGTCCGGCAAGGCGGTGCCGGACAGCAAGGCGGGTTACCTCGCGATGGCCGGGTCTAGTGGCGATGAACTGATCCGCCCGAAACCAGTAAGCGAATGCCAAGGCCGACCATGATCAGCCCCGTAAACCGTTCCTGCCATGCAAGCAGGCTCGGCCATCGGGTCAACCACTGTCCGACCGTGCCGGATGCCATTGCGACAGACCCAAGGGACACGATGCCGGCAAGCTTCTGGATCGATCCCAGAACAAGAAGCTGCAACCAGACGGGGCCAACGCTGGGGTCAACGAATTGGGGCAGGAAGGCGAACATAAACAACAGCGACTTCGGATTGGTCAGGCTGTTGATCGCGCCGTCGCGCAAGGCTTTCCGGTCGGAAATGCGCGTTATCGACAGGCGCTTGCTCTTGTGACTGCCGAAGCTGGCCCAAATCATCCGAGCGCCGAGATACAGCATGTAAAGCGCGCCGGCCCATTGCAGCGCGACCAAGCCGGAAGGGTACGCTTGAAGCAGCGACGTGACGCCCAGCACCAGCAAGCCGACCTGAACGAGGCCGGCAAGAAAGACCATGCCGACAACAGTCAGGAACGCTATGCGTCGGCCCTGACCAATGCCGCGCGCAATCACCAGCATCATGTCGGGGCCGGGAGTGATTTCCAGCACGAGCAGAGCCGCAAGGAACGTCAGCAGGGTAGCAAGTGTCGGCACGGCGGGCGGCTTTCGTCTGGATTGGCTTCCCTATAGTCGATTTTGTGCGTGCTGTCCGATGATTGCGTCGCCACGAATTTGTGCTAAGCCGCCGCACGATCAATTTGAGGACGATAAAAGTGAGCGAACCGACCGTGGCCGAGGCGACCGACAACATCTATGCATCGCTGCGCGCCGACAATGCCGACCTCGACGCGCATATAGCGGCGCTGAAGGCAGCGCTGACGCGGGAGGGGATCAAGCAGGCGGTGTTCGACCCGGCCAAGCTGGCGCAGGGCAACCGCCAGGGCCGCAAGCTGATGCAGGCGTATTTTCGCCAGCGCGGGGTGAGTGTCGCGTTTTCGGAGTAGGGCATTCCGATGACCGCTTTGCGTCTCGTTTCGGCCGTTTAAGCGGCACCTTCGATTTCGTAGAAGCAGCCATTCAGACGGTCAGGCTGTCTATTCGCTTTTCTGTGTTTGAGGTGTGTTGCGAACAAACAATCTCACCGTGTCTTCGGGATTCTGCTCGGACCTGTATTCGGTGCCATGCTCGGAAAATTTCAGCTGAGTAAGCATTTCGCGCATGATGTCGTTGGAGGTTCGCGTCGTGGCAAACAAGGCGGAGTCTTTGGCGGCGGGTAGAAGATCATTGATAAGCCGGGTCATCTGACCTTTCTTGCGATGGGTGACATCGAGAAATATCCAGCCGAGCTCATAAGGATAGGCTGCAGGGTCTAGCTGGCTGCTGGCCTTCTTGAAGACCTTGGCTCGATAGCTCGCTGCTGGTTTCTTTAATGCCGCTGTCCCTACAAAGGCATTGTCATAGATTACGAATCCGAGCCGGAAGGCGCGTTTGGCACGATCACGAATTCCATCGGCCACCTCACCGCCATCGGCGACTTTTGCTGCGAACTGATCAAGTTCGTCATCGCTGCAAGCCTCGGAGGCCTTGACGACAATTTGGTACTTCTTGTCTCGTTCGGTGTCATGCACATGTCTAACCGCAATTTGTAGGAGCTGCTTGGCATCCTCGTCTGTGATGTCACTATCTTCGGGGTGTTCTCCCTTGTACGTAAGTTGCCCCCCGGCGACGACGTGCGCAAAAAGACCTTCGTCGTCCCTGATCTCTTTGATGCGCCCGTTGACGTATTGCAAGCGGGTCCTTTTTCGGACCGGGTCCTCCCGCTTGTCCTGTCGAAAAAGTGCGCGCAGGCGAGAGTTCGCATTGTCAGTGTCTATGGTCAGCTTTCCGACCAGACCTTGAATGCGAGCCAAGGTGCTTTCCGTGTCACCTAGCTGAGAGTCGGCCCAGCCAAGCTGATCGGACATACTCCTGATACTGCTGTCGAGCGACGACTCAAGACTGCTCAGTTCGTCCGTGATGCGCTCCGCTGCCACCTCGAACCGCGCCGCAAACGCGCTTGCTTCGCTGTCCAGGAAAAGCCGAAGCAACTCGCTCGGATGTAAAGGGCGGTTTCGGGAACCGTCTCGGCGGCAGTACACGCCCTTTGGCGTACAATGCGGTTTGGTCTGGCTCGGTGGAACCTCCACCCTGAGAATGGGCTTGTCATCTAGGTTTTCGATATAGACATCAATCGAGACCGGCGGGATGCAACTGACTGCTTTGTTCAATACTTGAAGGACGGTGGCATCGCTGACATCGCAACCACGCACGACGCCGATTTGGGCCTTGTCGACAACCTGCTCATCAACGCCTGCTAGTATTTGTCCACCGGCCTCCGAGTTGGCAAAGGCAACGAGGTCATCTGCACTAATTCCGTCGGGTAGACGCTTGAAATCCGACCGCACGCTTTCGCCTTCGGCAAGAAGTTCACGCGTGAGCTTGCTCAGATTTTTGATGCGCTTTTTGATCGCCATCGCTCGTCGACCTTATTTGGAAAAAGCCTCTATAGGAATCCGCCTCCAAGCTCAAACTGCTACGTTAGTCCTGTCTGCTTTTTCTTCCAGACGGCAAACACTCCTTTCTACTTTCGCCTTCACCTTGGTCCTCGAAATCGCTCTTCGAACGTTGACCAGTCCTCAAGTAGGACCAGTCCATTTTTCGGCCCCATTGTTACCCGGTACTACTTGCCCAACTGGATCGAACACCCCACCCCAAACCCCTACCGATCCACCATAGCCATCCCCCGCTCGCCATAGCGCGGCCCTGAGACCTTCCCCGGCGCCAGTGCCTCGTCCAGCGCGGCCATGTCGGCGGCATCCAGCTTCAGCGAGGCGGCGGCGACATTCTCCTCGAGATATTTCCTGCGCTTGGTGCCGGGGATCGGCACGATGTCGATGCCGAAGCCGTTGCCTTTTTCGATGAGCCAGGCCAGCGCGATCTGGCCGGGCTTGACGCCTCGGGCGGCCGCGATGTCGCGCACGGTGCCGGCTGCCTCGACATTGGCGTCGTAGTTGGCGCCCTGGTAGCGCGGGTCGTTGCGGCGGTAGTCGCCTTCGGGGTAGTCCTCGGCGCGCTTGACGTCGCCGGTCAGGAAGCCACGGCCGAGCGGCGAGAAGGGGACGAGGCCGATGCCGAGTTCGCCGAGCAGCGGGATGATCTCCGGCTCCAGATTGCGCTCCCACAGCGAGTATTCGCTCTGCAGCGCCGAGACGGGGAAGGCGGCATGCGCCCGGCGGATGTTGGAGGCGCCCGCCTCCGACAGGCCGAAGAAGCGCACCTTGCCTTCGTCGACAAGCCTGCCGACGGCGCCGGCGACATCTTCCATCGGCACGGCGGGGTCGACACGGTGCTGGTAGAGCAGGTCGATATGGTCGGTGGCGAGCCGGCCGAGCGAGGCTTCCACCACCTCCCTTATATGGTCCGGCCGGCTGTCGACGCCGTCGCGCTGCTTGCCGTTCTCGATGCGGAAGCCGAATTTGGTTGCGATGGTCACCTCGTCGCGCCGGCCTTTCAGCGCCCGGCCCAGCAGCGCCTCGTTGGTGTGCGGGCCGTAGACCTCGGCGGTGTCGAGGAAGGTGCAGCCGAGCTCGATGGCGCGGTGCAGCGTGGCGATGGATTCGGCCTCGTCGGCCGGGCCATAGTGCTGGCTCATGCCCATGCAGCCGAGGCCGATGGCCGAGACCTGCAGCCCCTGGCTGCCGAGCTTGCGTGTTTTCAGGGTCATTGCGGCGCTCTCCGGTTGGGACCTGGAGGACTATATAAGGCGCGCTCGCGATTCCCACAGCCGCCCGGCACTGTCCTTGCGTCGCAATGTCAGCAGCCCGCGCTCACATGTTCGAAGCGACGTCGCGAGCCGATACCGGCTTTGGTTTATGTGGCGGCCTTTGTCTTGCCGTGCGGTGGGAGAGAACGGGGGCTGTCTTGATCGTCGGTATTGCGGCCGGAGCTTGCGCCTTGCGGCGCCGGAGCCAGCTGGCGGACATTTCTGCAAGTAGACTGCGCAGGTTTTTCACGGCATCCTCCCTTTCAAAAACGATCCGTAACTTCCCAGGATCGGACTCGTTCCGCGCTGCAAACGGCGCACCCGCGGGCAAGGCGTTTAACCGATGGAGCCGCCTGGCGAAGTGAGATCGGCGGTACAAGAAGTAAGGCAATCGTCGCTTCGCTGTCGCGCTCAGCAAAGCCACGATGACAATGCGCGCGTGTCCCGGGTCGCGACCATGGCTTCCTTACCGGGCTGGGCTTTGCCCTACTGGAGCGGGGCAGGCCGCGGAAGGTCGGGCAGGGCGATCGCGGTATCCTCTACCAGGACATTGTCGAGCAAAGCCGGGCCATCGACCGGCAAGGAAAGGCCATCGAACTCGATGGCCGCGCCGACAAGCTGGGCTGCCTGCATGACCAGGGATTCGATGTCTTCCAGCGCGACATTTTCCTCGATATTTGCGAGCCGCACCTCTTCGGCAACCGTGCTGATCTTGACGATGCCATTGATCTGAAAGGATTTCAGCGTCAGCGCCGCGACGTCGTTGCGCAGCTTGTTGGAGCAGTCAGGTCTCATAGCGACCTCCCGGAGGTTATTTTTTTTTCCCCCACCATGCGCCACAAATCCTCGCATGGCAAGGTTTTTCTCAAAAAACTAAAATAAAATCAATAAGTTAGTAGAGTTATGCTCATGCGCACACAGTGTTTCCTCCGCCTTGTGTGCCTGATGCCCCCTTTGCCCACAAACAGGCCTTGACGTGTTGTCGGTCTCTTCCTAACTCTATGAGTAATTAGACAAATACTAATTTGATGGCGCGCAAGCGTGGAGATCGCTCGATGGCCGAGCTCGAACGTCCCGAAAGGTTGCAGATCATGCTCTCGGCCGACGAGTTGAGGGCGCTCGAGAACTGGCGTTATGACAAGCGCATGCCAAGCCGCTCCGCCGCCGTTCGCGAGTTGCTGCGGCGCGGCCTGCTGGCCGAAGGATTTCTCTCCGCCGAACAGGGCATCAAGTCGCAGGATTTCGGCATGCTGACGCCGGACCGATCGCCCGGCAAGACGTCCGACGAGGAATGAACGCTTCCGTCCTGTTTTATTGCCGGTCGGGGCGATTGCCTTGGGACGGACGTACTCTAGTTCGGGCGGCATGACGGTGGCTGGGGAAGAGCAGAGACTGGATGCGTCCGCCGATGGGCGGCTCGCGGCAATCGTGGATTCCTCCTTCGACGCCATCATCAGCAAGGATCTGAACAGCATCATCCGCACCTGGAACCTGGCGGCCGAGCGCATGTTCGGCTACAGCGCCGAGGAGGCCGTGGGGCAGTCGATCCTCATGCTCATCCCCGATCCCCTCAAGGGCGAGGAGGTCGGGATCATCGGCCGGATCCGCAATGGCGAGCGGGTGGCGAGCTATGAGACCACAAGGCAGCGCAAGGACGGCTCGCTGATTGCCGTGTCGCTGACGGTGTCGCCGATCAAGAACGCCAATGGCGAGATCGTCGGCGCCTCCAAGATCGCCCGCGACATTTCCGCGGCCAAGGAGAGTGAGCGCCGCATCAGGCTGCTGATGCGCGAGGTCAACCATCGCGTCAAGAACCAGTTTGCGGTCATCCTGTCGATGGTCCGGGAGACGAGCAAGCGCTCCAGCGATCCGCGCGAGTTCGAGGAACTGATCCGTGCCCGCATCATGGCGCTGTCGCGCTCGCATGATCTGCTGGTCACCTCGGAATGGGCGGGGGCGAGCCTGTTCGACCTGATCCAGGAGCATCTGAAGCCGTTCGGCCGTGAAGAGCAGATCCTGCTGTCGGGGCCGGTGCTCACGCTGCAGTCGAACGCGGTGCAGAATCTGGGCATGGCTTTCCATGAACTGGGCACCAACGCGTCCAAATATGGCGCGCTGCGCGGCGAGGGCGGCCGGGTCGAGATCACCTGGAAGATCGGCGCCGACGCGTCCGGCGGGCGTGAGTTCCAGCTGACGTGGGAGGAAAAATCCGCTCCCTATCCGGAAGACCGGCGCGACGAAACCGCGCGAAAAGGGTTTGGCACCGTCGTGCTGCAGCGCGTGGCGCCCCAGTCGCTCGGCGGGTCGGCGACGCTGGAACGGTCGCCCGGCCGTCTCAACTGGCGCCTGGTGGCGCCGCTGGCGTCGATCAGCGTGCCGCAGGCCGGCGCCGAGGCCGACGAGGATGCGGCGGTGGGATTCGGCATTTAGCGGATACGCCCGTCGGCGACCCGCGTCGGGCGTTGCTGTCGGCGACTTTCGATCAGACTCTACTCGACCAGTATATGCGCCTCGCGCGCGGCCTCGACAAAAGCCTCCCTGGCGATGTCGGAGGTCACGTCGCCGTTCGTTGCCCGGCGGCAGGCGCGCAATGCGGACTGGTGTTTCGGGCTGCCTGCATCACGCCAATGCGTGGTGAGCAGGTCGATGGCCTGCTGTGTGTTGGACAGGTTGCGGGTGGCTCCGGAGACGCCGACCGAGACCACCACGGGCTTGGAGAACCATGCGGTCTGCATTGGAACCTCGACCATGTTGCAGCCATGAAACGCATATGGCCGCGCAAGGTTTCGCCGGCGCCGATCACTGTAGCGTGAGGCTCCGGTCCTTCCCGGCGAGCTTTGCCGCTAGAGGATGCTGGTCGTCACCTCGACTATGATCGCCGCGCCTTCAACTCCGTCGCTGGGAACGTGGACGACGCGCGACACCCGCAGATCCTGTGCGCTGCCGTCGACCGCGAGCGAAACGCTTTCGCCGATCCGGGGCACCGCCTGAAACACGGCATTGGTGGCGTCCGGCCGGTTGTCGATGGATACGCGGCAGTTGACGGTCATAAGATTTCTCCCTGCTGGCTGGCCATGCCCCGTTGGTCAACGCGGGGCCGACGAAATGGTTTCAGGAAGCGCGGCGTCGAAAAACCGGCATGGTTTGCCGGAGGCTGGTTCCCGCTCATGGGCTCGAACCACGATTCACGCCTTCAAAGGGCGCTGTCCTACCATTAGACGAAGCGGGAAGCAGGATGGTTATGACGGCGGGGCGCGGGACCGTCAATTCGGCAAACCGCCGTCAATTCCCGAACCTTGCCGTCAATTGGCGAAATGCCCTCAACCCGGGAACCTGTAGATCGGCTCCTCGCAGCGATAGACCGGGCAGGTCCCGTCGCGGGACGGGATGTAGGCCGACATCGGCACTTCAGGCCAGTCGCATTCATGGCCGAACTGCCTGACATAACGGTCATAGGTGTTCGGGCCGGTCGTCAGCACCACGGCGCGATGGCTCTGGATCATGGCTTGTACCTGGGCACAGCTCATGGAGCGGCTGTCGGGCCGTGCGTCGGCGACGACGGTCGCCGCAAGGATGGCGCCGGCGGTGACGAGCAAGGTGGGTATGCGATTTGACATTCGGGTGGTGAACATGGCGGCTTCTCTTGTCTGCGCGCAATCGCGCTGATCTATTGTCCCACATAACCCGCATCCTGTCGCGGTTCCGCGACGTGCGCGGGGCGCCGCTGGGCGCGCAACCAAATCGCGCGTCGTGCATTGCTGGGCATGGACGGCAGAAAACCCTACGAAACCCCGCAATGGTGGCCCGGAAACGAGGGCCGCGAAGCCATGTGCTGCTCGTTCTGCGGCGGCCGCGACCACCGCTACGAGGAGTGTCCGCGAAAGGACGGGGCGGTCGCCAGGCCGGACCAACCGGGTGACATCGAGTTTCAGCCGGACTGACCGGCCTTCGAACCGTCACCGGTTCGGAGCAGGGATGCCGTTAGGAAAATATACACCATATCGCGTCAAACAAGGTTGTTGGGGCATGATGCCCTGGCTCGGGTTCCCGGCCGCCGTTCGATGTGGAACGCGTCCGGCCGGCGAGGCCAGGCATGCCAATAGCGCCAGTCAACAGTTCGGCTCTGTTCATCCTGCAACAAGCCCGCGGCACGGGCGGAGCGGCGGACGATGGTCCCGCCGGAATAACAGACGTCACGGGCTTTGCCGGCAACTCCGCCGGTTCTCCCTTCACCCAGGTGCGGGCGAAGATTTCCGATGCCATGTTCAGCGTCAACAATGTCGATGCGACGGAAATGAAGGTCAGGCTGATCGAGCGCCTGGGCGAGGAGTTCGGCATCAAGCGAAGCGACTACAAGTCGATGACGCAGTACAGCGCCGACATCAAACGGGCCGTCGATGCCCTGAAGGCCAAGCCCGGCTCGGCGCTGGCCATCACCGCGATCGAAAAGAAGCTCGGCCTGGACAAGCTCGGCGTTACGCTCGACGACCTGGTCGACGCGGCCGTCGACCCCAACGGCAGGGCCAGTGAAAAGCTCGACGCGGCGCTCAGGAAACAGGCGGGCGACGCGAGCAAGGGCACGGCGGGTCCGCTGCGTCTGGACGAGATCGGAATCTACGGCCGCTGAGGCAGATTGCAGGCCGCTACATCCTCATCTTGCCGCCGCCCGCCGATCTCCGGCCGCGCATTCCGGCGCCGGTGCGCGGGGTTCGGATATCTGGCGGGATGAAAATCGGGGCGCAAAATGAAACCGGCGAACGCTGGCGTTCGCCGGTCGTCGAGGCTGATTAGAACTCCACGCCGAGCCTGGCCTTGAAGCCGTTGTCGCTGGAGCCGTTGCCGAACTGGCCGGAATAGGTCAGGCCAAGCGTCGCCTTGCCGGTGACCGCGAAATCGAGGCCGGCCTCGATGACCGCCGCATCGCGGGCGATCGGGGTGCCGGCGATCGAGAACGCGTCGCTGCCCGAAAAGGCCAGCGTCGAGGTCGGGGTCACGTCGCCGAAGGCGTGACGCCAGCCAAGCGTGCCGCGTGCCGTGACGGGGACACCGCTCAACGAGAAGTCGGTCGAAGCCCTGATGCCCAGCGTGCTGAAGGTGGTGTCGGTGTTGGAAGCCGATGCCGTCAGCGCCGCGGCGCCGCCGGTTTCGGTGAAGCCGTCCGTGTGCAGGTTGACATAGGCGAGATTGGCGAAGGGCTCGAACGCGGCCTGCTGCGTGTCGATGCGATAGCCCGCCTCGCCATAGACCTGCGCGGTGCCGGCATCGTAGTTCGCCGTCAGCGCATCGGCAAAGCCGGGCAGGCCGACGGTGCGTCCGGTCTCGATGCGGTGCCAGCTGTATGCGGCGCCGCCGCGCAGGCCGAAGGCGCCCCACTGGCCGCCGCCATAGACGCCCAGATGATAGTTGTCGCTGGAGCCGGAAGAGGCGCGGTCATCGGCGTGGAAGGACGAATGGCTGTAGCCGGTGAGCACGCCCAGGCGCCAGGCGTCGCCGATGGCGCCGTCGCCGCCGGCGATGAAACCGCCGGTGGAGCGGTCGAGGCCGGCGGCATTGCCGTCGCCCTTGATGGTGGCCCAGGAGCCGAAGGCCTGGCCCCAGACGACGAAGCGGCTGCTGTTGGCGGCGACCAGTTCCGGGCCGCCCTCGCCATAGGCCATGACCGGGATCGACGCGGTGGCGACACCGTCGATGGCGGAGCGGACACGGTTGGTGGCGGCGTCCATGATGTAGTGGGCGTCCTGGACGAACATGCCCTTCAGCGAGGCCTGCGCCTCACCGGAGATGGCGTCCAGCGCCAGGCGGGCTTGTTCCTCGTCGCTGAGCAGCAGGATCGCGAGCCCCAGCGGATTGCCGGTGCCGAGCTGGTCGACGGCTTCGCCCACGGAGCGCTGGTTGGCCGTGTCGGCGACGTCGCCGACGGAAAGGTCGTTCCGCGACAGGCTGAGGGTGACATCGTTGCCGTCGCCGCCGGCATAGTCGATGGTTTCGTCGAGGAACAGGAGATTGTTCTGGATCGAGGCGAAGGTGCCGGTGACAGTGCCCGCGCTCTGCTTGTCGATGATCGTGAACGGTCCGCTGAGCGGGTTCCAGCTCGCGGCCGTGGCGGGTGACAGCGACAGTTTCAGCGTCGCGCCGGTAATGTCGACCGTGCCGCCGACGGTCAGCTTGTCACTGGCCGTGGGCGAACCTTCGATCTCGAGAATACCATGGTTGGCATAATCACCGCTGACCGTCTGGGCGGGCGTTATCGGCGTGCCGCTGGCGTCGCCGATGACGTGCTTGCCGCCCGACAGGATGGTGACGTCGCCGCCGATCGTGCCCGAGCCGCCGAGGCTGGCTCCGGACTTGACCTGGACATCGCCGCCCAGCTTGCCGACGCCCTTGACGCCGACGATCAGCGAGCCGGACGAAACGGTGGTGCTGCCGGTGAAGCCGGAGCTGTCGCCGGTCAGGGTCAGCGAATTGCTGCCGGCCTGCTCGATGGTGCCGGAGCCGCTAAGGACACCCCGCCATTGCTGCTGACCCGTGAGGTTGTAAATGAGCGCGCCTGAATTGGAGATGCCGCCGGGATTGACCCCGCCGAGCAAGCCGGTGGTGCCGCCGTCGCCGAATTGCAAGGTGCTGCCGGAGGCAATGACGGCGCCGTTGCCGCTGTTTGAGCCCGTCAGAATGATCTTGCCGCCGCCGCTTACCGTTACCAGGCCGGTTTTCGGTCCGGTGAGATTGCCGGCATAGGTCAATTCATCCGACCGGTTGAAGGCCAGCGTGCCATAGTTGGTGACACTGCCGACGATGGAGCCGGTGGTTCCGCCGTCGCCGATCTGGAGCGTGGCGCCGCTGAAAATGCCGACGCCGCCGGTGAAGTCGTTTTCACCGGTCAGGATCTGCGTGCCGGTGCTGACGCTCATGCCGCCTGTGCCATGAATGGCGCCGGAGAACGTGCCCGATGCTGCGCTGAGCATGAGCGAGGTTGCGCCGAGCTCGACCGTGCCGCTGCCGGTCAGCGCCTTGATGTTCGCGCCCGTCGCGGCGGAGACGTCGAACGTGCCGTTCACCTCGACGCCGCTCGACTTGTCGACACGGCCATTGCCGGTCAGGGCCAGCGTTGCGCCGCTGTCGATGGTCGTCTTGCCCGTGAAGGTGTTCATCCCGTCGAGCTTCTGCGTGCCGCCGGCGATGGTGAGGCTGCCCGCGCCGTCGATGATGTTGACGAAATTGCCGGATGCCGCGGTGATGGTCAGGGTCCTGGATCCCAGCACGACCTTGCCGCCGCCGGTCAGCGTCTTGATCGAGGCGCCGCTGGTCGTGGCCGAGATGTCCAGCGTGCCGCTGGCCTGGACGCTGCTCGATGCGGCGATGCTGCCGGAACCCGACAAGGCCAGCGTCGTGCCGGCGCCGATCACGGTCGCGCCGGTATAAGTGTTTGATCCGCTGAGCGTCTGCGAGCCGCCATTGATCGAAAGGCCGCCGCCGGTGCCGCTCATGACGCCGGCATAGTCGCCCGAGGCGGCGGTGATCGTCAGCGTCTTGGATCCCAGCACCACATCGCCTGTCCCGGTCAGCGTCTGCACCGAGGCGCCGGTGGTGGTGGCGGAGATATCGAAAATACCGGTGACGGAAACGCCGCTGGAGCTCGCAATGCTGCCGGAGCCCGAAAGCGCCAGCTTGCCGGCGCTGATGGTGGTGGCGCCGGTGTAGGTGTTGATGCCGGAGAGCGTCAGCGTGGCGGCGCCATTCTGCGTCACCGTTGCGCCCGCGCCGCCAAGGATGGTGTTTATGGACTGGTTGGCGGAGGACGTGTTGGTCAGGCCGGCAGTCGTACTGAAGTTCACCGTGCCGCCTGATATGCTGTAGGAATTCGGGCCGGAAATGGACCAGCTGTCCGGCGTCACGGTTCCCGTGACGACAACCGTATAGGGGCCGGGGCCCTCGAACACGGCCGTGGATCCGGCACTCGTCGGCGCCGACTGGGTGCTCCAGTTGTTGGCGGTGCCGTATGCGTTGTCCGTGGGCGTGGATCCAAGACCACCCCAGATCGCATCCACAGCATGGGCAGGAGATGAAATGGTGAGCGCTGCGCCCGCCAGAGCGGTGCTTGCCAGCAAGGCGACGATCTTGCGCTCGCCTTTCGAGCGCGTCTTGCCAAGAAAATTCATGCCAACAAAATTCATGCCAAAATTCATGAAAAATACCCCACCCTCTTGCCGGACGACCCTTCACGGTCGACGCGACGAACCAGCCTGCCGCAACGACAGGCGCCCAAGATTTGCAGCCGTACCTTGATGAAGCGATATGCGCCCGGGCGGTCCCGACTGGCCTTACGGCCAAGAACGGCAACCACCGGAAAAGCTAAGCACCCCGAACCAAGACCCCCAAAGGCCGAGACTTTTATTGCTTCAAATTTCCGTGAGCGCAACCCCAAACCGAGCCCAGGGCGCGATTCTGGTTGGACCAGATTTTTGTAAATTAGGAATCTCTCATATCTTATTGAAATCGAGTCGAAATCTGCCTGCCGGTTTGCCGGCGAACCAGATGCCTGGAGGCGGAGAAACGGCTGGTTCCGCCGGCCCGACAGGCACTGCTTGCACGGCCGCGGCTTGTGATTTCAGGCGCTGTGGGGGCGGCCCGGCAAGGCCTGATTTGACCAGCTGTCGCCGATTTCAAGCCTCGTGCGGGAACTGTCCCGGTGCGGCCACGTTGGGAACGTCAGCGCTCAGGGGACCAAGATGGAACAGCTCGTCGAGGAATTCGGCCATCCCACCTACACGTCGTTTCCGGTCATCGCGGCGCGGCTGTTACTGGCGACGCTTTATGGAGCGGTCATCGGTTTCGAACGCGAGTGGCGCAATCGCCCGGCCGGGTTGCGCACCCATATTCTCATCTGCGTGGCGGCAGCCACTTTCGGCATACTGACGATCGAGATCATCCACGCGCCGATGTTCGCGCAGTCGTCTGTCAAGGTCGATCCGATCCGGGTGGTCGAGGCGGTTACGGCTGGTGTCGCCTTCCTCGCCGCCGGCTCGATCCTGTTTTCACGCGGCGAGGTCCAGGGGCTGACGACCGGCGCGGGCATGTGGCTGGCCGGCGCGATCGGTGTCGCCTGCGGCCTGGGACTTTGGCAGGTAGCCGGTCTTGCCACGCTGATCGTGCTCACCGTGGCCGGATTGCTGCATCGCTTCCAACTTCCGGTCGAGGTCGGCGAGGAGGGCCAGAAAGCGTCCAAACCGGCTTCCGCCAGGAAACCGCGTGGCTAGGCTCCGTCACGGCGATTCGGCTCGGAGAGTTTTGGCCGACAACCTTTTCGGCCCGCTGGCGTTGACCCTGTGAAGGGAATTCGCCGCCACCGCGGCCGCTCGAGAAAGGAAGCCGAGATGAAACCTCTCGCCATTGCATCATGCGCCTTGATCCTGTCGCTGACAGGGCCGGCGCTGGCCCAGACGGATCAGCAAGAGGCCCGGCCGGCGGACAAATGCCGCGTCCAGACCGATCAGGGCGGCAAGCAGCAGCCCGGTGGCGGCGATCTCAGCGAAAAGCTCAATGATTGCGGCGGTGTGTTGAAGCCGCCGGCGACCGGCGACCAGGGCATGGCGGCGCCCGCGCCCGACCAAGGCAACACGCCTGTCATCAAGCCGGGGCAGGTGCCTGCCCAACCGCCCAAGCAGTAGGCCCGGTTGTCAGCCCAATCGCCGGGCCGTGGAACCCGGCATCGTGGGAAACGTTTTGTTTACGAATTGAATTCGCAAGGACGGGACCCGTGAGAGACATCGCCAGCACCGCCACTTTTCTTGCTTCGATCGCTATCGTGATAGCCTTGATGTTGATGGCGCCGAAGAGCTTCGGGTTTGAAGCCTCGCACCCGATCGTGGATGGGGACCTGCCCGCCAAATAGCGGGACTGGGATCACAATCAGGTCCAACGAGAAAAAGCCAGGCGATCCGGCCGCCTGGCTTTTCCTTTGGTCATTTCAGGGATCAGGGCTGATTGGAATTGGGCGGGAACGCTCCGCTTCAGCGAACCAGGACACCGGCATGATCGCAGAGCGCTGTGAATGCCTCCTGGGCCTGAGCCGCGGCCTGGCTGTTCTCCAGCGCCGCTTCGACCTTTTCGCGGGCGGTCTGGTAGAACGGACCGCGTTTTGCGTGCGGCCAGTCTATGAGGATCTGGTTGGCGTCCTCAAGGGTGGCCACGTCGCGGATCGCGGCCGAGCCGTGCGGTCTGATGCGGATCGGCGCCGATAACGTCGAAGCGGTCATCAGCTTTCCGTTACTGCAGGATGCGCGCTTCGCGGGCGGCATGGATCATCGCCTGCATGGCTTTTTCCGGCGGCGCCCAACCATCCAGGGCGTCGCGGCAGCTGCGCAAGGCCGCCCGGTACTCGCGGCCCTGGCCGGCCGGCCAGTCATCAAGGCACTCCAGTCCTTCCCAGGCGCTGCGCACGATGCGCTCCCGCTCAGGCGCGAATTTCAGCCGGATCGGTCGGGGAAACATCTTGTCGTTCAACGGTCGTCTCCATGATGGGGGCGCCGGATAACGTCGTTGGCAGGGCAGGGTTCCGCCCCCGAAAGATCATTTTCAATCGCCGGGAGCAGCGTCCGAAAGAGACCCTGGCTGGGCCGGGTCGGCACTTTCCTGCGCCGGACGGTCCCGTTCGAACTGTTCGGCGCCGGGCAAGGCATGAAGCCACGGTTCGCGCCGGATGATCCACAATTCATAGTCCGGCACGAGGTCGGTCGGGACCACGTCGAGGCTGCCGAGCATCACCTCGGCCTCCTTGTCGTCGACCCAGGCGACGCGGCTGCCGCAGGTCGGGCAGAAGCTGCGCGTGCCGTAGCTGGCGACCTCGCCCGAAGTCTCGAACGCGGCGCGCGGCCACATGGCGAAGGCTGAATAGACCGAGCCGCCGGCCTTGCGGCAATCCTTGCAATGGCAGAGACCGACCCGCGTCGGCTGCCCGGTGACGACAAAATGCACGCCGCCGCACAGGCAACTGCCGGTCCTGCGATTGGTGTCGGACATGATGGTGCCGGACATGGGTGCGGCCCTCCATTGTCGCCGATTCTGGTTCGCCGGTAGCCTCGCTCCGCGGGGAGTATATGTCGGCGGCGGTTGTCAGTCTGGCATGCCACGGGCCGGGCGGGACAGATGCTCGTCCGCTATTTCGCTGGCCAGGGTTCGAAATCGGGAATGACATGCCGCGCCCCCGTGGCAGGGGCGCAAAGCTGGTTGTCAGGCCTGGGGATGGAGAGGTTCGGCGTCGTGGCTGGTGGCTTCGCCGCATTCGGCACAGGGGGCGCTGGCGCCCGGGCAGCCGCGTTGATGCGTGCCGGCCGGGCAGCAGAGGCCGTTGGAGCTTGTCCAGCGCGGGCAGTGGAACACCTGCCCCGTGCCGCCGCAACCGCTGCACTCCAGCACCGGTGACCGGACCAGATAGGACTTCGTCCCCAATCTGACGCTCGCGCCCAATTCCTAGCCCACCCATATCGTGCACAGACATAGCTGTGCATTAGCCCCAGCTAACAATAGCACGATCAGGGTTACGGACAAGTTTCGCGATCATTAAAGATTCGTAAGAAGGACGGTCGGAAAGGCGTGCCGAGCGAGCTTCGCCTCAGGCCGGCTTCAGCCTTTTGGCCGACAGATACATGAGGGCCGTCGCCGCTTGCACGCGGTCCCAGCCCGCGGCCTCGACCTTGTCGAGCAGGGCCTCGAGATGAGGCAAGAGCATGTCCCGGCAATCCTGCTCATAGGCGGCGCCAGTCACCGGATGTTGCGGCGCGCCGATGCTCAAGCTCTTGGCCATGCCTGATTCCCCCCTCCTGGAAGTCGCAACACTATACCATCAGCCGGCAAACGACGAAAAACTTCACCGGCATGTCGGATGCGCGTCGGGCGACACGTCCTTGGGGCATATGAAACCGGAGAACCCCCGATGTCGTCGCAAATCGCTCAATCGCCGTGGCAGACCACGGCTCTTCTCGTCGCCCGCCTGATCTTCGCTGCTGTCTTCCTGATGGCGGTGACCTTCAAATTCCTGGGCATGGAGGCTACCGCCGGCTTCATCGCCGCCGCCGGCTTTCCGTTCCCGCTGTTTCTTGCCTGGTGCGCGGCAATCCTGGAGGTGGCGCTGGTGCTGTGCTTCCTGAGCGGCGCCTTCTTCACGCAGGCGGCTCTCGTCGCGGCGGCCTATGTGCTGTTCCTGGCCTTCGCCTTCCACGGGCCCAGCCACTGGGCCGGCAACCAGGCCGAGTTCGGGTTCTTCGTCGACCATTTCTCGTTCCTGGCCGGACTGCTGTTTGCCGCCGTCCATGGACCGGGAAGGGCGCTGGCGCTGAACCTGGGATGGCCAGGTCGAGCGTGAGTTCGAACGGGATAACTGCTGCGTGTTCGACCCGAGCGTGAGGGCCGAAACGGCGATGGCGAACGGGGCCATCCAGGGACCTCCGGGCCTAAGTCGGTATCCCCTCACATCTGGTCGTTGTAGGGTTCCTTCATCTGGCCGACCATGCGGGCCAGCTTCGAAAA
This sequence comes from Mesorhizobium sp., assembly GCF_017306585.1. Lineage (GTDB taxonomy): Bacteria > Pseudomonadota > Alphaproteobacteria > Rhizobiales > Rhizobiaceae > Mesorhizobium. The sequence goes on along the minus strand of NZ_JAFKIC010000135.1, from coordinate 13,299 downwards.
GGAAGGCATGTCCGCTTCCGGCTGGCACTGGTTGGCGAGTTCCAGCAGCCGTATCGGGAAGTTGACGGCGTCGCGGCTCGATGCCGACATGCCGCCGGATCGCTCCTCGCCGGTTTCCGAGGCTTCCGCCTTGCGCAGTGCGATGTCGATCTCCTCCGTCGTCAGCACGCCCTTGCGCACCAGGACATGGTTGATCGAGGCGACGGCCATCAGCAGGCCTTCGAGTTGCAGATTGGCGACGTTCATGGGTGGTTCTCCCTCATTGATCGCAGAAGAAACGCGTCAGCGCCGTTTCCGATCCGAAGCCGGGGCAAAGCGCGCCGCGTCAGATCCTGTCGGCGAACAGCAGGACCAGTATGACGGTGATGGTGAAGGCGCCAGGAACTGGATGCGGATGGAGAAGACTATTCCCGGGTCAGCCGCTCGCCATATTCGCGCCAGACCGCCTTGACCTCGAGGCTGTCGAGGCGCGGGATCGATGGATCGCCGCAGGTGACCGTCGCGCCGCTGATGTCATAGTTGGGGTAGGCGTTGGCGAGGAAGTGCACCGCTTCGCCCAGCGAGTTGACCCGGATCACCGGATCGGCCTGGCCCTGGCCGGTGCTGCGCACACCGGAGACCGTGGCTGGAGCATGCCGCATCCGATACACGGATGCCATGGCTGGTCTGTCCATCGTCCTCTCCCATAAAGGCCGTGACGGGAATCATTCCATGAGCTTGTCCGATGGTCTCACAGCTGCCGGTTCCTGAAAAGCCGGCTAGCGAAGGAGGGGTTGTTCGGTTGCCCAGCGGCCCGTTCGATTGCCGGGTGAGGGCATTTGTGCTATGATTTCTTCATGGTGCTGATTTGCGCCGACGGCCCGCCGCCGAGGCGGGTTTTTTGTTTTCAGCCTCCCGCCAAGCTTGCCTGCGCCACCTTGCCGGATGCCCGGAGCTCTGGCATCTTGCCAGTGATGGGAATGGAGTTCTCCCGAAACCGCCAGTGATGGCTGATGACTCCTGCCGCGAAAACCGCGGTGGGAGTCTGTCGATCCCGCCGCCATGGCGGGCTTCATGCTCGCCTCAACAGAGGATCGAGCATGTCTTTTTCGAACTGTCTTATCGTCATGGCCGGCGGTGCGCTCGGTACGCTGGCGCGCTATCTCGTCTCCACCTGGGCGCTGCCGGTGAGCAGCCAGCTGCCCTGGGGCACCATCATCATCAACATCAGCGGCTCGCTGCTGATCGGCTTCTTCGGCACGCTGACGCTCGCCGGCGGGCGTTATCCGGCTTCCGACAGCCTGCGCCTGTTCGTGATGATCGGGCTGTGTGGCGGCTATACCACTTTCTCCTCCTTCAGCCTGCAGACGCTGGACCTGCTGCGCGCCGGCGGGTTTGGTCGGGCGGCGCTGAACGTCGGCCTGTCGGTGGTGCTGTGCGTGGGGGCGGTGGCGCTCGGCCATGTCATCGCCGCCCGCATCAATGGCGGCGCGGCCCAGATCGCGCAGAGCGTGATCGAGGAGGAGGCTTAGGGGTGGTTGATAGGAATTTGTTCCTTTTTTTGTTGACCGCTGAGGGCAGCCATGGTACATTTAGAGCCACGGTGCTGATTTGCGCCAGTGACCCGCCGCCGTGGCGGGTTTTGTCTTGAATGGATGCCGGTATCGGCCGTGCCGGGGGCAGGCGACCGGTCGAAATCATCGCGAAACCGCGTAGGGGAGCTTGCAGACCCAAAGCTGCCTGGAGTCGTCCTGCGTGCATTGGCAGGCTCCGATACCGGTGACGGTCTGGTTCGTCTTGGCCGCATCGATGCGGGCATTCTGCTCGGCATGGCCGCATGCGGATCCTTGCGTGGCGCCTTCGCCCAGGATCGCCATTGTCAGCGGCTCGTTTTGAGCCGGAAGGCGGCCGCTGGGCGGCGACGTTATGTTGGAGCTTACGTAGGGAATCGTGCGCCAATATGCGTCCTGGCAGTCGGTGGGCGGCTGCGCGTCTGCCCGAAGTTTCTTGTAGTATCGAGCCTGAACACCAAAATTCAGCCAGGCCCTGGTCTGGTTGAATGTGTCACCATGCGGCTTTACATCGAAATTGACCAGGATGTCTTCGTCCCTGGGTACGATGATCAGGTCGCCATTGTTCATGCTGATTTCGACTATCCTGTAACCGCAGAAGGTAAATCCTTCCGGCGTTGAAATATGATCCGCTTTCTCGATCGGGTTGGCCTCGTACTCCACGGTGTTCTTCCAGGTGAAGCCGACATATTCCCAGACATTCCCGTCGATCACGCCGTGGTGCAGATTGCGCAGAGGGTTCACTCCGCGCCAGCCTTGCTGCCACATCTGGTTCAGGAGATCGATCTCTCCCTTCGCATCCAGGGCGATGGAATGCTGTTCTCCGAAGCAGACTGATCCGGCTTGGCTTACCGTACAGTCCGAGCCTGGCTGGGCGGAGCTGGCCTGCGCCCTTGTCCCGGAGGCAGATAAGGGGACGACGAGGGCCGACAGCACGATCAGGCCGACGAGCGCTCGAGGCGTGCCAAGCCTTGCTGGAGTCGACGATGGTCCCACGGAACTCCCCCCTCGCGAATTCTCAGACAGCCAAGGTACTCAAGGCCGGGATATCTCGGCAAGTCCGGTTCTGGATCCCGGTATCGACATTGAAGGCCGTCGCCGTGAGGAGAGATCCCATGCCCCGTTATGCCACCATCATCACCAATGACGACGGCCTCGAGATCGTCAGCGCCATCGGCGAATTCGAGGGCGCGGCACCGCAAGCGCGGCTGGGGCGTATCGAGCCGGTCATGCCCGGTGTGCTCATCGGCATGGTGCGGAATGTCGCCGGCGGCTTCGGCTTTCCGCAGGCCGCGATCGGCGGGCAGCTCGTCGGCCTCGCCATGGCGCGGCTCAAGGCCACGAAGCCTGCCGGAACGGCAAGGCCCGTGGAGCCCGCGAAGAAGAAAGCCGCCAAGAGGCGCAAGAAGCCCGCCGGGCCGAAAAAGCCGCCAAGGCAGAAGCCGGCGATTGGTGCCGGCGAGGCCGATAGCGTGGCGCCGGTCCATGACTGACCAAACCGATGCCGGGCCGCCCCGCAAGGCACGGGCCGTGCGGCGCAAGCCAGTCGACAGGCCGCCGGCCGCCGCGACCAAACCTCGCCCCAAACGCGCGAAAAAGACGCTGGGTGATGATTTTCTCGCCGTCGTTTGCGCCGATTTCCGCGCCCATGGCGCCGGCGTCATCGCCGAGGTGCGGGCCGACAAGCCGGACCAGTATCTCAAGATCGTGCTCTCGGTGCTGCCCAAGGACATAGATGCCGCCATCAACCAAATGGACACGCTCAGCGATGAGGAGATCCGCAGCCGCATCCGGGCCCTCGAAGCCATCCTCCGGCCGTTCCTCGACGGACCCGTCGATCATTCCGGCCAGGGCGGAATATCTGGCGCTGCTGACGGAGCTTGAGCGCCGGCGCAGCCGCAATCAATTGGCCGCTTACAAGCCGTACCAACGCCAGGCCGAATTTCACGCGGCGGGCGCAAAAAACCGCGAGCGCCTGTTCATGGCCGGCAACCAGCTCGGCAAGACGAGGGCGGGCGGCGCGGAGTGGGCCATGCATCTCACCGGCCGCTATCCCGCGTGGTGGCAAGGCAAGGTGTTCGACAACGCGGTCAGGCTGTGGGCCGCCGGCGTGACCGGCGAGGGCACGCGCGACAATCCGCAGCGCGTGCTGGTCGGCCCGCCGCAGCAGCAATCCGCCTGGGGCACCGGCATGATCCCGGCCGATGCCATTTCGGACACCATCATGGGCCGCGGCGCGCCCGGCGCGCTCGACAGCGTGGTGGTGCGCCATGGCGGCGGCGGCGACGTGCAGGCCGGCGAGAGCGTGCTGTCATTCAAGAGTTTCGAGAAGGGCCGCGAGAAATGGCAGGGCGAGACCCTGCACGGCGTGTGGTTCGACGAGGAGCCGCCGATCGACATCTATTCCGAAGGCCTGACCCGCACCAACGCCACAGGCGGGATCACGATCGTGACCTTCACGCCGCTGCTCGGGATGAGCGATGTGGTGCTGCTGTTCTTGAGCGCGGCGGATGTGGAGGGGATGGGCAAGGGGTGAGGTTGCAGGATTTGGGTTCCTCGCCCCCGCAGAGCGGGGGAGAGGTGGCCGCGAAGCGGACGGAGCGGGGGCTTCGTAAGGCGCCGGGTCGACAAGGTGAAGCCCTGCTTGCCTGGTTCGCGCGATTCCCCCTCTCCGTCGCGGCTTCGCCGCGCCACCTCTCCCCCATCTGCGATGGGGGCGAGGAACCCAAGTCTTGCGAGCACTCACTCCACTTCCCGCGCCACCATTTGATCGAGGTTCTCGTTCAGCCGCCTCAGCAGGCCGACCAGCATCCGAACCTCGTCTTCGCTGAAGCCGGCCAAGGCGCGCTCCTTGCCTTGCTCCAGGGCCGTGCGCGTTGCGGGCAGTTTCTCAAGCGCCGCTTCGGTGAGCGAGATCAACTGGCTGCGGCCGTCGGCGGGATCGGGCGATCGGCGCACGCGCCCGTCGCGCTCCATGCGCGACAACACTTGCGCCATGGAGGGCTGCTCGATCTTGGCGAGGCGCGCGAGATCTCTTTGCGACATCGCGCCGCCATGGCGCAGCAGATAGACGACCGGCAACTGGCCGATGGAGAAACCGAACGGCTTGACGCGACGTTCGCCCAGGCGGGCGAAGCTGCGCGAGGCCATGTTGACGAGCGGGGCGGGGTCCGAGAACAGATTCCAGTCGATCATGGGTTGCATAGGTACCTATGGATATTATATAGGCTCCTATATAATTCACTGCGAGACCTCTGTCCATGACCGCAACGACCCCACGCATCGCCATCATCGGCGCCGGCCCGGCCGGGCTGACGCTGGCCCGCATTCTCCATATCAACGGCATCGCCGCGACCGTCTTCGAGCGCGAGGAGCATGCGCTGTTCCGCCCGCAGGGCGGCACGCTCGACCTGCATGTCGAGTCCGGCCAGCTGGCGCTGCGGCGCGCCGGGCTGGAACAGGAATTCCTGCGCATCGCGCGCTACGAGGACCAGGGCAGCCGGCTCTACGACAAGAACGGTCAGCTGATAGTGGCCGATGACGACGACAGCGGAGATCGCCCCGAGGTGGACCGCTCGGCGCTGCGCGAGATCCTGCTTGCCTCGCTGCCCGAAGGCACCGTGCAATGGGGCAGGGACCTGCGTGAAGTCTATGCGCGCCCGGACGGCGCCTATGACCTTGCCTTCGGCCCTGATCTGCTGGGGCCGTTCGATCTGGTCGTCGGCGCCGATGGCGCCTGGTCGCGCGTGCGCCCGCTGGTGTCGCGCTATCGCCCTCAGTATTCGGGACTGACCTTCATCGAGTTCGGCATCGACGATGTCGACGCCAGACACCCGGCGATCTCGAAGCTGGTCGGTCGCGGCAAGATCGGCGTCGAAGGCGATGGCAGGAACATGATCGTCCAGCGCAACGCCAATGCCCATCTGCGCGGCTACGCCATCTTCCGCGTGCCGGCCGACTGGGCGGCCCGGACCTTCGATTTTTCCACGCCGGCGGCAGCGCGGGCACGGCTGATGGCGGAGTTCGAAGGCTGGTCGCCCGAGATCCTGGCGCTGATCGCGGCCAGCAACGACCAGATCGTGGCGCGCCCCATCCATGCGCTGCCGGTCGGCCATCATTGGCAAAACCGGGTCGGTGTGACGCTGCTGGGCGATGCCGCCCATCTTATGTCGCCCTTCGGCGGCGAGGGCGTCAATGCCGCCATGCTCGACGCCGCCGAGCTTGCGCGCCATCTCGTCGAGGCCGGCGACTGGCGCGAGGCGGTCAGGCTCTACGAGCGCGATATGTTCGAGCGCGTCATCGAACCCGCGGCCGATGCGGCCGAAGCGGCCGCGACCGAGCTTTCGCATATCGGCCCCGAACTGACGCTGGAGCATGTGCGCCGGCATGCGCAAATGCGGGAAGCTGCCGCTCACGGCTGAGCGGAATGGCTCTTCTATCGTTCGGCCAGCGGCAGGTGGCGGGAAAAAACCGTGCGTGGACAAGGCGATACGCCAATTTGCGCAGACGCTGAATCAGGAAACCGCCATGTCCCGACACGTCACCTTCATGACCATCGACGAGGCGGAGCATTATTCGCCGGGGGAACGTGCCGCGATCGTGGCCGCCTATCCCGCGCATGAGCGCGAGGCCCGCGCGAAAGGCATTCCGGTGCTGGGCTCGGGCCGCATCTTTCCGGTGGCCGAGGAGTTGATCGCCTGCGAGCCGTTCCGGCTGCCGCGCTACTGGCCGAGGCTCGGCGCGCTCGATTTCGGCTGGGACCATCCTTCCGCCGCCGTCGAACTCGCCTGGGACACCGAAACGGACGTCGTCTACGTCACAAAAGCCGTCAGGGCCTCGCAGCAGACCCCGGCGATGCAGGCGCTGACCCTGAAACCCTGGGGCGACTGGCTGCCCTTCGCGTGGCCGCGCGACGGCCGCCGCGAAACGCTGGAAGGGGCGGGCACCGCGCTTTCCCGGCAATATGCCGCGCATGGGCTCAACATGCTGTCGCGCCATGCGCAGTTTCCCGACGGCTCGGTTTGCCTGCCGCGTTCCGGCGCAGGCCGGCCAGGGCGGACGGCAGCATCTGCCAAGCGAAAGTGAAGCGCTCTTCAGGGTTGCGCAGTGCCTTGAATTTCTCGCTCAGTTCGATGATGCGCTGCTGCGGCGGCACGCTTTCATCGACATATCTGGCGCCCATCCTGTCCGAGAATTCCTGCGGGACGGACAACACCGTCCTGAACCCCATTTGCTGCTGAGCGGCCCGGGCCCAGTTGACGGCGGCCTGGAAATCCTCGGGCGTTTCAAGCTTGCTCCAGTCCGGAGCATCGCCGCGATACAGCTGGCTGACATAGGCGGCGGGATCGGCATCGCGAGCGAGCATGATCAGGCGGGCGGCCGCCGCCTTTACCTCGTAGCGTTCAACCGCTTCCGGCGAACCGCCGGGCGCGGGTTCGGCGTCACGGAGATCGGCATGGATCGCCTGGTTCGTCGCCGGATACATGTCGGAGTACGCCTTGGCGACGCCGGTCGTTATGCGGAAGTCATCGAAGCGCCTCGGGCCCTCATCGGAGCCGTAGATGTTGACGAAATCCTGCGCCGTCGGTTCCTCTTCGGGGTATTTTCCCGTGGTGGCGATGACAGCCGGCGCGTTCTGCTCGGCAAGCATGACTCTCGCATGCGCACCGATCATCCGAGCCACTGTGGCGTTGTTGGCCTGAGCCTTCAGCGCCGCGAGATCGTCCGGCTTCAGATAGGTTATCGCCTCGAGGGGAATGGCCTGATCCGGCGGAGCAGTGTCGCCAAACGCCTGCGCCACCCTTTCATCCGGCGTCAGTCTCCCGACACGGTCGCCTTTCGCCGCCTTCAGGCTGCTCGGCGCGAGCATCCAGCCCATGGCCGCGTCGCCGGCGGCATCGTCGCCGGCAGCGTCTGTAATCGCTCCGGTCGTCAGCATATCCAGCGCCCGCTGTGGATCCCTGGCGATCTGCGCCTCCACCCTTGCCGATCGCCGCGGCATTGTCGTTCAGCACCGTGTCGAGCCGGGCCTGCTCGTAAGCGTCACGCAGTTGGATCTGCCTCGCCGCCAGGCGCAGCGAGCGGGCCTCGCGCGTTGCAGAGCCTTGCCGGATGAAATCCGCCCGCTGGCCCTCGGGCACTTGCCGCAGAATGTCCTGGAACAGGGCGTCGAACAGGCCGGGCTTGGCCACCTGCCCGGTATAGGGGTCGAGCTCGCCATAGATGGCGTCATGCAGGCCGCGCCCGTCGGCCGGCGCCTTCGCCGCCGCCTCGTCCTCGGCCTTTGCCAGCTGGCCGTCGAAATGGCGGCGGATGAAGTCGGTGTCGAAAGCCTCCTGCTGCGCCATGCGCTGCTGGTAATGCGCGGTCAGTTCCCCGACATCGCCCGCATAGCCCCGCGTAGGGCCGGCTATGGGCGTTATCTCAGGAGCTTGCTGCGTCTTGTCGGGATCACGCCGGCGCTGGGCGATGGACAGGGGAATGACATGGACCATTGGCTGTCTCCTGCCTGGCGGTTTGAAGGGCGCGCGGCGATGGGCCGCCGGGGATGGCGGCCGGTTCGGTTGCGGTGGGTTTTCGGGCTGAGCGCGCTAGGGGGGCATGCCGGAACGCGGCGCCCGCGACAGCCAATCTCCCCCCTTGAGGAGGAGATGTCCGGCAGGACAGAGGGGGGCGCCGTAGGGCGCCTACACGGCGTTCATGTTCAAGGACAAGGCGATCCTGTGGAACGAGCTGCCCGTCAACACCGAGGGCGGCCCGCTGGAGTTCGACCGCAAGCCGCGCCAGGGCCATGGCGGCGGCGTCACCGAGATGGTGGGCCGCCGGCATTTCGTGCCGCATGTGCCCGGCACCCGCTTCCTCGACGCCTCCACCGCCGGCGAGTTCGCCACCGACGCGGAGCTGGCGCTGGCGGCGAACTGGGACCGCACGGCATCGAGCGTGAAGAACATGACCTTCATCGCGCTGAAGACGACCGAGGCCTGACCGGGCCAAAAAGGCGGGGGCAATGTGCCCCCGCTTCTTGAATAAAATGGTCTAATTGTAATGGGTGACGTTACTATTTCATTCTCGAAGGCAGCTAGAATAGGGGTTTACGGCAGCGAGAGAATATTGGTTTGAACTGGTTCCTTTTTGCCATCACGATAAGCCTTGTCCTCTCGGCGCCGTTCCAATTGTACGGAGGCCATCTTCTCGGCGAGGAAATCGAGGCGGCCCCTCCAAAGGGCGGTTCCGTGTATTCAACGCTCTACTCCATTTCGAGTTGGGCCAAGTATGCCGCCGTCAAACGAGCGGCTGCACGAGGCGATCGATTTGCCTGGTGGTGTTTGCTCTTGGTGTGGCTAGGGTGGGTTTGGTGTGCTCTCATCGTCCTATCGATATTATCCATGCCGATATGGCGGCAATGGCTGGTCGGGTAAGGCGCGCACGCAGCCGGAAATTTGCCTCCCGAGACATTGATTTGGCTTAGCGCGGATGGTTGATCTGGGGCAGGTTGCTCGAAGAGAGCCTCAAGCTCAAGATCAGAGGAAATAATCAGCTCCATGCGCTCCGCAACGACAATCCTTTTCGTTCTTTCCGTCGTCTCGTCAGTCTTCGCGGGAGAAATCTCCGAACCCACCACGGGCGTGAAACTGACATACAGCGATGATTTGTGGCAGGCGGAGTTTCAGGATCAAAAGATCTTCCTGTCATGCATGGCCGACGCGTGTGGTGGCGATTGCAGCGTGGTTTCGACAACGACTCCGACAGGCTTGGACTCGCATGAGTTCTTCGAACGGTACCGAAACGAGATCAACGATGAAACAATTGCCAGGGGTGTTACTTATGGCTTCGATCCCATAGCGATCGACAAGCCGTCGCTCGTCAAGATCGATGGCCGGGATGTTTCGTTATCTTCTGTCCGCCTCAGGAAACCTGGCCTGATCCGGAACTGGACGGCCGTCTCGGAGGCTCCCTTCGGGGTTGTTACGTTGATCTGTTATACAACCGAGGACACTTATGAAATCGCCAGAAAAACATGGTTGAAGTTGGCGAAAGGTATTGCGCTTCCTGAGAAGTAGCCAGCGGTTCAGAGGCACTGTGGTCTGTTGCGACCCGCGTGACTCGATCTCAAAAGTAAGCTGGCGGGGGCTGCGGCGCAGGAAGCGCCGTCTCAGGTCGTGACGCTGACCTACTGCGCCAGCGAGGACGGATACTAAAGCAATTCCAGGAAAGGTATGAAACGGTTTCCCCTAGGGAATTGCGTAAAAACAAAGAGTTAGAGCCTTTCAGCGATTCTATGAAACGCTGAACGGCTCTAGACAGCCCAGACAGCCAGGCTGGCGTCGGTCAGAAATATCGTTTCTCCGAAATTGAGATTTACGGCCGCGCAGAACTCCTCGCCCCGTCTACGCTGACAGATGTCGGCAGGCAGGTGAGGGCAGCGCCAGCGCTTGGAAATTGGCGCCAGCTTTCGATGCCGGCGCCGCCCTCAGCCCTGCCGGCATTTCTCCCTGTGAGCGGGGAGAAAGAAGCTCTTTCCCTAATCATTCACCACGAGGCGACCCATGGCCATCACACCACTCGACATCGCCAATATGGCGCTCGCCGTGCTCGACGAGGCGCCGATCGACAGTCTCGACCAGGACGTCAAGGCGGCGCGTCTGCTCAACCTGCATTTCGACCTGACGCGCGAGGCCGAGCTGACCAAATGCGCCTGGGTGTTCGCGATCCTGCGCGCCACGGTGACGGCATCGGATACAGGCAACAGCGCCTGCACGTTGAACTTCGCCTATGAACTGCCGGCCGACTGCCTGCGCCCGCTGCCGATGACCCACAATGGCGAGGCGGACGGGGTGCCGGTCTCGTGGCGGCAGGAGGCGGGATTGATCTATTCGGACCAGCCCGGGCCGCTTGTCATCCGCTACGTCGCCAACCTGACCGACCCCAACGACTGGGACGCGCTTTTCACCGAGGTGGTGGTGGCCGCGCTCGCCGTCAAGGTCGCGCATCCGCTGACCTACAAGTCAGGGATGATCGACATCGCCCGCGCGGCCTATGACCGGGCGCTGGACGCCGCCTTCAATGCCAATGCGATCCAGCGGGGCGGGCGGCTTTACACCGCTTCCTGGTCCTTTCAGCGCGGCGACGGCAGGGGTGTGCGCTGATGACGTCGCTCTATCCGGTTCAGGACGTCTTCACCCGCGGCGAGATCAGTCCGCGTTTGCACGCTCGCGCGTCGCTCGATTTCTATCGGGCGGCACTCGCCCGGTGCGAGAACTTCGTGACGCTGCCGCATGGCGGCATCCGCAAGCGCGGCGGCACCTATTTCGCCGGCGAGGTCAAGCTTTCGGCGAAAAAGACACGGCTGATCCCGTTCATCTTCTCGGCCGACCAGGCCTATGCGCTCGAATTCGGCGACCAGTATATCCGCGTCTATGCCTATGGCGCCCGCGTCGGCACGGTGGAAGTGGCGTCGCCCTATCTCGAAGCGGACCTGTTCGAGCTCGCCTATGTGCAGTCGGCCGACCAGATGTGGATCACCCATCGCAACTATCCGCCGAAGGTGCTGACGCGCACGGCGCACACCGCCTGGACGCTCGACGACTTCCAGTTCCTCGACGGCCCGTATGACGACATCAACGACACTTCCACGACACTGACGCCGGCATCGTACGGTTCGTTCGTCCCGAAGATGACCGGGTTGACCACGCCAACAGGCACGGTCTCCAGCCAGAATGCGACGGGCAATGCGTGGCAATTGTTCGACAAGAACGGCCGCACGCTGTCTTTCCTGTCCTCCGGAACAACAGCCTGGGTCCAGTACCAGCAACCCGGCGGCGCGCAAAAGGTCTGCAACGCCTATTGGGTGCAGGCATCCGGCGGCGCGGCAAATGCAGAAGACATGCCGACACAGTGGGTGGTTCAGGGGTCTAACAACGGAACCAACTGGACGACGATCGATTCGCAAGTCGCCCAGATCGGATGGTCTCCCTACGAACGCCGATATTTCGATTTCTTCAACAAGACCCCGTTCGAGTATCTGCGGCTGGATATGGAGGGTGGTGGTGGCCCTGACAGCGCAAACACGCAGCTGGCCGAATGGGCTCCCAACGAAGATGGCGCCCTGATGACGCCTTTCAATCTCACGGCTTCATCCGTCGTCGGCATCAATGGCGGCACGGGGTTCCAGACCTCGGATATCGGCCGAGCCATTCGGCTTCTCGGCGGCGACAACATCTGGCGCTGGGCGAAGATCACCGGGCGAACCAGCACAACCCTCGTTCAGGTCACGATGTACGGGCATGCCCTGCCTGACCTGTCGCCAATCACCCGCTGGCGGCTCGGCACGTTCGTCCCCGGCAAGTATGTCGAAAGCGGTTCGCTGTATGAGGAACGCCTGGCCTTCAGCCGCCGTTTCTCGGTCTATGCGTCGAGGACGGGCGATTTCGACAATTTCGCCCTGGGTGAAAAGGACGATGACGCCATCGAATTCCTTCAGGCCGGCGGCGGCCAGGCCAACGACATCGTTTGGATCGCCGATTCCGACGGCGCGCTGCTGATCGGCACGTCCGGCGGCGTGCGCGCGCTTTCGGGCTCGGGCATAGACGAGGCTCTGACGCCGTCCTCCTTCAAGAACCGCCGCTCGCGCACCTTCGGCTGCGCGCGCATCCGGCCGGTCGATGCCGGCCAGTCGTTCCTCTATGTGACGCGCTCGCGCCGATCGATCGCCGAGCTGACGCAGACGGCGCAGAGCCGTTTCTCCTCGGATGACGTGGGCCAGGTCTCGGAGCATATCCCCAAGCAGGGTGTGATCGAACTGGCCTTCCAGACTGATCCCGACCCGCTGCTGTGGTTTCCGCTCGAGAACGGCGAGCTCGGCGGCTACACCCATCAGCCGAGCCAGGAGGTGCGCGGCATGCACCGGCACCGTCTGGGCGGCGGCTTCGACGGCACGGGCTGGGCGGTGGTCGAGAGCGCCGCGGTCACTCCAGGCCAGGCCGGCAACGACGACCTCTGGCTCGTCGTCAAGCGCACCATCGGCGGTGTGACGAAGCGCTATATCGAGATCAAGACCGCGCCGTTCGAATATGACGCCGTCGCCGATGCCTTCGAGGTCGATTGCGGCCTGACCTATATCGGGGCGGCGGTCACATCAGTCGGAGGCGCCGCGCATCTGGCCGGCCAGTTCGTCGACGTGCTGGCCGACGGCAAGGTCTATCGCGGCCTGACCGTCAGCGGCGGTGGCACGGTGACTTTGCCGGGCGGAGCGAGCGCCGCCCGATGGCAGCTCGGCCTGCCCTATGCGGCAAGCGCCGACACGCTGGAGCTCGATGTCGGCGGCCGCGACGGCTCCCTCATCGGCCGCCGCAAGAAAGTGGCGAAGGTGATCCTGTCGCTGTTCGAGACCGACACAACGGGGCTGGAAGTGCAGTCCCTGATGCGCGGGCGCTGGGAACCCGTGCGCATGCCCTCGATCGTGACGCCCGACGGCGGGGCAACGCTGTTCACCGGCAATGTCGAGGTGCCGATCGACGACAGCTGGGAAGGGCAGGGGCGGGTGCGCATCCGTCACGTCAACCCGACGCCCTGCACGATCCGGGCGTTCACCCCGGTGTTCGACGCCGAGCCGTAAGATGGGGCGCCGAGGCTGCCGATCTCCCCCCATATGGGGGAGATGTCCGGCAGGACAGAGGGGGGCGCTGTCCCGCCAGCATCTCAACTCATAGCGATTGCTTTCTCGCACCAATTCTTGGCTGAACGCACTCCA
>NZ_JAFKIC010000134.1 GCF_017306585.1 Mesorhizobium sp. | reverse complement strand
TGACGAAGGCGAAGATCCCAAGCTCTCCCGCGGCTGTAACCTCAGGTGGTACGGGCGACTTCGCCAAGCCAAGGTCCGGGCGGCCGCCCGGACCTTGGCTCAATCGCTTCATTCCCACGAAATCTCTCTCGTGTAGATACAAGGTGGCCCGGCGTAGCCGGGACGGAGAGGGGCCTGCGCGGCAGAGGAAATTTGGCGCACAGAACTGCCAACGCAGATCAGCGCCCGCGCTCAACCATCGGCGACGCGGACCTTGCGGCTGGCGTCCCCCTCTCCGTCCCGGCTTCGCCGGGCCACCTCTCCCCCGCTTCGCGGGGGCGAGGAAACCAGACCTGCGTTACGCAACCAGGTCCGGCACCGGACCGACATAGCGCGATTGCGGGCGGATCAGCCGGCCGGTCGTCTGCTGCTCGCGCGCATGCGCGACCCAGCCGGCGACACGCCCGGCGGCAAAGACATTGCTGAAGGCATCAGGCGGAAAGCCCGCCGCTTCCAGCACCAGTGCCGTGTAGAACTCGACATTGGTCTGCAGCGAGCGCTGCGGCTTGGCGATCCGAAGCACGTCGAGCGCCGTCTGCTCGACCGTCTCGGCGAAGGCCAGCCTGCGCCCGGCTTCGCCTTCGCCGCCAAGCTTGCGTACCACCGCCTTCAGCACGTCAGCGCGCGGATCGCGCACGCGGTAGATGCGGTGGCCGAAGCCCATGATGCGCCTGCCATGGGCGATCTCGTCGCGCAGCCAGCCGGCGGCATCGCCATGCGCCTCGATCGCGTCGAGCATCTCGATAACCGGGCCGGGCGCACCGCCATGCAGCGGCCCCTTCAGCGCGCCAAGCCCGGCCAGCACCGACGACGTCAGGCCGGCCAATGTCGAGGCGACGACGCGGGTGGCGAAGGTCGAGGCGTTGAGCCCGTGGTCGCAGACAGTCACCAGATAGGTATCGAGCGCCTTGGCAAGCGCCGCCGAAGGGGCCGAACCCCTGAGCATCCGCAGCATGTCGGCGGCATGGTCGGCCTTGGCGTCCGGCGCGATCGGCTGCTCGCCACGCCGCAGCCGCAACAGCGCCGGCGTCAGCACCGAGGGCGCCGCAATGAGCAGCAAGGCGTCCGCCAGCGTTTCGCCATCCGGCAACAGGGCCATCGCGGCGCGCATGGCGCTGTAGACTTCAAGCGGCGCCAGCAAGGCCAGCGAAGGCTGAAGGCGTTCGAAAACCTCGACACGCGCTTTGCCCAAACGCCCCGCCAGTTCGGCATCGCCGGGGAGATCGTCGAAGAAGCCGTCGAGCAGCAGGCGCACGACTTGCGGGAAACTCCATCGTCCGGCCAGTTCGGGCAGTGAATGGCCGCGGATCGTCAGGCGGCCGCCCAGGCCGTCCACGTCGGACAGCACCGTTTCGGCCGCCACCACATCATCGAGCCCATTCGCCATCGCCTTGTCTCCTTGAAGCTTTTGCTGATCGGAGATAAGCGTGTGCAAAAGAAGCATCAATCTTGATCAACATAATCAATATCAGGCTCGTCATGTCCGAATGGCTGTCGCGGGAAGAGGCGCTGGAACGGCTCAAGGTGCGGCCGCAGACGCTCTACGCCTATGTCAGCCGCGGCCGAATCGGCATGCGTCCGGATCGCACCGATCCGCGCCGCAGCGAATATCGCGCCGATGACATCGCGGCCCTGGCGACCCGCCGGGCGCGCGGGCGCAGCCCCTCGGCCATCGCCGAAAGCGCGATCGCCTGGGGTGAGCCGTCGATCGTCACCGCCATCTCGACCGTCTGGCACGGTCGCCTCATCTATCGCGGCCAGGATGCGGCCGCGCTCAGCGAACATGCCACGCTGGAGGAGACCGCCGCCGTGCTGTGGGCCTTGCCCGAACCGGCCCATTTCGAGACGGCGGCGCCCCTCTCCGATCAGGCCGGCCGTGCTTCGGCCTTTGCGCGGCTCGCCATGCTTGCCGGCCAGGAGCGGCCTTCGCTTGGGCGAAACGCCGCCTCACTGTGTACCGACGCCGCGCGCGCGATCGGCGTACTGGCCGGCGCCCTCGGTGCATCGGCAGGGTCCGACCCGCTGCATCACCGATTGGCGCGAGGCTGGTCGGTGAGCGATGACGGCGCGGATGCGATCCGCCGGGCGCTTGTCCTGCTTGCCGATCACGAACTCAACGCCTCGACCTTCGCGGCGCGCGTCGCGGCCTCGACCGGGGCTTCGCCCGCTGCGTGCCTCCTGGCAGGCCTGGCGACATTGTCCGGGCCCCGGCACGGTGGCGCCGGCGAAGCGGTGATGCATCTGGCCGAGGACGCGGCACGGCACGGCGCCGACACCGCGATCCGGCGCTGGCTCGGCCACGACCGGCCACTACCGGGTTTTGGCCACCAGCTCTATCCCGAAGGCGACCCCAGGGCCACCGCGCTTCTGGCTGCCATCGGCAACAGCGACGACACATTGCGGTCGCTGGAGACCGCCGTTATCGCCGCGACCGGCGCCCGTCCGAATATAGATTTTGCCTTGGCCGTGATGACGCGCGGCCTCGGCCTGCCGCGCGACGCGCCGTTTCAACTGTTCGCGCTTGGACGCGGCGTCGGCTGGGCCGCGCACATGGTCGAACAGATCGTGAGTGGCAACATCATCAGGCCGCGCGGCCGTTATGATGGATTGCTGCCCCGGATTGACTGAAGTTAGATCAAGACATCGTGTCGAGCTTGCGCTGCATGGCCGCGATCTGGTCCTTCAGCTGCTGCAGATCGTCGGGCTTCTCCGGCGCTTCCTTCCGGGCGGGCTCGGCGGGGGTCGCGGCAGGGGTCGGGGCCGCTGGCGGAAAAGGCGTGAACAGCCGCATCGCGTTCTGGAACATTTCCATGTTGCGCCGCGTCTGCTCTTCGAGCGCCTTCATCGGCGTCGCCATCTTCATGACGTCGAGCGGCGACTTGCCGATCGCGCCCTTCATCTGCTCGCGAAACCGCTCCTGCTCCTTGGAGAAGGCGATCATCGACTGTTCGAGGAAGCTCGGCACGATCATCTGCATCTGGTCGCCATAGAAGGCGATCAGCTGGCGCAGGAACGGGATCGGCAGCATGTTCTGCCCATCCTTGTTCTCCAGTTCGAAAATGATCTGGGTCAGCACCGGATGCGTGATGTCGTCGCCGGT
Source organism: Mesorhizobium sp. (assembly GCF_017306585.1). Taxonomy (GTDB): domain Bacteria; phylum Pseudomonadota; class Alphaproteobacteria; order Rhizobiales; family Rhizobiaceae; genus Mesorhizobium. Next base: position 42,279 of record NZ_JAFKIC010000134.1, on the reverse strand, counting down.
CTTGGCGTCCTGGACGGTGAACTCCTCGCCCTTCTTGACCATCTCGGCCAGGTCCTCGAGCGTCACATACGTGCTGGTGCCCGTATTGTAGAGGCGGCGGTTGGCGTATTTCTTGATAATGATCGGATCGTCTTTTGCGGCCATCTGCATCCTCCCCGGACACCGGCGCGCCTGAGTAAGCAGCCGGTAACGATTGCGCCCTTTTTGAAGATATGCGCAAAAGCCTCATAATTCCAAGCAGTTTGTGCAGTGCGGGAGCATATAATGCTGCATAGCAGGCAAAATATGCTGCGCAGCAACGCCCGGGCCGCCTGCACCACAATGCGCGGCCTGCTTGCGACGCATGGGCGCCATGCCGATTTCCGGTTTGACTTGGGGTTTGGAAAGGGCAAGAAAAGTCCTCAACGACAGAACAACACCCTTGAAGTCTGGAGAAGAAAATGTCCGATTCCATCGTCATTGCCAGCGCCGCCCGCACGGCCGTCGGCTCCTTCAACGGCGCCTTCGCGGCCACGCCAGCGCATGAGCTCGGCGCCGTCGTCATCAGGGAATTGCTGTCGCGCGCCGGTGTCGAGGCCGCCGAAGTCGACGAGGTCATCCTCGGCCAGGTCCTGACCGCCGCCCAGGGACAGAACCCGGCCCGCCAGGCCTCGATCCTTGCCGGCCTGCCCATCGAAACCACCGCCTGGGGCCTCAACCAGGTCTGCGGTTCGGGCCTGCGTGCCATCGCGCTCGGCATGCAGCAGATCGCCACGGGCGACGCCAAGGTGATCGTCGCCGGCGGTCAGGAATCGATGTCGCTGTCGCCGCATGCCGAGCATCTGCGCGCCGGCGTCAAGATGGGCGACTACAAGATGATCGATACCATGATCAAGGACGGGCTGTGGGACGCCTTCAACGGCTACCACATGGGCAACACGGCCGAGAACGTCGCCCGCCAGTTCCAGATCACACGCGATGATCAGGACCATTTTGCGCTGGCCTCGCAGAACAAGGCCGAGGCCGCGCAGAAGGCCGGCAAGTTCAAGGACGAGATCGTCGCCTTCACCATCAAGGGCAAGAAGGGCGACACCATTGTCGACCAGGACGAATATATCCGCCACGGCGCCACGCTCGACGCCATGACCAAGCTCAAGCCCGCCTTCGACAAGGACGGCACGGTGACCGCGGCCAACGCCTCGGGCATCAATGACGGTGCGGCCGGCGCGCTGCTGATGAGCGAAGCCGAAGCCGCGCGGCGCGGCATCACGCCCCTGGCGCGCATCGCCTCCTGGGCGACCGCCGGCGTCGATCCGTCGATCATGGGCACTGGCCCGATCCCGGCTTCCAAGCGCGCCCTTGAAAAGGCCGGCTGGTCGGTCGGCGATCTCGACCTGGTCGAGGCCAACGAAGCCTTCGCTGCCCAGGCCTGCGCCGTCAATAAGGGCATGGGCTGGGATCCCTCGATCGTCAACGTCAATGGCGGCGCCATCGCCATCGGCCACCCGATCGGCGCCTCGGGCGCCCGCGTCTTCAACACTCTGGTCTACGAGATGCGCCGCCGCGGCGCCAAGAAAGGCCTCGCCACGCTCTGCATCGGCGGCGGCATGGGCGTCGCCATGTGCGTGGAAGCCCTCTGAGAAAACGATTGACGGGCGGCGCAAGCCGCCCGTTTCATATCCAGTGCCTGCCAAGCCCGACAACAGGGCGATATCAAAAGGGGAAACGCATGACCAAGGTTGCAATCGTCACCGGTGGCTCGCGCGGCATTGGCGCCGCGATCTCGATCGCCCTGAAGAAGGCCGGCTACTCCGTTGCCGCGAACTACGCCGGCAATGACGAGGCGGCTGCGAAGTTCAAGGCGGAGACCGGCATCCCGGTCTACAAATGGTCGGTCGCCGACTATGACGCTTGCGCCGCCGGCATCAAACAGGTCGAGGCCGATCTCGGCCCCGTTTCGGTGCTGGTCAACAATGCCGGCATCACCCGCGACGCCATGTTCCACAAACTGACGCGCGAGCAGTGGAAAGAGGTCATCGACACCAATTTGTCGGGCGTCTTCAACATGACGCACCCGCTGTGGGGCGGCATGCGTGACCGCAAGTTCGGCCGCGTCATCACCATCTCCTCGATCAACGGCCAGAAGGGCCAGGCCGGCCAGGTCAACTATTCCGCCGCCAAGGCCGGCGACATCGGCTTCTCGAAGGCTCTCGCGCAAGAGGGGGCCCGCGCCGGCATCACCGTCAACGTCATCTGCCCCGGCTATATCGCCACCGAGATGGTCAAGGCGATCGACGAGAAAGTGCTCAACGAGCGCATCCTGCCGCAGATCCCGGTCGGCCGCCTCGGCGAACCCGAAGAGATCGCGCGCTGCGTGGTGTTCCTCGCTTCCGAAGAGGCCGGCTTCATCACCGGTTCGACACTCACAGCCAATGGCGGCCAGTACTTCGCCTGAGACAGGCAACGGCCTTCAAGCCGTGATAGCGGATCGGGAACCGGTCCGCTTTTCAGTTCCAGTTCCGCGGGTCCGGGAACACGGCGCCGCGCGATGATCCAATCCGGCACGCAAAGGTTAACGGCGACAGACAGGCTCACCGGAATCTGTGGCTAAACCTGTGGTCAAGCCTGTGGATTGTCGGTGGATAAGCTGTTCACAACACAACATATTGACGGAACAAACCGGGAAAATAGCGCCGGCGCCGGTTTGTCGCCGATTCGTTCCGGCTTTGAGCGCAATGTTAACATTAATCGCCTGAAACCTGCGGAATTCTTTAAGACGAAATTCAGAAAGATTAACAATTTCATAATCTTGGCCGGAAGCCGGCGGGCCGCTCGACCAGCGTTCCGGCAAGGATTAACGGCGTAACTCGCCTAGCATAAAACGGGCCAGTTCGACGATTCAGCATGTGGTGAGACTCATGGTCACGAAATCCATATGTAGCCGTGAACAAAAGCTGAATCCCGAGGAGTCAGCGATTCGTCGCCGATTCGTTCCAGACTCGTTCCAACTGTTAAGCGCCGGCTGATTTGCGGGTTGACCAAGGCACCTCCAGGCCCCTGCCGGAACATTCCGCTTTCGCTTCGCGCCCGAAATCCCTATGTGTCGCCTGTCACACGCGCCACGCGAGGCGCGCTCCCGACAATGAGTGGCCAGAAAGCCTTATTTCCGAGCCGATGAATATCCAGCCCAAACACACAGAGCCGCTGATCCTGTCGGGCCGCGACGTGACCGCCGTGCTTGGACCGACCAACACCGGCAAGACCCATCTCGCCATCGAGCGCATGGTGGCGCACGAGACCGGCGTCATCGGCCTGCCGCTTCGGCTGCTGGCGCGCGAGGTCTATGGCCGTGTCTGCGAGAAGGTCGGGGCCCACAAGGTCGCGCTGATCACCGGCGAGGAAAAGATCCAGCCGCCCGGCGCGAAATATTCGGTCTGCACCGTCGAGGCGATGCCGCGCGAGACCGATGCCGCCTTCGTCGCCATCGACGAGGTGCAGCTCGCCGGAGACCTCGAGCGCGGCCACATCTTCACCGACCGCATCCTGCACCTGCGCGGCCGCCAGGAAACGCTGCTGCTCGGCGCCGCCACCATGCACGGCATATTGCAGCGTCTGCTCAAAGGCGTCTCGGTGGTGACGAGGCCGCGCCTGTCGCATCTGGCCTATGCCGGTTCCAAGAAGCTGACCCGCCTGCCGCGCCGCACGGCGATCGTCGCCTTCTCCGCCGACGAGGTCTACGCCATCGCCGAACTGATCCGCCGCCAGCAGGGCGGTGCCGCCGTCGTGCTCGGTGCGCTTTCGCCGCGCACGCGCAACGCGCAGGTGGCGCTATTCCAGTCGGGCGATGTCGACTATCTCGTCGCCACCGACGCCATCGGCATGGGCCTCAACCTCGATCTCGACCATGTCGCCTTCGCCCAGAACCGAAAGTTCGACGGCTATCAGTACCGCAACCTGACGGCAGCCGAGCTTGGCCAGATCGCCGGCCGCGCCGGCCGGCATCTGCGCGATGGCACTTTCGGCGTCACCGGCCAGGTCGACCCGCTCGACGAGGAACTGGTCAAGAAGATCGAAAGCCATGACTTCGACCCGGTGAAGGTGCTGCAATGGCGCACCGCCCGCTTCGACTTCAGCAGCCTTGACGCGCTGAAGCGCTCGATCGAGACCAACGCGCCGGTCGAGGGCCTGACCCGCGCTCTGCCGGCCGTCGATGCGCAGGCGCTCGAATATCTGTCGCGCGACGAGGAGATCCGCGCTCTTGCCAGCGATGCCAAACGCGTGGCGCTGTTGTGGGAAGCCTGCGCGCTGCCCGACTACCGCAAGATCGCGCCGGCCCAGCACGCCGATCTCATCGCTTCGATCTACATGGACCTTGCCCGCCATGGCCATGTCGACGAGAACTACATGGCCGAGCAGGTGCGCCGCGCCGACACCACCGAGGGCGACATCGACACGCTGTCGCACCGCATCGCGCAGATCCGCACCTGGACATTCGTGTCGAACCGGCCCGGCTGGCTGGCCGATCAGGCACACTGGCAGGAAAAGACGCGCGAAATCGAAGACAGACTGTCGGATGCGCTGCATGAACGGTTGACGAAACGCTTCGTAGACCGCAGGACTTCCGTCCTCATGCGGCGCCTTAGAGAAAATACCATGCCTGAAGCCGAAATCAGTCCTACCGGAACCGTCCTTGTCGAAGGCCATCACGTTGGCGAATTGCAGGGGTTCCGCTTCACCGCCGACCAGACGGCCGGCGGCGAAGACGCCAAGGCCGTGCGCACCGCCGCGCAGAAGGCGCTGGCCGCCGAATTCGAGGCGCGCGCCGAACGCTTCGGCGCCTGCCCCAATGGCGACCTCGCGCTTGGCTCGGACGGTGTCCTGCGCTGGATCGGCGCGCCGATCGGCACGCTGGTGTCCGGCGAAGACGCGCTGAAGCCGCGCCTCGTGCTTTTGGCCGACGAACAGCTGACCGGCCCGGCGCGCGACAAGGTCGCCGCGCGCGCCGAACGGTTCGTCAATTTCCAGATCGAGTCGCTGCTGAAGCCGCTGGTCGATTTGAAGAATGCCGAGCAGATTTCGGGCATCGGCAGAGGCATCGCGTTCCAGCTGGTCGAGAATTTCGGCCTCATCAACCGCCGCGACATCGCCGAGGAGATGAAGTCGCTCGACCAGGAAGGCCGGGCAGCGCTTCGCCGGCTGGGCGTACGCTTCGGCGCTTATCATGTCTTCGTGCCGGCCTTGATCAAGCCGGCTCCCGCCGGACTGGTGACGCTGCTGTGGGCGCTGAAGAACGACGGCAAGGACAAGCCTGGTTTTGGCGATGTCGTCCATGCGCTGGCATCCGGACGCACGTCCGTCGTCATCGATCAGGCCTTCGACAAGGCCTTTTACAAGCTGGCCGGCTACCGCAATCTCGGCCGCCGCGCCGTGCGCATCGACATTCTGGAGCGGCTGGCCGACCTGATCCGCCCGGCGACCAACTGGAAGCCCGGCCTCGGCCAACGTCCGGACGGCGCCTATGACGGCCAGTCCTTCATGGTGACGCCGCCGATGATGTCCATTCTGGGCGCCACCGCCGACGACATGGAAGAGATCCTGAAAGGCCTTGGCTATCGCGCCGAGCCGAAGCCGGCGGCCGAGGTCAAGGCACGGCTGGAGGCACAGGACAATGCCGCCCGGGAAGCCGCCGCCGCCAAGCTCGCGGCGGAAGAGGCCGCGCGCGCCGAGCAGGCCAGAGCGGCCGAAGCCGCCGCGACGGATGGGGCTACGGAGACTGCGGTGGACGGTTCCGAACCGGCAGCCGCTGCCGAAGCTCCGGCCGAAGCCATCGCGGAAGCGCAGGCCGACCCTGTTCCGGAAGAGCAGGTGCAAGCTCCTGCCGAAGCCGAAGAAGAACCTGCATCGGAGGCGATAGCCGAGGCCGCTGCTGAACCTGCCGGCGAGCCGGAGGTGGAAGCCGTGCCTGTCGAGGCAACGCCAGCGGAACCGGCTGCCGAAGCCGTGACGGCAACTGAGGTGGTTTCGGACGAGCCTGCCGTGGCGGCCGAAACGGCCTTTGGCGAGGCCGTTGCCGAAGCCGAAGCGCCGAAGCCGATCCTGTTGTGGCGTCAGGGCCGCTTCGAGCAGCGCCCCCGCCATCACGAAGGCCGCAACAATCGCCAGCGCAACGGACAGGCGCGCGGACGCGGCAATGCGCCGGCCGAAGCTGGTGGCGCTCAGGCGACCGGCGCGTCAGGCGAACGCCCCGCCCATGAAGGTCGGCGCGACGGCGCCGGCAAGCCGCGCTTCGACCGCTCCAAGTTCAAGCCCAAGCCGCAGGGCGAAGGCGAGCAGCGCCGTGACGGACGGCCGCAAGGCGATCGCGCCGATCGCCGCGACGGCAGGCCGGACTGGAAGAACAACAGAGCGGAAGGCAAAGGCCCCGACCGGGGCAAGGGCGGCGGAAAACCCGCCTTCCAGCCCAAGCCGCGCGAGGAGCGCCCGGCCCGCTTCGATCCGGACTCACCTTTCGCCAAGCTCGCCGCCCTGCGCGACCAGCTTAAGAAGTAAGCCGGCGGGGTTCGATGGTTGCGGAAGGCCGCCAGCGCATCGACAAATGGCTGTTCTTCTCGCGCGCGGTGAAATCGCGCTCGCTGGCGGCGAAGCTGGTGGTCGCGGGTCGCGTGCGCATCAATCGCGACAAAGCGGCGCAGGCCTCCGATCTGGTCAAGCCCGGTGACGTGCTGACGATCACGCTCGACCAGCGCATCTTCGTCTGGAAGGTGCTCGGCGCCGGCACCCGGCGCGGCCCGGCCGAGGAAGCCCGTACCCTTTACGAAGACATGTCGCCGCCGCCCACACCGAAAGGCGAGGCCCTTCCCGACGCGATCCCGGCGCTGCGCGAGGCCGGCAGTGGCCGACCCACCAAGAAAGAGCGTCGCCAGACCGATCGCCTGTTCGAAGACGATTGAGGCCAGTCGCCCCAAGGCGGCGGCTTTGCCGCGGCGGATGCGGGATGCGGGCCACGTCTGAATCCGGCAAACAAATGATCCCGGAGATGACAATGACCCCGTCATAGCCGGCGGCATGAAATTTCATTTCCAAAACGCCGGCGCCACCGGGCACGGCCGCCCTTGCAAGCGGCTGCCAAAGGCGTTACCTCACGGAAAAAGCCCAATAAAGTTGGGACGTCCCGGAGCCGACCGATGACCTATGTCGTGACCGACAACTGCATCAAGTGCAAGTACATGGACTGCATCGAAGTCTGTCCGGTCGACTGTTTCTATGAAGGCGAGAACATGCTCGTCATCCATCCGGACGAATGCATCGACTGCGGTGTCTGCGAGCCCGAATGCCCCGCGGATGCGATCAAGCCGGACACAGAGCCCGGCCTCGACAAGTGGCTGCAGATCAACACCGAATATGCCGAGAAATGGCCCAACATCACGGCCAAGAAGGAACCGCCGGCCGACGCAAAGGCCTTCGACGGCGAGGCCGGCAAGTTCGAAAAGTACTTCTCCGCCGAGCCCGGCGAGGGTGACTGACAGCGCTACCGTTCAGGCGGTATGACGCAGCGTAAAGGGTATGGTGCATTAACCGCCTTGACAGGCGGCGATAGGTCGTGGCCTTCGCGTATGCAGCAAAACCTTGATTCTTCCGACTTTTTGTGTTACACCAACGAAACATGCCGGTGACACAACGTCGATTTATGGCGCAGACGCCCCAAATCACTGAAAGGTGAAATTCCCAATCCGGACCAGAGCGATCTGGGCCAGGCGGTCGCAATTCGTGCGGTTTGCCGGTCCCGGCCTTTCCCGGTGGGTACACCAGTTGTGCGGCTAACGATCGGGTTCCCCGATCGCACGAGTTCGGGCCGGCAGGATGCCGGTACCACAACAAGGAGTTCAGGGCGTAATGGCAACAACCACACCGCAGAAGAAGTCCACCGGTGCGCGTCACGGTTTCAAGACCGGCGAATATATCGTCTACCCGGCGCACGGCGTCGGCCAGATCGTTTCGATCGACGAGCAGGAAGTGGCCGGGCACAAGCTGGAACTGTTCGTCATCGACTTCCAGAAGGACAAGATGCGCCTGAAGGTGCCGGTCGCCAAGGCGACCTCCATCGGCATGCGCAAGCTGTCGGAAGAGGATTATGTCGAACGCGCGCTGAAGGTCGTGCAGGGCCGCGCCCGCATCAAGCGCACCATGTGGTCGCGCCGCGCCCAGGAATATGATGCCAAGATCAATTCGGGCGACCTGATCTCGATCTCGGAAGTCGTGCGCGACCTCTACCGCGCCGACAACCAGCCGGAACAGTCCTATTCCGAACGCCAGCTCTATGAAGCCGCGCTCGACCGGATGGCCCGCGAGATCGCCGCCGTCAACCGCATGTCGGAAACCGAAGCCGTGCGCCTGATCGAGGTCAACCTCAACAAGGGCCCCAAGCGCGGCGCCAAGGCCGACAATGAGGAAGCCGAGCAGGAAGAAGCTGCCTGATCGCTTGCCAGTTTGAGTTCATGAAAAACCCGGCCTCGCGCCGGGTTTTTTGCTTTTGGGAAGCGGAATTTGAATACGCCGCGCCGCCCCTCATCCGGCTGCCGCCACCTTCTCCCCGTATAGCGACGGGGAGAAGGGCCACTTCCGCAGCCTCCACATTCTTTCTTGAAACGAAGATGATTTGCGCAATCATCAATGACGGCGACCTTTCTCCCCGTCACTATACGGGGAGAAATGCCCGGCAGGGCAATGAGGGGCAGCGCAGACCTACGAAGAGATCTTGCCACCTTCCGCCGCCGCCTCCTGCCGCAGCGAAGCAATGAACCGTTTCGTCCGTTCGCGCTCGGGATTGTCGAACACGACAGAAGCCGGCCCGCTCTCGACCACCACGCCGGCATCGAGAAACACCACTTCGCGCGCGATCTTGGAGGCGAGACGCAGGTCGTGCGTGGCCATCACCATGGTCGTGCCCTCGCTGGCAAGCTGGCCCAGCACGTCGACCACCTCCTGCGCCAGTTCGGGATCGAGCGCCGAGGTCGGCTCGTCGCACAGAAGCACCTTGGGCGACGGCGCCAGCGCCCGGGCGATCGCCACGCGTTGCTGCTGGCCGCCCGACAAGGTCGCCGGCCAGGCGTCGGCCTTGTGCGCCATGCCCACCTTCTCCAGAAGCGCCATCGCCCGCTCGCGCGCCTTCGCGGGCGACCATTTCAGCACCGTCACCAGTCCTTCCATGACATTCTCGATCGCGGTGCGATGCGGGAACAATTGAAAATTCTGGAACACCATGCCCGTTTGCAGGCGCAGCCGCCTGATGTCGAAGGCCGGCACCTTGGCTCCGGGCCGGAATTCCAGCGTTTCGTCGCCGATGCGAACCGTGCCCGACGTCGGGATCTCCAGCAGGTTGATGCAACGCAGGAGCGTGCTTTTGCCGCCGCCCGAAGGCCCGACAAGCGCGGTCACGCTGCCTTCGGCGATTGTGACCGTCACCCCCTTTAGCACCAGATTGTCGCCGAAGCGCTTTTCGATGTTGGTGAGGCCGATCATGAGCGCGCCTCCAGGAAGCCGCCATAGCGGTTGAGCCGTCCCTCCAGCCGCGTCTGCAGGGCCGACAGCACCGAACTCAACGCCAGATAGAGGATCGCCGCCTCGACATAGAGGATCAGCGGCTCGTAGGTCGTGGCGACGATGCGCTGCGCGGCCTGGAACATTTCCGGCACCGTGATGGCGGCGGCGAGCGAGGTGTCCTTGACCAGAGAGATGAAGGTGTTGGAGAGCGGCGGCACGGCGACGCGCCCTGCTTGCGGCAGAATCGTGCGCCGCATCGCCTGGCTCCATGTCATGCCGATGGAATAGGCTGCCTCCCACTGGCCTTTCGGCACCGAGCCGATGGCCGCGCGGATGATTTCCGACGTGTAGGCGCCGATGTTGAGCGTGAAGCCGATCAGGGCCGCGGTGAAGGCGTCGAGCAAGATGCCGACCGACGGCAGGCCGTAGAAGATCAGGAACAGCTGCACCAGCAGCGGCGTGCCGCGAAAGATCCAGACATAGAAACGCACGAGCGCCACCAGCGGCCTTGGCCCGAACAGCCGGCCAAGCGCCGCACCAAGACCGACGGTCAGCCCGAGGACGAAGGACAACAGCGTCAGCGGCACGGTAAAGATCAGCGCCGCCCACAACAGCGAAGGCAGCGAGTCCAGCATCAGTTGCAGCCAGTGCGGCACGAAAGACCCTCCGGAACAGTCAAGGCGGCGTGATTGAAACGCTTATGCTGGCGCCATATCACGACAAAAGCGGCGGGCCGTCAAAGACAGCCCGCCGCCGGATGGTGTTGCAGGAGCCGCTGACCGGCCCCGACGTGAGTTACTTCGAAACGTCCTGGCCGAAATAGGTGTCGGCGATCTTCTGATATGTGCCGTCGGCCTTGATGTCGGCCAGCGCCTTGTTGATGGCGGCGACCAGTTCGGGATCGCCCTTGCGCACGATGACGCCGGAATAGTCGGCGTTCTCTTCCTGCGCCGCGATCTTCACATTGGCGTCGGGCTTGTGCTTCTTGAAGTCGAGGAACGACAGGCTGTCGTTGATGGTCGCGTCGGCGCGGCCGGTCAGGAGCAGCTGGATCGACTGGTCAAAGCCGTCGGTGCCGACGAGTTCGGCGCCGTTCGACTCGGCCAGCTTGCCGAAGTTCGAGGTCAGCGACTGCGCCGACTTCTTGCCCTTGAGGTCGGCGAAGCTCTTGATGTCGGTGTTGTCGCCACGCACGATCAGCACCGCCTTGGAGGCGATATAGGGATCCGAGAAGTCGTACTTGGCCTTGCGGGCATCGGTGATGCCGACTTCGTTGATGACGGCATCGTAGCGGCTGACGTCGAGGCCGGCGATCAGCCCGTCCCACTTGCCTTCGAGGAATTCGACCTTGACGCCGAGCTTGTCGCCGATCGCCTTGGCGATCTCGACGTCGAAGCCGACCAGGGCGCCTGAAGCGTCATGATAGGTGAAGGGCGCGTAAGTACCCTCCGTGCCGACCTTGATGACACCCGCCTGCTTGATCTGGTCGAGATTTGCCCCGGCATGGCCGGATGCGACGGCCAGCGCCTGCAGCGTTCCGGCGATGATGAGTGACTTGAGCCATTTCATTTTTCTGTGATCCCGTCCTTGGCCGGAGACCCGGCATGTTGTGAGGACTGGAAAATGACAGATGCGGAGCGAAAAAATAAGGAACAGATTTTCAAAAACGAGACATTTCCGAAACTGAATTCTTCAAGAAAAATTCGACACAGAGATTGGCCCGACCGGAACCAATATCGGGCCGCGTGGACGGCTTAAGTCCGCCGCTACCAGCGGAACCTTTCTCGCGCATGGCTGTTTTGGATTTTCTAGGGCACGACGCCGCGATTTCAAGCTTGTGCCCGCCAAGTTCGTGACATCGGTCACATCGCCTGAGCCAGGGGAGCGCCTCATGATGGAAGACACGGCAGGACGGATCATGGTCCGCGCGGCGATGAAGGCGCCCTATCTCGAGCGTGATGAGGAACACCGGCTGGCACTGCTGTGGAAAGAGGACAACGACCAGAACGCGTTGCACTCCATTACCGTCGCCCATATGCGCCTTGTCATCTCCATGGCATCCAAGTTCCGCCACTACGGACTGCCGCTCGGCGATCTGATCCAGGAAGGCCATGTCGGCCTGCTCGAGGCCGCCGCCCGTTTCGAGCCCGAGCGCGAGGTGCGCTTCTCGACCTATGCGACATGGTGGATTCGCGCCTCGATGCAGGACTATATCCTGCGCAACTGGTCGATCGTGCGCGGCGGCACGAGCTCGGCGCAAAAGGCCCTGTTCTTCAATCTGCGGCGCCTGCGCGCCCGTCTTGCGAATGGCGCCGAACCGCTTTCCAACGAAACCCTTTACCGCGAGGTATCGGTGGCACTCGGCGTTTCCGAAGCGGATGTGGCGATGATGGATTCGCGGCTGTCGGCTCCCGATTCCTCGCTCAACGTCCCGCTTGCCGACGATTCGGGCGCCACCGAGCGCATGGATTTCCTCGTCTCGGACGACCCGCTGCCCGACGAGGTCGTCGGCGACAAGATCGACGTCGCGCGCCGTTCGGTCTGGTTGAAGGCCGCGCTCGCCGCGCTCAACACCCGTGAGTTGCGCATCATCGAGGAACGCCGGCTGACGGATGACGGCGCCACGCTGGAGGCGCTTGGCGAGACGCTCGGCATCTCCAAGGAGCGCGTGCGTCAGATCGAGGCGCGCGCCATGGAGAAACTCAAGGTCGCGCTGGTGAAGCAGAATCCGGAATTTCTGGCGACGGCGGCCTGAACCTCACGATATCAGCTATTTGTCGGTGACGATCTTGACCTTGTCACCGGCAGAAACCGCCGCGCCCGGCGACAGCGCGTTGAGCACGCGGAACAGGTCGAGCTTGCGGTCGACGCCAACCATCTGCGCGGCAAGCGTTCCCATGGTCTGGCCGGGCTGCACGGTAAGCACGCGGATGTGCAAGGGCTTCAGCGCCGCCTTTTCAGCGGGGCTCAGGATGCGGAACGAACCGCTCACCGAACGCGCCACGGTTTCCAGAGAGGTGCTGGCCGAAGGCGCTGCGGTCAGCAGCCGGTAAACCTGGCCGCCGGCACGGATCACCGCGATGTCGAACTGCCAGCCTTCCGCGCCGGCATGCGCGGTCGCGGCCTCGTTGCCGTTGATCGTCTCCTGCTTGACGGAATTCTCGTCGAGACCCGCCACCCAGCCGCTCTTGATGTAATCGGTCAGGGCACGGTTCTTGTCGATCGAAACGCCGTCGAAGCGGATCGCGATGTCGCCAGGCCCCGTGGCCGTCACCGCCGCCGCGTTGTTGTCGATGATGAAACCGTCCGGCACCGTGAACGAGACGCCCAGGCCCGGATGTAGGAAGGTCTCGCCGCGTACATAGCCTTCCTCCGGCGTATCGCCATAGAGCAGGCCGTCTATGCCGGCGAGGAAGGAATCGCGGTCGCGCGTGCCGACGCCGGGCGCGCCGAACTGGCGGGCATGGCGCTGCGCAAGGTCGATGCGCTGCGGCGTGTTCGGATGCGTGGCCAGGAAGTCGAGGCTGGCGTCGGTGGCGCCCGATATCGAGCGGAAGTCGGTATAGGCCGACATCGACTGCAGGAAACGGCCGGCGGCGTAGGGATCGTAGCCGGCTTCGCCGATCGACTTGATGCCGATAGCGTCGGCCTCCAGTTCCTGGTTGCGCGAGAACTGCGCCAGCCTGAGCTTGCCGCGGATCAGGGCCGCCTTGGCGGTCGGGCTATCTCCGAGCACGTCCGAGACCACCTTGGTCGCCAGGCCTTCCTCGGCCTCCAGCTGCTGGCGCTGCAAGCCGTGATTGGCGGTGACGTGGCCCATTTCGTGCGCGATGACGGCGGCAAGCTCGGATGAATCATTGGCCAGCGCCAGCAGGCCGCGCGTGATGTAGAGGTAGCCGCCAGGCAGGGCGAAGGCGTTGACGTTGGGTGAATTCAGAATGGTGATGCGATAGGTCTGGGTCGGATTGGCCGACACAACGGTCAGATTGCCGACGACCTTCGCGACCATGCGCTCCAGCTTGGGGTCGGAATATTCGCCGCCATAGGTCGCCAGGATGCGCGGGTGCTGCGCCTTGGCCATTTCGGCGAGCTTGGCATTGGCGACGACATTGTCGACGGTGATCGGCTTGTCGGATGGCTGGAAGCCTGATTCCTGAACGTCCGGCGGCGTGAACATCTGGCAGCTTGCCAGTGCCACGGCAAAGCCGGCCAGTGCCAGAAAGCGCGCCAGCGGCTTCAATCTTGGTCTTTCAACGCCGATCGCCAGAACGGCTTCCTTTCGGGTCCCGGAGCATGACCACGAAAACCGGGGGCGATCTTCGGAACTGTCATGCGCAAAAACAAACTGCTACGGCCTCCACTACGCCCCCTCAAGGGCTCGCGGTGGATGCTGCAGGCAAATCACGGCCTGTGCCGGACCGGTAGGGCGGACCTAGCCACACTACTTCTGCCAAGGCAAGCAAGCGTCCCTTCGCCTGAAGCCGGTTTGACCGTAAATTATGTCCGCTTCCGGGCAATATCTCGTGATAGGGCACTCACGCCGATATAGCGCCGGAATGCTTCGGGACCAGTCCCGGCGAAGAATTCGTCTGCAGTGCCCATGGCCGCCACTGTGCCATTGTCCACAAACACCACATTCTGGCCGATGCGGCGGGCGTCTTCCGGCTGATGGGTGACGAACAGCACGGTCATGCCTCGCTCGGCATGAAGGCCGGCGACCAGGTCGAGCATGTCGTCGCGCAAGGCGGGCCCGAGCGACGCGAAAGGTTCGTCGAGCAACAACACCGGGCGATCCAGCACCAGCACCCGCGCCAGCGCCACGCGCTGCCGTTCGCCGCCGGACAGTTCGCGCGGCAGCCGCTTTTCCTTGCCGGCAAGGCCGGTGCGGGCAAGAGCGTCGGCGATGGCCGCGCGGTCGGCCTCGCTCAACCGCAATGATGGCGAACGGCCGAGCCCGACATTCTGCTCGACGCAGAGATGGGCGAAAAGGTTGTTTTCCTGGAACACCATCGACACCGGCCGCGCCGCCGGCGGTTCGGCGCCGACATCGGCCCCGCCGATCAGCACGCGGCCGGACAATGGCGTCTCGAACCCGGCGATCAGATTGAGCAGGGTCGACTTTCCCGAGCCGCTCGGTCCCATGATGGCGGTGATCCGCGCCGCGGCGAACGCGACGTCGAAAGCAAGCGACGTTTCGCCATAGCTGAACGAAACCTTGTCCAGCCGAACCGAAGCCCCCTGCCCGCCAATTGCCCGCTCAGTCACGAACCACCGTCTCCTTTCTCAGCCGGTCGGCCGCCAGCACCAGGGCCAGGCAGACCACGCCAAGCAGCAACGCCAGCCCGGCGGCGTCCTGCGTGCGGTAGCTGCCCATGCGCGCCAGGAGAAGGTAGGGCAATGTCTGCACGGAATCACTGCCGAACAAGGCGATGACACCGAGATCGCCAAGCGACAGCGCCATGGCGAAAGCGAAGGCTGTGGCGAGCGGCCGTCGCAGCGTTGGCCAGTCGATCAACCTCAGCCTGGCCCAACCGAAAATGCCGAGCTGCGCACAGAGCCTTTCATGACGCTCGCTCGCCGCGTCATAGGCGGGGCGCACGGCCCTCAACGCAAAAGGCATGGCCATGACGGCGTTGACGGTGACGACCATCACCGGGGCGATGGCAAAGACGTCGCCGGCATGGCGCAGCAGCAGGAACCAGCCGGCGCCGATGACGATGGGCGGCACCACCAGCACGAAACCGGCACCGGTATCGGTGGCATGTTCGAGCAGCGTCCTTCGGGCTGTGCGCCGGCTCAAGGCCAGAGCCCGCCGCGCCATTGTCAGGGCCAGCGACAGCATCACCGACAACAGCGCCGACAGGAAGGCCAGCGCGGCACTTGTCAGTGTCGCCTGCCGCACCGCCGCCTCGCCGGCAAGCCTGCCAAGATCGGCGCCCAGCCCCGCCATCACGGTCGCGGCCATCGGTCCGGCGACGAACAGCAGCGCCAGAACGATGAGCGCCGTGTTGAGCGAAGCCTCACTGCCGCTGACCCGCAGGTAGCGGCGAGGAGCCACCGGCAGGTTCGTGTCGCCCACGACATTGGCGCCGAGCCGCGTCAGCGCCAGCACCACGACAAAGGTCAAGGCGATCTGCAGCAATGTTAGTGCCACGGCTCGCGCGGGATCGAAATCGAAGCGCAGCGCCTGGTAGATGCCGACCTCCAGCGTTGTCGCGGCTGGCCCGCCGCCGAGCGTCAGCACGATGGTGAAGGAGGTGATACACAGCATGAAGACAAGGCCGGCGACACCAGGCAAGGCCGCGCGCAGTGTCGGCCATTCGATCAGCCGGAACGCCGGCCGCGCGCCCATGCCGAGCTGGCTCGCCAGCCGCCATTGGTCAGCCGGTATGGTCTGCAGCGCTTCGAGGAACAGGCGCACGCATAGCGGCAGGTTGAAGAAGACATGCGCGACCAGAATGCCCGACAGACCATAAATACCCGGCCACCCCTGACCGCCAATGGCGCTGAACAGGCCGGAGAAATAGCCGGCACGGCCATAGAGCGTCAGGATGCCGAGCGCGGCAACGATCGCCGGCAGCGCCAGCGGCACGGCGAAGAGCTGCAGGATGAAGGCGCGGCCGGGAAACCGCGGATGCCGCGACAGTGCACGCGCCACGAACAGCGCCGGGACGACCGAAAGCAGCGTCGACAGGATTGCCTGCCAGAGCGTGAACCGGACGACGCGCAGCAGATAGGGATCGAAAGCCGCCCAGGCGCCGGAGAGGTCATGACCGCCCTCGACGAGCAGCCCGGCGAACGCGCCGCCGATCAGCAGCGCGATGGCGACGAGCGCGACAATGCCGGCGGTGACGCGGGGGTCAGACGCGCGCTGCACGAAAGACCCTTAGTAGGCGTCGAGTTCCTTCGCGCCCCCCTCTGTCCTGCCGGACATCTCCCCCTCTAGGGGGGAGATCAGCCGCCATTGGCGATTTCGCCAATGACCAATGCCGGGTGAACGAGCGGGGCACCCAAGCTGCCAATCTCCCCCCTAGAGGGGGAGATGTCCGGCAGGGCAGAGGGGGGCGCCGTAGAGCACTCATCTTTCGATCATAAGACCAAACTACTTGCTCATTTCGATCATAAGACCAAACTACTTGCTCATCACCGCCAGCCACTCATCGACCCAGGCCTTGCGGTTGGCCGCCACTTCCTCCGGGCTGAACAGCAGGGTCTTGGTCGGCTTGACCAGCTTGTCGAACGCCGCGTTGAGCGCCTTGTCGGTCTTCCCGGCCGGAAACATCCAGTTGGTCTCCGGAATGGCATCCTGGAATTTCGGCCCGGTCATGAAGGCGATGAATTTTTGCGCCAGCGGGTTCTTGGCGCCGGTCGTGGTAACGCCGGCAACCTCGATCTGCAGATACTCGCCTTCTTCAAAGGACGCCGCCTGGTAGCGCTCGGTGTTCTCGGCAACCATGTGGTAGGCCGGGGACGTGGTGTAGGACAGCACCATCGGCGCCTCGCCCTTGGTGAACAGGCCATAGGCCTCGCTCCAGCCCGGCGTCACGGTCAGCACCTTGGTCTTCAGCTTGGCCCAGGCTTCCGGCGCCTTGTCGCCATAGACCGACTTCACCCACAGCAGCAGGCCGAGGCCAGGCGTCGAGGTGCGCGGGTCCTGGATGACGATCTTGTCGTCGCCACTGCCTTCGACCAGTTCCTTCAGGCTCTTCGGCGGGTTCTTCAGCTTCTCGGTATCGTAGACGACAGCGAAGTAACCGTAGTCGAAGGGAACAAACGTATCGTCGCTCCAGCCGCCGGGCACGTTGACGTCCGTTACCGCGCCATGCGGCGCGAACAGGCCGGTAGCCTTGGCGTCGGCGGTGAGGTTGGTGTCCAGCCCAAGCACGACATCGGCCTTGGTCGACGCGCCCTCCAGCTTGACGCGGTTGAGCAGCGCGACGCCATCGGCGACCGAGACGAACTCGACATCGCAGCCGCATTCAGCCTCGAACGCCTTCTTCACCACCGGACCTGGACCCCAGTCGGCGGTAAAACTCTCATAGGTGTAGACGGTGAGTTTGTCCTTGGCCAAGGCTGGTCCGGACAGAGCCATGACGGCTGCTGAGACAAGAGCGTATAAAAGCGTGCGCATCGGCGCCTCCTTCGTTCGAATTGAAAGGAATTGAGGCGTCGGACTGTCCGAAACGTCTAATCCCTCCGCCGGTACAAACCGGATCAGGTTCAGCGGGTTGGCGAGACTGCCTCTCAGCCGGTTCGCGACGATCGCGGCCGGCACCCCGTTAGAGCGTTTCGACACATAGGCCCGGCCGGAGAACCGCGCAAGTGGGAGTTTGCCGCCTTCCGTTTCCCGTGCCGGGCTGGTAAGGGCCACCGGATATGAGCACATTCACCATCCTGCTTGGCGGCGACCTCGTCCGCACGCCACGGCTCGACCTCCAGGTCGAAGGCTCGCGCGTCATCGCCGCCGATGCCGGCATCGGCCATGCGCGGCTTCTGGGCCTTGTGCCGGAACTGTGGGTTGGCGATTTCGATTCCGTGCCGGCCGGCCTGCCGGACGATCTCGCCGACGTGCCGCGCCGGACATTTCCGGCGGAGCAGGACGCCACCGACGGCGAACTGGCGATCGCGGCGGCACTCGAACGCGGCGCGACCAGGCTTGTGCTTGCCGGCGCCTTCGGCGGCAAGCGCGCCGACCATGCCTTCCTGCACCTGGCGCTCGGCCTGCGGCTGGCCGAGGCAGGGACGGATGTGCTTCTGACCAGTGGCGCCCAGGAAGGCATTCCCCTGCTGCATGGAACAGCGCGCTTCGACTACGCCGACGGCACGCTGTTCTCGATCCTGGGTTTCTCCGAACTTGCCGGCCTGACAGTTACCGGCGCCAAATGGCCGCTCGACCAGGTCGAGGTCGCTTTCGGATCTTCATTGACCATCTCCAACGAGGTCAGGGTCGACAAGACCGGAGGCCTCGAAATCGCCCTCGGCCACGGCCGTGCGCTGCTGCTTGCCCATCCCCATCCTTTGCCCGAAAGCTGACATGGCCCCGCCTCTTCTCAATCTCGACGGGATAAAACTGACCTTCGGCGGCACGCCGCTGCTCGACGGCGCCGCCTTGAGCGCCTCGGCCGGCGACAAGATCGCGCTGGTTGGCCGCAACGGCTCGGGCAAGTCGACGCTGCTCAAGATCGCCGCCGGCCTCATCGCGCCGCAGGACGGCGAAGTGTTCCGCCAGCCTTCCGCGACCGTGCGCTATCTGCCGCAAATGCCCGACATGGAGGGTTTTGCCAGCGTGCGCGCCTATGTCGAGGCGGGGCTCGGGCCTGCCGACGATCCCTACCGCGCCAGCTATCTGATGGAGCATCTCGGCCTGTCGGGCGAGGAACGGCCCAACGATCTGTCAGGCGGCGAGGCCAGGCGGGCGGCTCTGGCCCGCGTCATGGCTCCAGAACCGGACATCCTGCTGCTTGATGAGCCGACCAACCATCTCGATCTGTCGGTCATCGAATGGCTGGAAGAAGAGCTCGTCCGGACCTCCTCGGCCCTCATCGTCATCTCGCACGACCGCCGCTTCCTCGAACGCGTGTCGCGCGCCACCGTCTGGCTCGACCGTGGCCAGACCCGAAGGCTGGACAAGGGTTTCGGCCATTTCGAGGAATGGCGCGACCAGGTGCTGGAGGAAGAGGAACGCGAGCAGCACAAGCTCGGCCGCCAGATCGTGCGCGAGGAACACTGGCTGCGCTACGGCGTGACGGCGCGGCGCAAGCGCAACATGCGCCGTCTCGGTGAACTGCAGACCATGCGCCAGCGCTTTCGCGGCCACCGCGGCGCCGAAGGCACGGCGACCATGGTGGCGAGCGACGCCGCCGAATCCGGCAAGCTGGTGATCGAGGCCAAGGCCATCGACAAGAGTTTCGGCGACCTCACCGTGGTCAAGGGGTTCTCGACCCGCATCCAGCGCGGCGACCGCGTCGGCCTCGTCGGGCCGAACGGCGCCGGCAAGACGACGCTGCTGAAGATGCTGACCGGCGAATTGGCGCCCGACGCCGGTTCGGTTCGGCTCGGCACCAATCTGGAGATCGCCACGCTCGACCAGAAGCGCGAGGCGGTCGATCCGCAGGAGACGCTGGCGCAGTATCTCACCGACGGCCGCGGCGAAAACCTCGTCATCAATGGCGAGCAGCGCCATGTCGTGTCCTACATGAAGGATTTCCTGTTCAAGCCCGAGCAGGCGCGCACGCCGGTGCGCGAGCTTTCCGGCGGTGAGCGCGCGCGGCTGATCCTGGCGCGCGTGCTGGCGCGGCCGGCGAACCTCCTGGTGCTCGATGAGCCGACCAACGATCTCGACATGGAGACGCTGGAACTGCTGCAGGAACTGGTCGCCGGTTTCGCCGGCACCGTCATCCTGGTCAGCCACGACCGCGACTTCCTCGACCGCACCGTCGCCAGCGTGATTGCGCCCGACGGCGGCGGCCGCTGGGTCGAATATGCCGGCGGCTATTCCGACATGCTGGCGCAGCGCGGCGGCACGAGGCTCGACGACCGCAAGGCGCGTGCGAAGGCCGAAGGGAGCGAGGCCCCGGCGGCAGCCAGAAGCGAGCCGGCAACGCCAAAAGGCCCGGCGAAGAAGCTGTCGTTCAAGCAGAAATTCGCGCTGGAATCTCTCCCCAAGAAGATGGAAGCGGTAACGGCGTCGATCGCCCGGCTGGAGAACAACATCGCCGACCCGGCTTTCTACGAACGCGATCCGGTCTCGTTCCAGAAGACCATCGCCGCCCTGGACAAGGAACGCACCACGCTGGCGGCGCTGGAGGAAGAATGGCTGGAGCTTGAGATGCTGCGGGAAGAGATGGAGGGGTAGGCACAGTCGACCGGCAACCCAAGTCGCTCGATATTGCTCCAGAACGGGAGTGCGCATATATTATGCGCATGTTGCGGAGGCCATTATGCGTAAGATTGCCTTGAATGCGATCCGTCAGCCTGCAAACCTGTCGATCGATTCCAGTCTCATGAGGGAAGCCAAGGGGCTGGACGTCAATGTCTCGCGCGCTGCGGAAGCTGGTATCGCGGAAGCGGTGGCAGCTGAAAAAACGCGGCTGTGGAAGCTTGAGAACCGCGCCACTATTGATGCCTGGAACGACTATACCGAAAAGAACGGCATTCCGTTGGAAGAGTATCGGCAGTTCTGATGCCTCGATATGACGTCTTCGCAGGCCGCGTCGAAGGCAGCTATCTGCTCGACGTTCAATCCGACCTGCTCGACAATTTCAAGACACGCGTAGTCGTCCCGCTTCTGCCGGTGGCAATGGTGCCGCCGCCAATGCGAAAACTCCATCCGATATTCGAGGTCAACGCCCGCAAGCTGGTTATGGCCACACACCTCATTGCCACCGTTCCGGTGAGCGAATTGGGCGAAAGTCGGTTGAACCTGACGAGGCATCGCGACGACATCGTCGCCGCACTCGACATGCTGTTCCAAGGCTTCTGAACGAAGGCGGCGGCGGGGCGAGACCCCAATCGTCAACCCGCCGTCTTCGCCTGCCAGGCCTTGATCGCCTCGTCGAACACCTTCTCGCCGGGAATGCCCTTTTCCATGGTGAGCAGTGCCCGCCGTCCGGTCTTGTAGACGACCGGCACGTCGATCCAGTCCTGGCCGCGCAACAGGGTCATGTTGGCGTCCTCGTCGGCCTTGGTGTCGTTGAGCGCGACGAGGAAGAAGCCGTCGGCGATCTTGGCCGGAATGCCGATCAACGGGCTGCCGGCATCCTGTTCGGAGCTTTTCATGGCGACGCGCAGGATGTTGTCGACACCGCCGCCCTCGAAGCCGTCGGGCGTCAGGAAGATCATCTCGATGATGTGGCTCGCCGGCAGCGTCTGGTCGGTGTTGCGCCGGATGGTCATGCGCAGCTGGATGTCCTTGCCCGGAATGGTCGCCTCGGCGCGGATCGCCGGTTCTGGCGGCAGGTCACCGCCCGGCGATTCCTGCACCAGCGACCAGACAATGCTGCCGGGCTCGGCGGAGCCCTGCGCGGTGCTCGTGCGCTCCTCATAGAAGATCGCCTTCTGGCCAACCGGTACCGAGGCCGGTGCAGCGGCGGCGGCCGGTGCGGGTGGCGTTGCGCCAGCCGGAGCCGGCGGCGTCGCCGCTGCGGCCGGCGCCGCGGTTCCATTGGCGGGCGGCGTCGCCGGCGCGGCGCCCGCGGCTGGCGTGGCAGCGGCAGGCGGGGTCGTGGCAGGCGCCGTCGCGGCCGGTGCCCCGGTGGCCGGCGGCGGATTGGCGGGAGCATTCGTCGCCGATGGCGGCGTCGTCAGCGCGGCAACCGATTCACCCTCGCCTATGCCGCTTTGTCCTCCGGCCGGACCGGGGTCGGTCTCGCCGCCTTCCGGCGTCAGCCGCTGCGTGAATTTCGTGCCTTCCGCACCGGTCGCGGGGGCCGGCGGCGTCGCCGCGGCGTCGTTCGCAGGCTTGGCCGGCGCCGGCTTCACCGGTTCGGTCTTGGCGACGACCTTGCTGCCGCCCAGGCCCAGCATCTTGCCGAAAGCGTCCTTGTTGAGCCAGATGCCGTAACCGCCGCCGGCCACGACCAGCAGCGCGACGACGGCGGCGATCAGCCCGCCATAACTGCGCTTGCGTTCCACCGGGCGCAGGCGCTGGAAAGTGTCGTCGGCCACGGGCGCTTCATCATTGGCGAAGACGTCGTCCTGATCGTCGTCCCGGGCCATGTCCATGCCCGGCAGGGCCTTCTCCGGGAAGTCCGCAGCCGGCTGCACCGGCGCTGGCCTTTGCCAGCTCGGCTCGGTCTTCGCGACAGGGGCAGGCGCCGGCCGGTAAGGTTCGGGGCTCGCCGCGGGCTGCGCCGGCTTGTAAGGCTCAGGCCTGTATGGTTCCGGCCTCGCAGCGGCGGGCGCGGGCCGATACGGAGACGGAGCGGGGGTCGGATCAGGCTTCGCCGGCTGCTTGGTGTGGCTTGGCTGGTTCTTGTTGCGGTCGATGGACGAAAAGATGTGCTCCAGCTCGGCCAGCGGATCGGCCTCCGGGGCTTTCCTGGCATAATCCCGCTCGACACTTGTGATGGCGTCTTCCAGGGAGCGCTTCTGGCTGGCGATGGCTTCGGCGGCCATGGGCGGCGAATATTCCGCAAGCTTCTTAGCCAGCATGGTACGAACGCTGTTATAGATGCGCGTGCGCTTTTCGGGCGTCTCGTCGCCGTGCTTTTCGAACGCATTTTTCAGAATAGCAACGAAATCTACCATGCTTCGGTCGACCTGTATTTTGTTTCCGCGCCGGCCCCCGCAAATCAGCCGCAATGCCCGGAAAGGCTTGAGAAACTAGTCTTGAAACGGATCGGTCACAAGTATCGTGTCGTCCCGTTCCGGGCTGGTGGAGAGGAGTGCGACCGGCGCGCCGATCAGCTCCTCGATGTACCGGACATATTTGACGGCCTGGGCCGGCAGATCGTTCCAGCTGCGCGCGCCGGCGGTGGTGCCTTTCCAGCCCTCCAGCGTCTCGTAGACCGGCTCGACGCGCGCCTGTGCGCCCTGGCTGGCCGGCAGGTAGTCGATCATCTCACCGTCGAGCCGGTAGCCGGTGCAGACCTTGATCTCGTCCAGCCCGTCGAGGACGTCGAGCTTGGTCAGCGCGATGCCCTTGATGCCGTTGACGGCGACAGCCTGGCGCACCAGCACCGCGTCGAACCAGCCGCAGCGGCGCTTGCGCCCGGTGACGACGCCGAATTCATGGCCGCGCGTGCCCAGGAACTCGCCGATCTCGTTCTTCTGCTCGGTCGGGAACGGCCCTTCGCCGACGCGTGTCGTGTAGGCCTTGGTGATGCCGAGGACATAATTGATGGCGCCCGGACCAACGCCGGATCCGGCCGCCGCCTGCCCGGCGACGGTGTTGGACGAGGTCACGAACGGATAGGTGCCATGGTCGATGTCGAGCAGCGTGCCTTGCGCGCCTTCGAAAAGGATGCGCTCGCCGGCACGGCGCTTGTCGTCCAGCACCTTCCAGACCCGGTCCATATAGGGCAGGATCTCGTTGGCGACCGAGGTCAGCTCACCCATGATCGCTTCATGCGTGACTTCGGCATGACCGAGGCCCCGACGCAGCGCATTGTGATGCGTCAGCAGCCTGTCGACCTTCAGGGGCAACGTTTCCAAATCCGCCAAATCCATCACCCGAACCGCGCGCCGGCCCACCTTGTCCTCGTAGGCGGGTCCGATGCCGCGGCGCGTCGTGCCAATCTTCGTTCCGGAATTGGAGGCCGCGTCTTCGCGAAATCCATCCAGTTCCCGGTGCAGTGACAGGATAAGCGCGGTGTTTTCGGCTATTTTCAGGCGATCCGGCGTTACTTCGACACCTTGCGCCTTGAGTTTCGCCACTTCGGCGACGAAAGCATGCGGATCGAAGACCACGCCATTGCCGATGATGGACAGCTTGCCTTCCCGCACGACGCCCGACGGCAACAGCGACAGCTTGTAGACCTTGCCGTCGACCACCAGCGTGTGGCCGGCATTGTGGCCACCCTGGAAACGCACCACGACATCGGCGCGCTCCGACAGCCAGTCGACGATCTTGCCCTTGCCCTCGTCGCCCCACTGCGAGCCGACGACCACCACATTGGCCATGATTCTTTTCCCTTGAGAGGCCGCGGCGCGGCTTGAATATGGTTCGAAACGACAGGCCTCTATAGCGTCAAGACCTCGTGAGCGCGACCTTTCTTTGCCGCCGAAAATGCCCTGAGGCACAACAATTTTCGGCTTTGACATCATTTACTTGCGCAGGCGGGGGCAATAGGCCGGCAACAATGCGGCTCACCGGCCGCGGCCGGAATCCCGCGATGCATCGAAGCGCCTACCTGTTCCTGCTGCTCACCACCTTGCTGTGGGGCGGCAATTCGGTGGCCGGCAAGCTTGCCGTCGGCCACGTCTCGCCGATGACATTGGTCTTCCTGCGCTGGCTGCTGGCGGTGGCGATCCTGCTGCCGATCGGCTGGCGCACGATCCAGGAGGACTGGCCCGTCGTGCGCAGGCACTGGTTCGTGCTCGCCGCGCTGGGCGCCAGCGGCTTCACCCTGTTCAACACCATCTTCTACACCGCGCTCAACTACACCACGGCGATCAACGTCTCGATCGAACAGGCGGCGATGCCGGTCCTGATCATCATTGCCAATTTCATCTTTTTCCGCCTGCGCGTGAACTGGACGCAGATCGCCGGCGTGGTGCTGACCATCGTCGGCGTGATCCTGACCGCCTGCCACGGCGATCCGCGCCGGCTGCTCACCCTGGAGCTCAATTTCGGCGACGCCATCATGCTGGTCGCGGTCGTCCTCTACAGCGGTTATTCGGTCGGCCTGCGGCTGAAGCCGGCAATGCGCTGGCAGAGCCTGATGCTTGCCATGTCGGTCGCCGCGCTCATCACGTCGCTGCCCTTCTTCCTGTGGGAGGCCGCGGCCGGCAAGGTCGACGTGCCGGATGCGCAAGGCTGGGCTGTGATCGTCTACACCGCGATCGGCGCTTCGGTCGTCTCGCAGATGACCTATATCAGGGGCAACGAGCTGATCGGCGCCAACCGCGCCGGCCTGTTCATCAACCTGGTGCCGATCTTCGGCACGCTGCTTTCGGTGCTGATCGTCGGCGAGACGTTCCAGCTCTACCAGGCCTTGG
Organism: Mesorhizobium sp.; assembly: GCF_017306585.1. GTDB lineage: Bacteria > Pseudomonadota > Alphaproteobacteria > Rhizobiales > Rhizobiaceae > Mesorhizobium. Next base: position 17,100 of record NZ_JAFKIC010000134.1, on the reverse strand, counting down.
CACTGGCGCTGGTGCTCGGCGGCATCGCGCTCGCCGAATACAGCGGCCGAAAGGCGGCGATGCCCGCCAGCCGCTAGACGGGCCTTTGGTCCAGCGCCTGTTGTCCTTGCCGCGCCCTCCGTGGCCACCGCCATTACGAACCGTGCGATGCGCGGCCAATGGCTCGTAAAAAATTTCACGCCGCGATCCGTTTTCATCCTTCGGCTCGTCTTTGGCATGTTGGCAACAGAGGAGACATGCCATGTCCGACCAATCCGTCATCCTGATCAATCTGCTGAAGGTCGAGCCCGGTAAGCAGCAGGCGCTGATCGCGCTGCTGAAGCAGAACACCGAAACGGTGATCCGCACGCTTCCCGGCTGGAGGGCGACCCGGCTCATCGCCGCGGAGGATGGGGCCAGCGTCGTCATCTACTCGGAGTGGGAGAACCCGGCGGCCGTCGCGGCGATGCGCGCCGATCCGCGCATGAAGGCCTATTTCCCCAGGATTGTCGAACTGGCGAGCCTGGAGTCGATACTTGGCACGCAGGTGCTGGGTGAAATCCGCCCGGCATGAACACGCCCTCACCAAACCGTCAACAAAGGAGAACCGCAATGGCGCGGATGGTCGTGATTTACCCCACCCCGAAACACGTCGAGGCTTTCGACCGGCACTACTTCGATGTCCACGTTCCCCTCGCCCTGAAGCTCCCGGGCCTCAGGAAATACGAGGTCAGCGACGGCCCCATTGTAACACCCGTGGGAGCCTCCGATGTCCATCGGATCGGCACGCTCTATTTCGACGACCTTGCGGCCATCGGAAAGGCGTTCGCAAGCCCCGAGGGGCAAGCGGCCGGAGCGGATCGCCGGCTGTTTGCGCCCGACGAGACGGGCGTGCGGATGTTTCTCTTCGACAACCGGGACGTTTGACCCGCCCCGGTTCCACGATACTCATGACATCTCCATGACGTCACCAGCGGCAAGGCCGCCGCGGCACAACGGGACCCGATAGATGAACACCGACAACTTCGAGGACCGCCTGAAAGCGCTGCGGCCGCGCCTTCATCGCTACTGCGCGCGCATGACGGGGTCGGCCATCGCCGGGGAGGACGTCCTGCAGGATGCGCTGCTCAAGGCGCTGCATGCGCGGGCCGAGGGCACCGAGGTGGACAATCTCGATGGCTGGCTATTTCGCATCGCCCACAACGCCAGCCTCGATTTCCTGCGCGCCGGGTCGCGCCACGCGGTCGTCCCGCTCACTGAGGACGTCGAGGCGGCGGCCATGCCCGAACCGGACATCGTCGCGATCGGCTTCCAGACCTTTCTGCGCCTGCCCGAGCTTCAGCGCTGTGCTGTGATTCTCAAGGATGTCCTGGGGCATTCCGTGGACGAGATCGCCGATATCGCCGGGTGCTCGGGGGCAGCCGCCAAATCCGCGCTGCAGCGCGGGCGCGTAGCCCTGAAGCAACTGGCCCGGACGCCGGACGACACGAGACTGCCGCTGATGTCAGGGCCCGACCGGAGCAGGATGACCGCCTTTGTCCAGCTGTTCCGCAGCGGCGATTTCGACGCGATCCGCGCCATGCTTGCCGATGACGTGAAGCTCGAACTGGTCAATCGCCTGCGGCTGGACGGGCGCGAGAAAATCGCGCCTTACTTCACCCGCTATGCCGAGGTGACGAAATGGCGCTTCGCTTTCGGCGCGGTCGAAGGGCAACCGGCCATGCTGGTCTTCGACGGCACCGGCCCGATGGAAAGGCCGGCGCATTTCGTGTTGGTCGACTGGTCGCAGGACAGGATCGCCGGCATCCGCGATTTCCTGTTCGCGCCCTATGTGCTCGAAGCCGTGGATTGGGTGCGGCTGGGCTGAGCGGCTCGAAGCACCCCGCGCCTGACGGATCGCGGGGTGCTTCCACGCCTTTCTGCTACGAATGGCCTACACCGCGCCGACGTCGAACTGCAGCCGCTTGGCCGAGTCGATCGACTTGTGCGCCCGCACCTGCTCCAGCACCTTTTCCGGAAACGGCGCGTCGAGATAGAGCAGCGCGATGGCGTCGCCGCCTGGCCGGTTGCGGCCAAGCTGGAAGTTGGCGATGTTGACATCGTTCTCGCCGCACACCGTGCCGAGCAGGCCGATAATGCCCGGCGCATCGGCATTGGTCGTGTAGAGCATGTGCTGGCCGACCTCGGCGTCGAGGTTGATGCCCTTGATCTGGATGAAGCGCGGCTTGCCGTCGGAGAAACAGGTGCCGGCGATCGAGCGCGTCATGTGCTCGGTCTTGACGGTGAGCTTGATGTAGCCATCGAACACGCCCGACTTGTCGCGCTTGACCTCGGCGACGATGATGCCGCGCTCCTTCACCATGATCGGCGCCGACACCATGTTGACGTCGGCGACCTGCGGCCGGATCAACCCGGCCAGCGCCGCGCTGATCAGCGCGCGGGTGTTCATGGTCGCCGTCGAACCGTCGAACAGGATTTCCACTTCCTTGATCGGATCCTCGGTGACCTGGCCGACAAAGGCGCCGAGCACTTCGGCGAGCTTGACGAACGGCTTCAGCCTTGGCGCTTCCTCGGCCGTGATCGAGGGCATGTTGATGGCGTTGGAGACCGCGCCCTTGATCAGATAGTCCGACATCTGTTCGGCGACCTGCAGCGCTACATTCTCCTGCGCTTCGGCCGTGGAGGCGCCCAGATGCGGCGTGGCGACCACATTCTCCATGCCGAACAGCGCGTTCTGTTCGGCCGGTTCGACTTCGAACACGTCGATGCCGGCGCCGGCCACCTTGCCGCTCTTCAGTGCCGCGATCAGATCAGCCTCGACGACGAGGCCGCCGCGGGCGCAATTGATGATGCGTACGCCCTTCTTCATCTTGGCGATGGCGGCCGCGTCGATGATGTTGCGCGTCTTGTCGGTCAGCGGCGTGTGCAGCGTGATGAAATCGGCGCGGGCGAAAAGCTCGTCCAGTTCGACCTTGTCGACCCCAAGCTCCTCGGCGCGCTTGTCCGACAGGAACGGATCGAAGGCAATGACATGCATCTTCAGACCGACGCCGCGCGTGGCGACGATCGAGCCGATATTGCCGCAGCCGATGACGCCCAGCGTCTTGCCGGTGATCTCGACGCCCATGAAGCGGTTCTTTTCCCACTTGCCGGCATGCGTGGAGGCATTGGCTTCCGGAATCTGGCGCGCCAGCGCGAAGATCATCGCCACCGCGTGTTCGGCGGTGGTGATCGAATTGCCGAAGGGCGTGTTCATCACGATGATACCCTTGCGGCTTGCCGCCGGGATATCGACATTGTCGACGCCGATGCCGGCGCGGCCGATAACCTTGAGATTGGTGGCGGCGTTGATCAGCTTCTCGGTGACCTTGGTCGCCGAGCGGATGGCGAGGCCGTCATACTGGCCGATGACTTCGAGCAGCTTTTCCTTGTCCTTGCCGAGATCAGGCAGGTAGTCGACCTCGACGCCGCGATCCTTGAAGATCTGCACGGCTGTGGTGGAAAGTTTATCCGAGACGAGAACGCGAGGCATGGGTTTCATCCTTTGCGATTGGCATCCCTCCCCTCGAGGGGAGGTCGGCGCAAAGCGCCGGGGTGGGATCGGTGCGGCCGGACACGGCCTAATCTTTGTCGTGTGGAGGTCGAGCGGGTGGAAAGGACCCCACCCGACCCTTCGGGCCACCCTCCCCTCAAGGGGGAGGGATCAGGCGGCCGCTTTCAGCGACGCCTTCTGCGCGGCGAAAGCCCAGTCGAGCCAGGGCAGCAGCGCTTCGAGATCAGAAGTCTCGACGGTGGCGCCGCACCAGATGCGCAGGCCGGGAGGCGCATCGCGATAGGAGCCGATGTCGTAGGCGACACCTTCCTTGTCGAGCGCCGAGACGAGCCCCTTGGCGAAAGCCGCCTGTCCGTCGGCGTCGAGCGCGGCGATATCGGGATCGGTGAAGGACAGGCACACAGAGGTGTTCGACCGCGTGGCAACTTCGACGGCAAGGTGTCCCAACCATGAGGACTTGCCAACGAAACCGTCCAGCACCGCCGCGTTGGCATCCGCCCTGGCGACCAGCGCATCGAGACCGCCGATCGCCTTCGCCCAGTGAAGCGCATCGAGATAGTCCTCGACGCACAGCATCGAAGGCGTGTTGATGGTCTCGCCCTTGAAGATGCCTTCGATCAGCTTGCCGCCGGAGGTCAGGCGGAAGATTTTCGGCAGCGGCCATGAAGGCTTGTAGCTTTCCAGCCGCGCGACCGCGCGCGGCGACAGGATGAGCATACCGTGCGCACCCTCGCCGCCCAGCGCCTTCTGCCAGGAGAAGGTGACGACATCGAGCTTGTCGAAATCGAGCCTCTGCGCGAAGGCGGCCGATGTCGCGTCGCAGATGGTCAGGCCCTTGCGGTCGGCCGGAATGAAATCGCCGTTGGGCACGCGCACACCGGAGGTGGTGCCGTTCCAGGTGAAGACCACGTCGCGGTCGAAATCGACCTTGGCGAGGTCGGGCAGTTCGCCATAGCCGGCCTCGAATTTGCGCACGTCGGTCAGCTTCAATTGCTTGACCACGTCGGTGACCCAGCCGGCGCCAAAGCTTTCCCAGGCGACCATGTCGACGCCGCGCTCGCCGAGCAGCGACCACAGCGCCATCTCGACCGCGCCGGTATCGGACGCCGGCACGATGCCGATGCGGTAGCCGGCGGGAACCTGCAGGATTTCACGTGTCAGCTCGATCGCCTGTTCGAGCTTGGCCTTGCCGATCTTGGCACGGTGGGAGCGGCCGAGCGCGGCCGCTTTCAGCGCCTCGACCGACCAGCCGGGGCGTTTTGCACAGGGACCTGAAGAAAAATTGGGGTTTGCCGGACGGAGTCCGGGCTTCGTATGCGTCGTCATCGTGGTCTATCCTTCCAGATAGTGGCCCCTCGTTGGGGAGGGGTGGCCCACGGACGGCGATATGCGTTCACGCCTCGGGCGTCAAGGGGAAAGTTTTTGTCGCTGCCAGGATATCAGCGATCCCGGATCAGGATCGCGTGATGTCAAACGCGAACGGCGGACCCGAGGATCCGCCGCCGGAATGTCGGTCTCTCCCGTCCTACCAGAGATCGTAGCGCAGCCCGAGCTTGATCTGGTGGTTGTTGATGCCCTTCTTGACCGGATAGGAGGTGAGGCTTTCGGCCGTCACATATTCGGCGCTCGGGGCCGAGAAGTACTGGTAGCCAAGATCGACGGAAACGTTCTTGGTGACCTGGTAGGCGAGGCCCGCGTTCAGCGTATAGGCCAACGAGTACTGGGTCTTGTTGTCGCTCAGGACGAAATCGTCGGTCGGGTCGCTGTTGTTGGTGAAATAGCTCGCCGAGAGGGTGTGCTTGCTTCGAACGATGCCGACGCCGGCGCCGACATAGGGCGTGATGCCGACGTAGGTGCCAAGGTCGACGTAACCGTTGAGAATGCCGGAGAAAGCATAGTTCTTCAGGTTGCCTGACGCCTGGGTATAGGCCGTTACCGTTCCGGAATTATCGTAGCCGACGCCGACGCTGTTGCCGGGCAGATAGCCGAAATTGAGGTCGGCGCGCAGCCAGTCGTTGAAATGATAGCCGAAGCCGACACTGGCAAAGACCGGGTCTTCCGTGTCGCTGAAGCTCGCCGGCGTGAAGCTGAAACTGTCGTTCCTGAAGCTCTTCTGCACCAGGTAGGAGACATCGCCGCGCAGGTACCAGCCCGATCCGACCTCAACGGGCACATAGTCGGGCGCCTGATCGACATAGACCGGCGGGTCGTAGTCGGCGGCGAGTGCCGATGTCAGCGGCACCGAGGCGAATGCGGCAAGCGCCAGCGCCATACGCGATGTTGATATCATGGTCCCCGGCTCCCGGATTCGGCGCCGTCGGACAAGCCGCGGCAACCATCGTTTCAGGAAGCATTGTTAACCATAGTGGTTAAGTCGGGGTTAAGGCTAACAGAGCGTTAGCGAATTGATTTTCGGGCCTAATTTCGGTTCCTGCGTACAAACGAAAACCGCCCGGCTGATGCCGGGCGGTTCGAAGATTCCAGAAGGAAGATGGTTACTTGGTGTAGATCGGCTCGGGTTCGGGCTGGTAGGCTACGGCAGGCGCGGCGCAACCGTTGTTGCCGCCGAACTGGTAGCGCAGACCGCCGCGCACCTCGTGGGTGTTGAAGCCATGGTCGAAGCCCGGCCCAGCACCCGGCGTGGCGCCGGCTGGACCATATTCGAACATGCGGCCGCCCTGAATATGGGAGAAACGGTAGCCGGCATCGAGGATGATCTTGTCGGTCAGGCAGTAGGAAGCACCGGCCATGACAGCATAGGCAAAGCGCCAGCTGGATGTTCCCGGGTTGGACTCCGTTTCGCCCGGACGCGGATCGTACACGGTATCCCACTTGACGCGCGCGCCGCCGATGCCGGCGCCGACATAAGGCGTGATGCCGTGCCAAGTGCCGATGTCGACATAGGCGTTGGCGAGCAGCAGCAGGGCGCTCATCTTCGACGCTTCGACCGAGACCGTCGTGAGGTCCGAAGTGCCGCCGCTAAAGTTCGACTTGAACCAGTAGTCGGCGGTCAGGTCGGTGCGGAAGTGTTCGTTGATCTTGTAGCCGACGCCGGCGCCGAGCGAAAAACCGCCCTTGAGCTTGCCGTAGTCGAAGGACTTGCTGCCGGCGATCCCGACGGCTCCGGGTCCGCATGGGCAAGGCTCGGCTCCGTAAGTGATGTAGTCGATGTCGCCTACTTTCGACTTGTGGTAGCCGATGTCCCCACGGATATACCAGCCGCCGACATCGACCGGCTGCTCATAGACCGGCGGCGGCGCCTCTTCGACCTGCGGCTCCGGCAGGTCGGCTGCGAACACCGGCCAGGCCAGGCCAGCAAACAGCGCGGCGAACAGGGCCTTTCTTGCTGTATTGAACATGCTTGTCACCCCTAGGAACCTCGGAACGGCGATCGCGTCCGACAATGAGATTGGCTTTCAAGCGTGGATAATGAATTGCAAAGGTTAAAAGGCGTTTAACCCTGTCGATTAACCAAGAATCACTAAAATGCGAGGTGTCGCGGCGACGATCTCGACAGCACACGACAGGCTGCCGACCAGCAAAAAGCCCGCCGTGAGGGCGGGCCTTGATATGAGCGGGACTGCGGCTCGACGCCCTTGCCGGGCGCCTGGGGTCACGCGGCGCTGCGGGTTTCCGAGATGACCTCGACGATGTCGTTGACGACCGCCTCGACCAGCTGCGGATCGTCGCCCTCGGCCATGACGCGGATCAGCGGCTCGGTGCCGGATGGGCGGATGACCAGCCGCCCGGCCTTGCCGAGACGGTGGCGGGCCTCCTCGATGGCGGCCTTGACGGGAGCCTCCTCGAGCGGCTTGCCGCCAGCGATGCGCACGTTCTTCAACAGCTGCGGCACCGGCTCGAACTTCTTCGACAGTTCGCTGACCGGGCGGCCCTGCCGCTTGATGCAGGCCAGCACCTGGAGCGCCGAAACGAGGCCGTCGCCGGTGGTCGAGAAATCCGACAGCACGATGTGGCCGGACTGCTCGCCGCCGACATTGAGCCCATGCGCGCGCATATGTTCCACGACATAGCGGTCGCCGACCTTGGTACGGTGCAATTGCAGCTTCATGCCGCCGAGGAAGCGCTCCAGTCCGAGATTGGACATGACTGTCGAGACGACGCCGCCGCCGGCAAGCCGCCCGCTCTGGTGCCAGGACTCGGCGATCAGCGCCATGATCTGGTCGCCGTCCACGATCGCGCCGTTCTCGTCTACGATGACGACCCGGTCTGCATCGCCATCGAGCGCGATCCCGATATCGGCGCGAACTTCATGCACCTTCTTCTGCAGTCCCGTCGGATGGGTCGAACCGCATTCCTTGTTGATGTTGAAACCGTTGGGCTCCACGTTGATGGCCACGACGTCGGCGCCGAGTTCCCACAGCGCCTCGGGCGCCACCTTGTAGGCCGCGCCATTGGCGCAATCGACGACGATCCTGAGACCCGACAGCGACATCGAGCGCGGCAAGGTGCGCTTGGCGAATTCGATATAACGGTCATGGACGCCGTCAACGCGCTTGGCGCGGCCAAGGCCGTCGGAATCGGCGAGCGCCAGCTCGATATCCTTGTCGAGCATGCTCTCGATGCGCTCCTCGATCTCATCGGACAGCTTGTAGCCATCGGGACCGAACAGCTTGATGCCGTTGTCATAATAGGGATTGTGCGAGGCCGAGATCATGACGCCTATGTCGGCGCGCAGCGAACGCACCAGCATCGCGACAGCCGGCGTCGGGATCGGGCCGAGCAGGAACACGTCCATGCCGGCGGCGCAAAGCCCGGCCACCATCGCGTTCTCGATCATGTAGCCGGAAAGCCTGGTGTCCTTGCCCAGAACGACCCGATGGCGGTGGCTGCCGCGCTGGAACGAAAGACCGGCGGCCATGCCGACGCGCATGGCGATTTCGGCGGTCATCGGAAACTTGTTGGCACGCCCGCGGATGCCATCCGTGCCGAAGTAATTGCCTGCCATGCTGGTCGGTATCCCCGATTGTTCTTAGCCGGCACGTCTTGCCACAATTGGCCGCCGCGCCTTGATCACATTGTGTGATTATATGTTACCAATCCTTAGAAAATCATTGTTGTGCACTGCACACAACCTGGCCGCAGCCTGGCTAGATGACACTGTTACGCCACAATATACCATTCACGCGAGCTGTTTGGTGCGGATACACCCTGAAAATTCTTGCCGCCGCGGCCGTAACGCTCAATGATTTCATCACCTTGTCGTTAGAACGCGAATTTCGGTGATATATACGCCAGTTGGCATCTGGCGCAACCGATCGGGGAGCGTTATTGATTCGCAGGGACGTACAATGGGCTGCAGCAACGGAGAAACGCTATGCTCATCCACCGACTTGCCACTCTGACCGGCCTCGCGGTCGCGACGTTGTTCCTGGCCGCGCCAGCCAACGCGTTGACCATGGCCGAATGCAGCACGAAGTATAACGCAGCCAAGGATGCGGGGACCCTGGCCGGGCAGACCTGGAACCAGTTCCGCAAGGCCCAGTGCGGCACCGACGCCGCCGCCACCACGGACACCAAGCCGGCGGCCACCAAGGCCGCCGAGACCAAGGCGACCAAGGCTGCGACCGCCGCCGCTGCATCCGACAGCACGGCCAAGGGCCTGACATCCAAGGAATGCAGCGCCAAGTACCAGGCCGCCAAGACTGCCGGCACGCTGAACGGCATGAAGTGGAACGACTTCCGCAAGACCCAGTGCGCCGCCGGCGCATCCGCTGCCGCCGACACCACCAAGCCGGCGACCACGAAGGCCGCAGCAGCCCCCGCCGCCGCCAGCGGCAAGGGCCTGAGCATGGCCGAATGCAGCACCAAGTATCAGGCTGCCAAGACCGCCGGTACGCTGGGCGGCAAGAAGTGGAACGACTTCCGCAAGTCCGAATGCGGCGCAAGCGCATCCGATGACGACAGCGTGCCAGCTGCGAGCGAGGCGAACTACACCAAGGAGCCGGAGAAGCCGACGACTGTCGCGCCCAAGGGCGTCACCTTCCCAACCGCGATCTCGGCCAAGTATGCCAGCGAGACCCCCGGAAAGGGCCGCATGCATACCTGCCTTGATCAGTACTACGCCCTCAAGGACGCCAACGCGCTTGGTGGTCTGAAGTGGATCCAGAAGGGCGGCGGCTTCTATAGCCTCTGCAACGCCAAGCTGAAGGGCTGATCGACGCATGGCATTCCCCGTATCGACGGGGCATGACCTGGTTGAGATCGAATTGAATTAGACGGAAAGTCCGGCAAGGACAGGCAAAGGCCCGCGATGCATCTGCTTCGCGGGCCTTTTGTTTCGCGCGAAGACGCCGGCGGCTGGCTCGCATCTGTATATCGGGAAAGCTATTGGCATCGTCAGTTCGCCACACTGCCCGCCGGTAGCTTGCAAAGATTCTGGTTGAACATAAGAAGAACAAACAGTATACAAAAAGACATCTGACTTTGTTATCAACCCGGAGGATCTTATGCCCAGTTTGAAATTGGCGGTATTGGCTGTGACTGCATTGGTTGCTTGGGGCATCGCCCCTGCGAGCGCACTGACAATGAAGGAATGCGGCGAGACCTATCGGGCGGCCAAGGAAGGCGGCACCCTGAACGGCATGGACTGGGCTGCTTTCCGCAAGGAGAAATGCGCGGCATCCGCTACGGAGAGCGTCAGCGCGGGCACGGTCAAAACCGCGCTGCCGCCGAAAAAGGAAACCAGCACGGCGGTCGCCCCCACCGTAGCGCCTGCGGGCGTGACGTTCCCGACCACCCTCGCCGCCGAGTTCCAGACCGAAAAGCCCGCGAAGGCGCGGATGAAGACCTGCCTGCAGGGCTACCACGGCAACAAGGAGGCGGGTACGTTGAACGGCCTTCGCTGGATCCAGAAGGGCGGCGGTTATTACAGCCTGTGCAATGCGCGGCTGAAGGGCTGATCGGTAGCAGCACCTGGAAACAAAGGCCCGCGAGCCGCAAGGTTCGCGGGCCTTTTTGTTGGAGGAGATCTGGAGGAATCCCATTCTGCGCTACGGGGAGACGCGCGGCCGGCGACGCTGCCAATCTCCCCCACAAGGGGGAGATTGGCTCTCGCTCCGGCTTCGCCGATCATCAAGCCGCAGGCTTAACCACCCAAAGCAAAACGCCGCGGTTTGATCCGCGGCGTTTCTCAATCAACGTCTCTCGCGCAATCCTCAGCTCGACGGCTGCGGCTCCATGCCGCCTTCGGGCTCCGGGCCTTTCTTGCGGCGGCCGCCGGACTTAGGCACTGCCGAGCCACGGCTGGGCGGCGTGTCGTCGCCGAGGTCGCGCGCGGGCTTCTCGCCGGCGATCAGCTGCTTGATCTCGTCACCAGACAGCGTCTCGTATTCGAGCAGGCCCTCGGCCAGTGCGATCCATTCCTTCTTCTTCTTGGTCAGCACCGACTTCGCCGTCGAATAGGCATCATCGATCAGGCGGCGCACTTCGGCATCGATGATCTGCGCCGTCTCTTCCGAGATGTTCTGCGTACGCGCCACCGAATGGCCGAGGAAGACTTCTTCCTGGTTGTCGCCATAGGCGACATGGCCGAGCTTGTCGGAGAAGCCCCAGCGCGTGACCATGGCGCGCGCCAGCTTGGTTGCCTGCTCGATGTCGGAGGACGCGCCGGAGGTGATGTTCTCCTTGCCGAACTTGAACTCCTCGGCGACACGGCCGCCCATCATGATGGCAAGCCGCGAGACCATGTACTTGTAGCTCATCGAATAGCGGTCGCCTTCCGGCAACTGCATGACCATGCCGAGCGCGCGGCCACGCGGGATAATGGTGGCCTTGTGCAGCGGGTCGGCCGACGGAACGTTGAGCGCCAGGATGGCGTGGCCGGCCTCGTGATAGGCGGTCAGCTCCTTCTCCGCCTGGGTCATGGCCGACGAGCGGCGTTCCGCGCCCATCATGATCTTGTCCTTGGCGTCCTCGAACTCGGCCATGGTGACCAAGCGCTTGTTGCGCCGCGCCGCCATCAGCGCCGCCTCGTTGACGAGGTTCATCAGGTCCGCGCCGGAGAAACCGGGCGTGCCACGGGCAACGACCTTGAGGTCGACATTGGGCGCCAGCGGCACGTTGCGCACATGCACCTTGAGGATTTTCTCGCGGCCGACGATGTCGGGGTTCGGCACCACCACCTGACGGTCGAAGCGGCCCGGGCGCAGCAGCGCCGGATCAAGCACGTCGGGACGGTTGGTGGCGGCGATCAGGATGATGCTTTCATTGGACTCGAAGCCATCCATCTCGACCAGCAGCTGGTTCAGCGTCTGCTCGCGCTCGTCGTTGCCGCCGCCGAGACCGGCGCCGCGATGACGGCCGACCGCGTCGATTTCGTCGATGAAGATGATGCAGGGCGCGTTTTTCTTGGCCTGGTCGAACATGTCGCGCACGCGGCTGGCGCCGACGCCGACGAACATTTCGACGAAGTCCGAACCCGAAATGGTGAAGAACGGCACGTTGGCCTCACCCGCGACAGAGCGGGCAAGCAGCGTCTTGCCGGTTCCGGGAGGGCCGACCAGCAGCACGCCGCGCGGAATCTTGCCGCCGAGGCGCTGGAATTTCTGCGGATCGCGCAGGAACTCGACGATCTCTTCGAGGTCTTCCTTGGCTTCGTCGACGCCGGCGACGTCCTGGAAGGTCACGCGGCCGTGCGCCTCGGTCAGAAGCTTGGCCTTCGACTTGCCGAAGCCCATGGCGCGGCCGGAACCCGATTGCATCTGGCGCATGAAGAATATCCACACGCCGAGGATCAGGATCATCGGCAGCCACGAGATCAGGTATCCGAACAGCGAGTTGGAGCCGTCGGTCTCGGGCCGCGCGTTGATGGTGACGTTCTTGTCCTGCAGCCGCGAGACCAGCGACGGATCACCGGGCGAGTAGGTCTGGAAGCCGGTGGAATTGTCGGTATAGGTGCCGGTGATGCGGGCGCCCGCTATGGTCACCGTCTTGACCCGGCCGGCCGCGACATCCTGCAGGAACTGCGAGTAGGGAACATCGGCCGAGGCGCCGCGCGTCTGCGGTGTCTGGAACAGATTGAAGAGGGCAATGAGCAGGACCGCTATGATCGCCCAGAGCGCTAGGTTGCGATAGTTCGGATTCATCAATTGTCCCGTTGGTGTCCTGGGGTGGACAGCGTCATGAGTAGAAACTTGAGCCTAACATAGGGAGAGCGCTCCCCCTTGCCAAGCATAACAGCACGTCTGGGTTAAGCTTTCGCCCAAGATCAACCGGCACTGTGGCCGCGCAAGGGCGAAGCCGGAACGGGCGTAGCTCCGATCAGCGAAGCCACGGCGCGCGCCGGCGCAAGATCGAAGGACGGCAGAAAGCCCGCGAATGGCGCAACGACCGGGAGCGCGACGAACCCTGGCGGCGCCCGTTCGCCACGCGTCATTCCAGGGGGATCAAGGGCTTGTCGCGCCGCCGGTTCGGCGGCCAGGGCGGCACGGGTCAGGCTTGGCGGGGTTTCGCCTTCGCCAGGGACCAGCGTTTTCGCCGCCGCCATCCCGCACGGCCCGATCAACAATGCGCCGCTGCCGTCGTTCAACGTGATCCGGCGTCGCCCGTCCCAGACGGCACCGTCACTGACCGCGATGTCAGGCGGCAAGCCGCGCGCCTCGCGGCGCAGGAAGATGCCGGCGCGCCGGAAATCGACCACCGTCCGCGACAATGTGGCGCAAAGAAATCCAGCCCTCAGCCGGCCGAATAACGCTTCGCCACGCGACTGGTCCGGCAGGAAGGCGAGCCCGCCCGTGGTGGCCAGCAGAATGCGCAGCGCATAGACGGCCGCCCGGTCGTTGCCGGCCGAAAGCAGGCCGGGATCGAGGCGGAGCAGCCCGGTGGCCGGCTGGCCCGCGAAGCGGCCGATCAATTCCGCCGCATCGGCGCCAAGCCGGCCGCGCTCGGCAGCAACCCGGCTGGCCAGCGCCAGCACATCGTCCACTTGCCCGGCGCTGCCAGCTAGCGTCGCGCGCAGGCGCGGCCGTTCGAAAGCCTCGTCGGCATTGGTCGGGTCCTCTGCCCAGCCGACCTGCTCGCGCCGCAGGAAATCGCGAAGCGCCGAACGGCTTGTCCCGAGAAGCGGGCGCACGATCCACTCACGCCAGTCGTGGAGCGTGGCCGGCGCCATGCCGGCAAGCCCCCGTCCGGCTGCATCGGCGGAATCTCGGTTCGCATCCCGCGCATGCCGCATCAGCACCGTCTCGGCCTGGTCGTCCAGTGTGTGGCCGGTCACGATCAGGCCAAGCCCCTCAGAGCGTGCGGCTCCCGCCAGCAGCCGGTAGCGCGCTTGCCGCGCCGCCGCCGGCAGGCCGGTCGATGGCTTGTCACCGGACCACGCCATGGTGCGGTGCGCGATGCCGCGCTCGACGCAAAGCTTCGCCACGGCTTGCGCTTCGGCGGCCGAGCCTCGCCGCAAGCCATGATCTACCGTCACCGCCAGCAATCTGGTGGACGGCGCTGTCTGGTCGAGATGGTGTTTGAGAAGGAGAAGCAGCGCGGTCGAATCGCTGCCGCCGGACACGGCTGCAACGGCGCCGCTGGTAAAATCGATGTGCGAAAAAAGCTTTGTCGAAAGATCGGGCTCGGTGTCGAGCATCAATGTAAGCGCCTCGAAAGCCCCGGTTCCGGGCTGCGGCATCACCGCGGGATCAGCACGCGGCGAGAGCCTTCTCCTGCTTGACGCGTTCCTTGAGGGCATTGGAGATATCGGGATAGCGCTTGCCGACCTCGCTGAAGGTGGCGCAAGCCACGTCGTGTTGCTTGAGGCCGACCAGCGACACGCCGAGCTTCAGCAGCATATCGGGAGCCTTCTTGGCCTTGGGATAGTCCTTGCTGGCGGCGAGGAAGACTTCCGCCGCGTCGCGGTATTTCTGCTGGCCAAGCAGTGACTCGCCCAGCCAGTAATGCGCGTCCGCCGTCTTGGCGTCCTTGGGGAAGCGGGCGATATGGTCGCGGAAACCCTGCTCGGCGGTGCTGTAGTCGCCCGACAGGATGAACTGATAGGAATTGCGGTAGAGCTCCTCGGGATTGTTGGTGGAGGGCAATGCCGCGACCACCGTGCCGTCAGACTTGCCAGCCTTGGCCGGAGCGCTGGTGGCGGGTGCGGCGTCCTGCGTGGGAGCGGTAGCCTGGGTGCCGGCTCCGGCATCGATCACATTGCCGTTCTTGTCGACGGTGATGGAGCCGAAGGTCTTTTCAGGCGCTCCTTTTCCGGGAATGACCTTGCCCGGATCGCCATTGCCGGATTCGACAATGACGTCCTCGACGCTCTGGCCGCCCGACGACTGGCTGGCGGCCTGGTTGCCCGAAGCGGCCGGAGGTTGCGTGGCCGGCGCCTCGGCCACGCTGGTGTCAGCACCCGCTGGGGCCGCCTGCGACTTCTTCTGCCCTGCCGGCTGCTGCCCGCCTTGCGAGCCGCCCTCGAGCTGCTGGAAGCGGAACTCGTTGTCTTCCTGCTGCTTGCGGATTTGCTCCTGCATCTGCAGGATCTGGAAATTGAGCTCCTCGAGCTTGCCGTTCATCTGGCGCAGCTGGTCCTCGAGCTGGGCGGTGCTGTTTGCCTGCGCGAGTTGGACCTGCTCGGGCTGCTTCTTGTCGCCGAAGAGGCTGGGCAGTTCGATCGACGGCAAATGGAAGGAAAAGCCGCTGTCGGTTTGCCCGGCGCCGCCGGTCCCCGATCCGCTGGCAAAGGCGGTGACGCCTGATAGGAGCAATATCGCAAGCGTGCCGCTCAGAACCGATCTCAAATGCATGTGCCTCTCGCCGTGTCGTTAGCCTGTTTCCGCGCCTTCCAAATCAGAGTGGGACCAGTCAAGCGCCCTCGGCTCATAGCAGGGCGCGAGACTTCGGCCAAATTTTGTTTCAGGCATGCCGATGTGAAAAAGGCGGCCCGGGGGCCGCCTTTCGCAAGGGTGGTGTTGCATTTTTGCCGACTTCAGCGCCGCGCGTCCTTTGGACGCGCAAAGGCCACTGAAGCACTTACTTCCGACGCATGATCCTTTTCCGAAAATCGAAACTGATTTTCGGGATCATACGTCAGGAGCCGGCACCGCTGAGCGTGGTGACCGCGCGGCGGTTCTGCGACCAGCAGGAGATGTCGTCGCACACCGCGACAGGACGCTCCTTGCCGTAGGAGATGGTCTTCAGGCGGCTGCCGGCGACACCCTTTGAAACCAGGAAGTCGCGGGCGGCGGCGGCGCGGCGAGCGCCCAGCGCCAGATTGTATTCACGCGTACCGCGTTCGTCGGCATGGCCTTCGACGACGATGGCATACTGCCGGTACTTGTTGAGCCACTGGGCCTGGCGGGCGAGCGTCTGCTGGGCATCGGCGCGGATCGCGGTCGAGTCGGTGTCGAAGAAGATGCGGTCGCCGATGTTGACGGTGAAATCCTGCGCCGAGCCCGGCGTCGCGGCGCCCGCGCCGTTGAGGCCAAGGTCATTGGGATTGTTCGGGGTCTTCTTCGAGGCGCAGCCGGTGATGGCAAGCGCTGCCACCAGTGCGATCATGGCGGGGTTTCTGGTAAGTGCTGCGATACGGCCCATGCCGCCTCTCCTTCGCATTCGAGTGATTTCGTTGATCACCCAGTAACCACGTTTGGGTTAACCGGCATTCAAGAAACACGGTTAAAATTCGGTTTAGATCGCCGTCCGCGACCCTTTACGCCCAACGCTGAACAGAGGCGACATTGCGCGCGGACCCTAGGCGGAAATGCGGCCAAAACGCGACGAAGGCGTGAAAAGAGGCCCGAAAGGGCCTCTTTTCAGTATTTGTTGTAAGGAGAACAACCCTTACTCCAGCAACGGCGACCAGGCCGGATCCGAGGCGAAGTTCGCGGTCGGGATCGGCTGTTCGTTGCGGCCGGTGAGATCGACCGAAACCAGCTTCGGACCGCCATTGGAGTCGCGGAAGAACATCAGCACGCGGCCGTTGGGCGCCCAGGTCGGGCCTTCCTGCTGGAAGCCGGAGGAGAGGATGCGTTCGCCGGAGCCGTCCGTCTTCATGACGCCGATCTGGAACTCGCCGCCGGTCTGCTTGGTGAAGGCGATGAGGTCGCCGCGCGGCGACCACACCGGCGTCGAGTAGATGCCCTGCCCGTACGAGATGCGCTGCGCACCGCCGCCGCTGGCGCTCATCACGTAGAGCTGCGGCTGTCCGCCCCGGTCGGATTCGAACACGATTCTGGACCCGTCGGGCGAATACGACGGAGCCGTGTCGATCTCCGCCCCCGAGGTGAGCTGCACCGGCTTGCTGCCGTTGACGCCGGCAGCATAGATGTTGGTGACGCCGCCGTTGCTCACCGAGAACGCAACCGTCCCGCCATCCGGCGAGAACTCCGGCGCGAACGACATCGGCGCGTTGACCCTCAGCGTGCCTTTGGGTTCGTCGTGTAGCCTTGAGACCTGAGCTTCCGTTTCCTCGACCTGGGCCAGAATTGCGAGGCACCGCTCATAATAGGCGAGGCCCGCTTCCGTCGGCGTGACGCGCCGCGTCGTGCGATCCAGGAGGCGTGCGCCGAGGCTCTGCTCCAACTCCATGACGGCCTTGCTGACGGCCGACCTCGTCAGAC
>NZ_JAFKIC010000362.1 GCF_017306585.1 Mesorhizobium sp. | reverse complement strand
AGCGGAGTGAGGCAGTGGCGCTCCCTGGAATACCCCTCATCCGTCTCGGCGCTACGCGCCGATCCACCTTCTCCCACAAGGGGAGAAGGCAAGAATTGCCGTTTTCAGGAACGCGGCCGGGTCTTCTGCGGGTCGTAATGGGCGAAGGCGACGACCCGCGCCGGCAGCCGCTTGGCATGGCCATCCAGCTTGCCGATTTCGACTTCCGTGCCGATGGCGGCGTGGGTGACGTCGAGCCTGGCCAGCGCGATGTTCTTGTTCAGCACGGGCGAACGCATGCCCGAGGTGACGACGCCGATCTGGGCGCGCCCGACATGGACGCAATCGCCATGGCCGACGGCGACATTACTGTCGATGTCGAGGCCGACCAGCTTGGTCTGCGGATGGTCCTTGCGCCGGATCAGCGCCTCGCGGCCGATAAAATCGTCGGTCTTGGTCTTCAGCGGGACGGTGAAGCCGATGCCGGCCTCGAACGGGTCGGTCTGGTCGGAAAACTCATATCCGGCGAAGATCAGCCCCGCCTCGATGCGCACCATGTCGAGCGCCTGCAGCCCCATCGGTTTCAGCCCGTGCGGCTGGCCGGCCTCCCAGATTGCGTCGAAGACCTTTTCGGCGTCGCGCGGGTGACACCAGATTTCGTAGCCGAGTTCGCCGGTATAGCCGGTGCGCGAGACGACCACGGGAATGCCGTTGCCGCCGCCGATGCGCGCGACCGCGAAGCGGAACCATTCCAGTTCTTCGATGGAGGGCTGCAGCGGCGAGGTCCAGATGACGTCCTTCAGGATGTCCCGGCTCTTCGGCCCCTGCACGGCGACATTGTGCATCTGGTCGGTCGAGGAGCGCACGAGCACGTTGAGGCCGAGTTTCTTCGCTGTCTCGCGCAGCCATTCGCCGGAAAGATCGTCGCCGCCGACCCACCGGAAATTGTCCTTGCCGAGCCGCAGCAGCGTGCCGTCGTCGATCATGCCGCCATGCTCGTAGCACATGGCGGAATAGACGACCTGGCCGATGCCGAGCTTCTTGACGTCGCGCGTCAGCGTGTATTGCAGCAGCGCTTCCGAATCCGGGCCGGTGACCTCGAACTTGCGCAGCGGTGACAGGTCCATGATCACCGCGTCCTGCCGGCAGGCCCAGTACTCGGCGATGGCGCCTTCCTTGGCGAAGGAATTGGCGAGCCAATAGCCCCTGTATTCGACGAAGTTGCGTGTGTGCTTGGCAAAGCTCTGATGGAAGGCGGTCTCGCGGGTCATTTTCGGTTCCGAATCGGGCGTCATGCGTCTGGCGATCGCTCGCGAGAATTTGTGCTGGCCGGAATAGGTCCGCACATGGATGTCAGTGAGGTCCCAGCCATTTGCCGGCGTCGTGTCGTCGGGGCAGGCGGAGGAGACGCAGACGATGTCGGTCAGCGCTCTCAGCAGCACATAGTCGCCGGCGCGCGACCAGGGCTCGTCCGAGACCATGACACCATGCGCGTCGATCGCGGTGTTGAAGAAGAAGTTGATCGCCATCCAGCCGGCGCGGGGATTGACGCCTTTGCCTGAAAGCGCGCGGTTGAAGTTCTCCGAGCAGTTGGTGTGACCGGGATAGCCGATGTCGTCGTAGTATTTCGCGGCGCAGGCGAGTGCGAAGGCGTCGTGCCGGCCGCATGTGTCCTGCACCACCTCGACCAGCGGCTCCATGTCCTGGTCGTAGTATTTCGAATGCAGGCCGGGCATCGGATAGCTGGCACCCATCAGCGTGCGCGTCGTCGTCACGTCGAGCGGATGGTCGAGGCCCTTGTCGAGCTTGCGTGCCGAGAAGCACTGGAAGTCGGTGCACTGCCGGCCGTCGACATCGATGATCTGAAGGTAGTCGCCAGCCTTGACGAAATAGGACTCCGCCGTTGCGGAATGGACGCGCAGGTCGAGCACCGGATCGGCGAGCGGATCGGCAAGCTGCCCTCGTGTCTTCAGCCGGATCGTGGCGCGGCGTACCATCACGGTCAACGGCGTCGCGGTGTTGTGGCCGTCGACCAGCATGGGTCCGCCGGGTGCCGCGATCAGCAGCGCGCCGTCGCGCTGCACCGAAAAACTCTGCTCGGTACCGGCCGGCGTGGCGCCGCCGAACATGCGAACAGCTTTCGGCTGGTCGAGTTGCACCCGTCGGCGCTCGAGGCTGAGGCGCAGCGCCGCGAGGCTGTCGTCGCCTTCGGCAAGCAGCGCCTTGATGCCGGCGGCGTTGCTGTTCGTCCGTTCGCCGAAAATGCCGGGATCCGTGGCGCCGGATTTGTCCCAGGCCAGCAATTCGCAGGGCTGGCCGCCCTCGACATTGCTGACGCTGACACTGTCGCCTGCCTCGAGGTCGATCAGCGCCGCGCCATTGCCTTGTACGGTGTAGCGCTCCAGGCCCGGCGGCAGCGCGATCTGCCCGGGCCGAAGGATCAGGCTCGGCCGGGGCGGTCCGGCTGTCACGGCAGGGTAGGGCGACTGGCTCATCTCAACCCTCCTCCGAGCGAGAAACAGGTTTGCCTGTGTGTAAAATTATTTTAGCGGTGAGAATAGCAGTGGGATCGCGTTTGGCAAGGCCGAGGTGGCATACGCTCCCCCTTCTCCCCTTGTGGGAGAAGGTGTCGCCGAAGGCGACGGATGAGCAACTGTGTTTGTCAGGATGGTTTTGGATTCCAAGGTTTGTCGTTTCGGATCATTGCGCTGAGGATGGTCAGGATCTTTCGTGCGACGGCCACGAGGGCGACCTTGGGCGCCTTGCCATTGGCGATGAGGCGCTGATGG
>NZ_JAFKIC010000361.1 GCF_017306585.1 Mesorhizobium sp. | reverse complement strand
GAAGGGCGGATGAGGGGCAGCGCCAGCCCTTTGCGATTGGCGATATGCACGGCTCAACCAAGCGAACTATCATCCCCCTCCGGCGCCGCCCCTCATTGTCCTGCCGGACATTTCTCCCCGTATAGTGACGGGGAGAAAGACGCTGTAGCGTATGGTTTCGCTAATCGTCAGTGCTAAAGAAGGGGCCCCACCCTCCCCTACTCCTCCGGCTCCACCGTGAACAGCAGCGGATAGCCCTTGGCCTTGCCGGCATCCGTGGCGCGCGTCGCCTTGGTCTCGGCGACGTCCTTGGTGAAGACGGCGACCACGCAGACGCCGCGCCGGTGGGCTGTGATCATGATCCGGTGTGCCTGGTCCTCGCTGAGCTTGAACTCGCCCTTCAGCACCGTCACCACGAATTCGCGCGGGGTGAAATCATCATTGATGAGGATGACCTTGTAGAGCTTGGGCCGCTCGGTCTGCGGCTTGACCTTGGTACGCGGTTTCGTGGTGATTTCAGGCATGGGAGCCGGCTTTTGGAACGACGGTTTCGCGACCGGGCCGCGCTCCCCGCATCTTGCCACGGGCGGCGGCGGTCGTCCATTTCATTGGCGGAAGGACGCGGCCAACAGGCCCCGGCCATTCAACTCATGTGGGGTCGTGCCGGCTGCCGTTCAACGGCCCTGGCGGCCCAGCACGCGGCGATTGGAGCCGGCATCCGTGCGGCGCTCCATCCAGGCGGCGATCGGCCAGGCGACCATGCAGATCACCGTCACGCTGGTGAGCAGGATCAACAGCCAGTTCTGGGCCGGCGTTATGTAGTCCCAATTGCTGGAAATAACCGGTGCGAACACCGAAGGTTCGGTGCGTCCGCTCGCCGGATCCGGCACGGGGCTGGCGGTGAGCAGGACCAATGCCCTGGCAATGCCGGTGGCGACCAGGCCGCCGAGCGCTACCGAACGGAAAATGGACGAACGCCGCTTCTTCATGCGGATTGTCCTACCAAACCGGCGTTGCGAACGGGTTAAGTGCGATCGAGATGCCTGCTGGAAGCCGCCGGTGTTCAGGCTTGGCCGGCATGGGGCCGATTCCCCGGCCCATTCTCATCGCGGCGCAAAACCCTTCGGTCCCGCGCCTGGCAGAAGGCCGCCCCAGCCAGTTTGCGGCTGGAGCGGCCCTTGATGGAAACTGACTTCAGAGCCGATCAGGGCTTCTTCTTCGGAGCAGTGGTGGCCGGAGCAGTGGTCGCCGGGGCCGTCGCAGCAGCAGCCGCCTTCTTGGGGGCCTTCTTGACCGGGCACTTGTGCTTCTTGGTCTCCTTGCAGACGGTCTTCTTGGCTACCTTCTTCGGAGCGGCCTTGGCCGGAGCAGCGGTCGCCGGAGCCGTGGCGGCCGGAGCGGTGGTGGTGGCGGCCGGAGCAGTGGTCGTGGTGGTGGCGGCGTTGCCGAGAGCCGGCATCGCGAAGGCGAGAGCAACGGTGAGGCCGAGGGCGGACAGGAGGGACTTTTTCATGGCTTCATTTCCTTTTTGTGCGGGTCGTTTCGAGCATCACTGGACCGGGTCGTTCGGTGTCACTCCAAGCAGCTTCAGAGCGTTGGCGAGCATCCGGATGCCCTGCGCCTGTTTCTTGGCGGCGCAGTACCGGTTGCCCTTTCTCTGAAGAGCCTTCGCCGCGGTGACCTGCGTTGCCGTGGCGTGGGTTTCGAGGGCTTCATCAAATTGGTGGCTGAGATTGGCGCACCGTTCGCTCCTGGTGAGCGGCGCCTTTGCGTCCGATTGCCCGGCAGCGGCAGTGACCAGGCCGAGGCCCAGCAACGCTCCCAACAAGCTGATAGACAATCTTGGCATTGGCTTATCCGTGAACCCGGAGACTAGCGTCGCAGCCGATAACCTGACCGCCACGGCACCGTTTATGCCGCCCGACCTTTTCAGGAGTTTTTCCCGATTGTAGAATTTTGTTTCTGGATTGTGTCTGGCCAGACGGCATCAAAGCCGCCATTGCTTTCGACGGGAAGAATGCGCAATTGCTTCTCCCTTGAAATACAAGGCACTGGCCAACATATGGCCCGAATTCTATCGTGTGGCTCCATGGCCAGGGATGACTTGGCCGGCAAACGAGACAGGACTTCCGTGAAATCCGACGCACACATACTGATCGTCGACGACGACAAGGGCATTCGCGACCTGCTGCAGGAATTCTTCCAGAAGCGGGGCCTGCACACCTCGGTCGCCGCCGACGGCACCGAGATGGAAACCATCCTGCGCCGCGCGCAGGTGGACCTGATCGTCCTCGACGTGATGTTGCCGGGCAAAAGCGGGCTGGAACTGTGCCGCGACCTGCGCGCCCAGTATTCGACCCCGATCATCATGCTGACCGCCGTCACCGAGACGACGGACCGCGTGGTCGGCCTGGAAATGGGCGCCGACGACTATGTCCCGAAACCTTTCGATCCGCGCGAGTTGCTGGCGCGCATCCGCGCCGTGCTGCGGCGCAACGGCGCCTCCGAGCCCAAGCGCGCCACATCCAAGCAGATCTACCGCTTCGCCGGCTGGACCATGGACTGCGCGCGGCGCCGGCTGACCGCGCCCGACGACGTCAGGGTCGAACTGACCATGGCCGAGTTCAACCTCCTGCAGACCTTCGTCAAGAGCGCCCAGCGCGTCCTGACCCGTGACCAGCTCATCGAGCTTTCCGGCGGCGACAGCGACTACTCCTTCGACCGCAGCATCGACATCCTGGTCAGCCGGCTGCGGCGCAAGATGGAGGACGACCCCAAGACGCCCAAGCTG
>NZ_JAFKIC010000360.1 GCF_017306585.1 Mesorhizobium sp. | reverse complement strand
GGCCTCTTCCGTGGATGGGTCGATGACGTCAAGCGTCGCCGGCACCACGGGCGCCACCCATTTGCCGTCGATGAAGAAATTGAGATGGTTGCTCACAGGGCCGTGCTCCGATTGTTGGGAAGAGATCAAGGTCAGATTAGCTTGAGAGAATAGGGCAGTTAGCGCCACGGCGCAGGCTGATATGCGCCACGTCGCCGACGCTGAATTGAAAACCGTCGGCGCGGCGCGGCGCGTCGACAACGACCGACGTGCCCTGCCCGAGTTCAGCATGGAGCCGCAGCGTGCGGCCGTGAAAGACGACGCCGCTCACCCGCGCCGGCGCACTTCCTTCGACGGCCTCGCCGGCGGCAAGAAAATCTTCCGGCCGTACGCCGATGGTGCGCGTGTCGCCCGCGGCAGGCGTCTCGCCGCTCTCGGAGGAGGCATCCAGCGGCAGGTCGCCGGCGGCAAAGCGCAGGCGCTCGCCGTCGCGGCCGACAAAGCGCGACTGCAAAAGGTTCATCGTGCCGATGAAGGAGGCGACAAAACGCGTCGCCGGCCTGTCGTAGAGCGTCGCCGGCGGCGCGATCTGTTCGATGCGGCCCTTGTTCATCACGACGATGCGGTCGGAGATCGACAATGCCTCGGTCTGGTCGTGCGTGACCATGACGAAGGTGGTGCCAAGCCGCGCCTGCAGCCGCTTCAGTTCGACCTGCATCTGTTCGCGCAGATGCGCGTCGAGCGCCGATAGCGGCTCGTCGAGCAGGAGCACGCGCGGCTCGCAGACAATGGCACGGGCCAGCGCGACGCGCTGGCGCTGGCCGCCGGAGAGTTCAGAGACCCGCGCGCGAAGCTTGTCGGCAAGTCCGACCATGTCGAGGGCGTCGCCGACGCGCCTTGCCTGCTCAGCCCCGGAAAGTTTGCGCAGCGACAGGCCGAAACCGACATTCTCGGCGACGTTCATGTGCGGGAACAGCGCATAATCCTGGAAGACGGTGTTGACCGGCCGGTCAAAGGGCCGGAGCGCTGTGATGTCGCGACCGTCGAGCAGCACATTGCCGCTCGACGGGCCTTCGAAGCCTGCGATGACGCGAAGGCTGGTGGTCTTGCCGCAGCCGGATGGCCCAAGAAGGGTCAGGAACTCACCGCTGGCAATATCGAGATCGACAGCGTCGAGCCCGACGATGCCGCCCGGAAAAATTTTCGAGACAGCCTGCAGGCGAACCAGCGGATCAGGCGCCATCGCGAACCTCGGAGGGTTTGGTGGTGTTGACCCAAAGGATCTGGCAGCGCTCGACGCCGCGATTGTGGAAGGCGTGCAGGAGCGTGCTCTTGAAGGCAAAACTGTCGCCGGTCTTCAGCACATACTTTGTCGAATCGACCACCAGCTCGACCTCGCCCGACAGGACACAGCCGAATTCGTGGCCCGCATGCGCATAGGCTTCCGCCGTGCCGCCGCCGGCCTCGACCGTGACCAGCATGCCGGTCAGCGTCGCGCCCGGAGGCGACAGCAGCGCCTTGGCGATGCCTTCCGATTTCACGGGAAGCGCACGCCGCTTGTCGGCGCGCACGCAATAGAGGTCGTTGACCGCTTCATTGCCGTCGGTGATCAGCGCCGAAGGTTCGATATCGAGCGCGGCGGCCAGTGGCCAGATCACCTTGACGCGCAGCGAGGACATGCCGCGTTCGATCTGGCTGAGCGCGCCAATTGAGATGCCGGCCCTGGCGGCGAGGTCGGCCAGCGACAGGTTGCGCTCAAGGCGCAATGCCCGCACCCGCCGGCCAACGCGGACATCGGCATCGTCCCTCGGCTTCGCTTCGTCAAGAACATCCATATATCGGTCCTCGTCTAGTCTCTTCACTGGCGCGTCGCAGCGTCGAAAAGCTCCCCCTTCTCCCCCTGGGGGAGAAGGTGTCGCCGAAGGCGACGGATGAGGGGTGTTCCAGCTTGGCAAGGACGGCGATCCGTCCAACACCCCTCATCCGTCTCGACGCTGCGCGCCGATCCACCTTCTCCCACAAGGGGAGAAGGAAGAACCAGCATCACCCGCCAGCCTTCACCTTCTCGAACATTTTCGCCATTTCGTCATTCTGCTTCATCGGCCCCGTGAAGATCGTGCTTTTCAGCATCACGTCCGGATCGGCCGGCAGTTGCAGCTTCTCAAGCTCGTCCTTCCCCACGCCGGCGAAAGCGGTGCTCAGCGAGCTGCCATAGCCATAGGACTGGATCAGATACTTGCCGGAGTCCGCGTCGAGCCGGCTGTTGATGAAGTCATAGGCGAGGTCGACGTTCTTGGCGTCCTTCAGCATGACGAAGCCGCAGGCCCAGGTCAGCATGCCCTCCTTCGGCTTCATGAACTCGACCGGAACACCCTGCTTCTTGAGCGAGGTGGCCGACGCGTTCCAGGTCATGGCGGCGACGAGCTGGCCGCTCGCCAGCGCCTGCTCGACCGAGGTCATGTCGGTGGTGTAGCTCGACAGCAACGGCCGCTGTTCGCGCAGTTTCTCAGCCACCTTGTCCATCTGCTCCGGCGTCATGTCGAAGGGATTCACGCCCGCCAGCAGGGCGGCAACGATCGGCGTGTCGTGCACGGCATCGATGGTCGCCATGCGGCCGGCATATTGCTTGTCCCACAGCAGGTTCCAGCTCGCCTCGGGGTTCTTCACCAGGTCGGTGCGGTAGAGGATCGAGGTGTTGCCCCAGTCCCACGGCACCATCCAGACCTTGCCGTCGCCGGCCTGCAGGTCGGGCAGGTTCTTGAACACCGGGAAGATCGAATCCCAGTTCTTGATGCGCTTGGTGTCGATCGGCTGCAGCAGGCCTTCCTT
>NZ_JAFKIC010000133.1 GCF_017306585.1 Mesorhizobium sp. | reverse complement strand
AGGCTGTCGAAGGCCGCCTCACCTTGCGCACGCAGATGCTCGACACCTTCAGCCGCCGCGCGGCGCGCTGTGCCGTAGCCATGTTCGCCGGTCTTGGCCAACTGCTTGGTCAGCTTGTCGATATCGGCCTTCAATTGCCTGATGTCGGCTTCGAGATCGGAATTCGCGCGCGCTTCGTTGGCGGCTTTCCCTGCGGCGGTTGCCATGGCTTAACTCCTTGTGATTGCTCGATTTCAAACGCGCCGTGCGTCTCAAGGTTCCGGCTTCGGGTCAAACTAGAGCAATTTCGGGAAAAGTGTGAAGTGGTTTTCCCCTCGGGAATTGCGCACCCCTGACCGCCTGTCTGAAAAGACGCTCAGATCAGCGGCCGCCGGCCCTCGCCAAGCCCTTCCCAGCCCGCAAGCTGCTTCAGCCCTTCGATGTCCACGACTTCGCAGCCGCCGTCGCGCCAGACGATCAGCTTGCGGTCCATCAGCTTGCGGATCGTCTTGTTGGTATGAACGAGCGACAGGCCAAGCGTGTCGGCGATGTGCTGTTGCGTGATCGGCATGCGGATGGACTGCTTGCCGTTCAGCCCGACGACCTTGGCGCGACTGGCTATGAAGGCGATCAGATAGGCGGCCCGCTCGATCGCGCTACGGCGGCCGACGCTGAGCAGGTTCTCGTCCAGCATGCGCTCCTCGCGCGACGCTATCCAGGTGATATCGTAGGCAAGGCCGGGATGGTTGCGGTAGAGTTCGTGCAGATTGTCGCGCTCGAACACGCAGAGCAGCATCGGCGACAAGGCCTCGACGGAATGCTGCATTTCCCCCATGACGCTGCCCTGCAGGCCGATGAGGTCGCCGGGCATGAGATAATTGAGGATCTGGCGCCGCCCGTCCGTCAGCAGTTTGTAGCGGAACGCCCAGCCCGACAGCACCGTATAGAGATGGGCGCTGTGGCTTCCCTCGACCAGCACCGTGGCTCCCTTGTCGACGGCAAGCTCGCCCTTCTTGAATTTGCTGATGAAGGCCAGTTCCTGCTTTTCGAAATCGCGAAAAACCGGCAATGGCCTCAGTGGACATTTTTCGCACGGATACTGGCGGCTCGCAGCGTGCCCTGTCTGGCCTGACATTTCGACCCCTCTCGAAATCCTGCCGTCCGGCAGGCAGCCTTAAACGTTCTGCGGGGATCGGAGTTCCCGGTGATGGCATGTCTTTTTTAAATGACAACGCGCCCAATAGCGATCATGACTCCGGGCGTTCAAGGAGCGTTTGCCTGTGCCCCCATTGCTTGACGGATTGCGAATCCTTGTCCTCGAGGATGAATTTCTCATCGCCATGGACGTCGAGCAACTGTGCCGCGACCACGGCGCACAGGAAGTGGTGATAGCGCGCGACCTGGTCGAGATCGATGCGCCGCAGGTTGCCGCGCAATTCGACGCGGCCATTGTCGATCTGATGCTGAGCGGCACCTCGACGCTCGACTTCGCCGCGGGTTTGCGTGAAACAGGCGTCCCCTTTGTCTTTGCCTCCGGCTATTCGGATGCGGAAGAGATCAGAACGTCCTTTCCGGGAGTGAGGCTCGTCACCAAACCCTATTCAGGCGAGGACCTCATCGAAGCGCTGGCGCAGGCTCATGGGCGCGCGTCCTCCTCCTGATGCGGTCAGGCGGCGATGCCGTCGCCCAGCCGGCATTTCAGTGGGCCGCCGTCCCCGTCACCTGGGCCGAGATTGCATCGGGACCATATTCGTCCTCGCCCGAGATTTTCAGGATTTCCTGCAGGCGCGTGCGAGCCCTGCTGACCCGGCTCTTGATCGTTCCCACCGCGCAACCGCAGATTTCGGCGGCCTCCTCATAGGAGAAGCCGGATGCTCCGATAAGGATGATGGCTTCGCGCTGGTCCTCGGGCAATTGCTCGAGCGCGCCGCGAAAGTCCTTGAGGTCGAGCTGGCCGTGCTGGGCCGGATGCACGGCGAGCCTGGCCGTCATGATGCCGTCGCTGTCCTGCACCTCGCGACCGCGCTTGCGCATCTGCGAATAGAATTCATTGCGAAGGATCGTGAAAAGCCACGCCTTGAGATTGGTGCCGGGCTGGAAGCTTTCATGCTTGTCCCAGGCCTTGACCAGCGTTTCCTGAACGAGGTCGTCGGCCTTGTCGGCATTCTGCGTCAGCGACACGGCAAAGGCCCGCAAGCTCGGGATTGCCCCAAGCAGATCGGTCTTGAAGCCTTGGGAGACCGCTGCCATGCCTCAGTCCTTCTTCTGCGCGGGTTCGGCCTGCTCCAGCTGGCTGAGCAACTGGGCGAAGCGATCCGGCACATCGTCGGAGACAAGGTCGTCGTAATATTGTTTGAGTTTGCGCCCGATCTCGGAATTCGGCCCAAGCGGGTCGCCGACACCGTTCCGGCGCCTGCCCGCGGCGCCAGCCAGAACATCTTTCGTCATGTCTTTCATTTCGCCCTTATATTCCCAGCACCCAAGCCGCTATTATCCAACTCAACACAAGGCAAGCGGCGCCCTCGTCTGGTTGCCCATCCCGACCTCAAACGCCGTTGCCGCTTATTCGTTCCATTTGCGTCGGAACTTTTTCGGAAAACCGGCGTTCTATCCTCCGGGGCTTGCAATCAGCTTGACCTGCAATCCATGCAATCACGTCATCTGAGGGAGACGTCCATATGAGTTTATCCGCCACCATCGCTCCGCATCTGCCGTTCCTGCGCCGCTTCTCGCGCGCCGTATCGGGATCGCAGGAGAGTGGCGACGCGCTGGTCGCCGCGATGCTCGAGGCCATCATCGCCGATGTCGACATCTTCCCCGAAGCATCGAGTGACCGTATCGCCCTCTACAAGGTGTTCGCCAGGCTCTTCACCTCCGTCGCTATCCGCGTCCCGCAGGAGCAGGCGCAATCGGCGTGGGAGCAGCGCGCTGCCGCCAACCTCAACGCGATCGCACCCCTGCCCCGGCAGGCCTTCCTGCTGGTTGCGGTCGAAGGTTTCAGCGAGGACGAAGCGGCCGAGATCCTCGATGTCGGCGAACAGGAGTTCTCCGAACTGCTTGCCCAGGCAAGCAATGAGATTTCCCGCCAGGTGGCGACCGATGTGCTGATCATCGAAGACGAGCCGCTGATCGCCATGGACATAGAAGAAATGGTCGAGAGCCTTGGCCATCGCGTTGTCGGCACCGCACGCACCCATGCCGAAGCCGTGACGATGTTCGGCAAGACGCGGCCCAAGATGGTGTTGGCCGACATCCAGCTCGCCGATGGCAGTTCAGGCATCGAGGCGGTCAACGAGATCCTGTCGTCGACCTCCGTGCCGGTCATCTTCATCACCGCCTTTCCCGAGCGCCTGCTGACCGGTGAACGCCCCGAGCCGGCATTCCTGGTGACCAAGCCTTTCAACCCCGACATGGTCAAGGCGCTGATCAGCCAGGCATTGTTCTTCGACCGTCAGGCGAAGGCCGCCGCATAGGCTCGCGCCTTCGGCACTGACGGGGTGCATGACAAGGGCCGCCGGATGCGATGCATCCGGCGGCCCTTTGCTGTCCTTGGTGCGCGAGGGCACGGGACCATTGCAAGCATCGTCTTTTTCGGCAAAGGGTGGAACAAACCGCACCCACTCACGTTTTGTCAGCAGCATTCGCAAGGAGATGAACCATGCTTTACTGGGCGCTCGTATTTCTCGTCGTGGCGATCATCGCCGGCGCGCTTGGTTTCGGCGGCATCGCCGGCACATCGGCCGGCATAGCGCAGATTTTGTTCTTCATCTTTCTCGCCTTTCTGGTCATCTCGCTTCTGGCCGGGCTGTTCAAGCGGGCTTGAGGCGGGCGTTTAATCCAGGCGAACACTGGAAGCCGCACCCCTCAAACGGTTTCCAGCCACCGCCGGGCGGTATCCTGAAAGGGACACCGTCCGGCGGACCGCTTTGGGAGATGGGACTTGAGGGAATTTGCGGAACCCATTTGGCAGTGAGCCGTTCAGCCTGAGTTGGGTGGACAGAGTGACCGATGCGCTCCAGGACTGCAGATACGACGGAAAGCGCACCAGGCGACGAGGTCATCGCTCTGCATCCCGCGGAAAACGGCATGCAGCTTGGCCGGGCTCTTCTTCACGCATTGCATAATGCGGGGATTTCCGTCCTCTACCAGGATCGTGAGATGAAGACCGTATGGGCCCGCAACATGCGCGCGCCCTGGGCTTCGGATAACGCCGACGGCAATGGCGTCCTGCCTGCCGCTCAGGCCGATCGCATCAGCGCCGCCAAGCGCGATGTGATCGCCAGCGGCAATCCGGAGCGCCTTGAGATCAGCGTTCCGGCAGAGAATGGCGTGCGCTGGTTTCAGATCTGGGTCGATGCCGACCGGGGTGACGGCGGCGACGTGCAAGGCGTCGTCACCACCATGGTCGAGACGACAGAGCAGAAACGGCGCGAACAGACGCTGACCACCTTGCTTCGCGAGGTCAGCCACCGCTCCAAGAACCTGCTGGCGATCATCCAGAGCATCGCGACGCAGACCGGTCGCCATTCCGACGGCATCGACGATTTCCTGACCCGCTTTCGCGGCCGGCTGCAGTCGCTCGCCTCCTCCCAGGATCTGGTGACATCGTCCAACTGGCGCGGCGCGGCCCTTCACGAACTGGTGGCGAGCCAGGTCGGCCGCTACGGGACGAACACGCCGCACAGCCTTCGCCTGCGTGGCGCCAACCCCTATCTCAATCCCAATGCCGCCCTGCATATCGGCCTGGCGATGCATGAACTCGCCGTCAATTCGGTGAGCTATGGCGCCCTGTCGCGCCCGGATGGTTTCGTGGAGGTGAGCGCCGATCTCGACACCGCCGCCACTGGCGAGGTAGCGCTTTCCCTGACATGGGCTGAGGCTATTGAGCCCGGCGGCAGCCGAGGCAATCGAAAGCGCTTCGGCAGTGTCGCGCTCGAACGGGTGGTGCCGGCATCCCTGAATGGAACCGCCAATCTGGATATCGCCGATAACCATCTCGAATACCGTCTCATCGTTCCGCACAGCAATTTCGAGACGCAGTGAAACCTTTGGCCGGCAAAGATCCTTAACCGGCTGTTCACCATAAGAGCGGATGCTGTCTTACCCAGATACCGCCGGAATCCGCCGGGTTTCGCGGCACGGTTTGGGAGGAATGCTTGACGGTCGCCGACATGAACAGACTGGAACAGGCCGCCCGTGTTTCCATGGGCGAATTCCAGGATCCCGAGACATCCCCGGAACCGCTGCCGCTGCCACATCATCACTTGCTGTGGGCTATCGCCCTGGCGGCGTCCGCGACCATCCTGCTGGTCGTTCTGGCCCAACTGACGTGACCCATTCCATCGAGGACTGCAGATAAGCCCGGCACAGTGCCTGGATTATTCGCCGCCCGTCCCGCCCGCCCAGGAACTTTTAGCCGGCCTCGGCCGTTGTTATGGCGAGAGGGCAATCGCCATGGAACATATCGTTGCATTGCTGCTGGTCATCGGTTGCACCAACACGATGGCCGAATGTCGTGAATTGCAGGTACCGGTCAGCGTTTTTGCAACCGCCGACGAATGCACCGCCGAACGTCCTTTCGCCATGGGTGATGTCCAGGGACAGGCGCAGCATATCGTTGCCAAATGCCTTGCGGTCGACCCCGCGCTCGAGGACGACTATGACCAGATCGTCTGGAAAGTCCGTCCCGATGGTAGCCTCGACGCTTCTCTGGCAATTTCCAGCCTTGTTGTGGCATCCAACGCGGTGCGCCCAGAAAAAGACTACCTTAGCCAACAATAAATTGGAGCAGCAAAGGCCGTTTTTTCATGCTAAATGGCGGCTGGAGCTTATAAGTGTGGACACAAAGTGAGGAGTGACTCTATGCGGAAAATCATTATTGCCATGGTTGCGGTGGTTGCCGTCAGCGGCTGTACCACGACCGAGCAGGATGTCGGCGTCGGTGCCGGTGTCGGCGCTCTGGCCGGCGGCCTGATCGGCGGCGGCAAGGGCGCGCTGATCGGCGCGGCTGTCGGCGCTGGTTCCGGCCTGCTGGTGCGCAACCTGCGCAATGGCTATTGCCAGTATCGCGACCATCGCGGCCGTATCTACACGGCCCGCTGCAACTAATTCGGCGATATCAGTCGATCCGGGGACCGGTCCGCTGGTCTCCGGATTTTCGAGTCCAAATGCTCCACTCGTTCCGTTTGACGGTACGCCGTCAGCTTGTGAGCGGAATGCGTATTTCCACCTTCAAGCCGTCCGCCTGAAAATCGCGCCTGATCGTGCCGCGCAATTCGCGCGTGACGTTGAGATCGATCAGTTTGGTGCCGAACCCGGTCTGCGCCGGCGCTTCCACCTTCTTTTTTCCCGCCTCCCGCCAGTTCAGCGTCAAGGTCCGTTCACGCCCACGCTCTTCCAGGGACCAGTCGACCTTGAGAGCGCCGACGAAATTGCCGGCCTCGCCATATTTCAGCGCGTTGGTCGCCAGCTCATGGAAAGTCAGCCCGAGCGCCTGCGTCGTGGTCTCGTCGAGCAATACCTCCGGTCCTGACAGCAATTCCTCCGGCAGGTCCTTGCCGAACACCTGGCCAAGCTCGATGCGCAGCAGATCGGCGAGATCGGCCTTCTGCCAGCGCGAACGCGTAAGCATGTCCTGGGAGGCCGCCATCGCCTGCAGCCTGGCCGAGAACGACGCGGAGAACTCGTTGACATCGGTCGCGCGCGAAGCGGTCTGCCGCGCGATCGCCAGCACGCGCGTGATGGAGTTCTTGATGCGGTGCTTCATCTCCTGAAGCATCAGGTCCTTTTCGAGCAGGCTCTTCTCCGTCGTCTCGTGCATGGCCGACACCGCGTCATAGGCACGCTCCTGATAGCGCGCCACCAGCGCGATTGCCCCCGCCAAAAGCAGGCCGAACAACCCCAGCATCACCGGGATGGCGCGCGACGAGGGTTGCGAAAAGGCGCTGGTCGGCCTGAACTGGACCGTCCACGGGCGGCCGGCCACGGTGATCTTGCGGGTGACCAGCAGTCGCTCGCCAAAGGAAGAAGCCGGCGGCGCTTCCGAACGGAACAACAGATTGTCGCTCTTTACATCACCATCATAGATCTCGGTGTTGACCGGCAGCAGCGGCGCGCGGCTGAGCGCAATCTGGAACAGGTCCCCGGCCCGGAAGGCCGCGTAGAGGAACCCGGCCGTCGAGGATCGCGACGCGTTGATGACTTCGGGTGCGGTTTCGATATTGAGCCGCACGAAGACCAGGAAACCGGTGAACGTCTGCGCGGCGCCCGTGCCCTGGCCCAGTTGCACCAGCCCGCTCGCATGCTGCTGGTCGTCGTCCATCGCCTTCTCGATCGCCGCACGCCGCACAGGCTCGCTGAACATGTCGTAGCCGATGCTGGCCTGGTTGGACGGATCGAGCGGCTCGAACAGCGAGATCGGCGTGCGCCAGGGCTGCGTGGTTTCCGGATAGACCGGATGGGGAGCGCCGAAATCATGCAGTATGTCGCGCTCGACCGCGGCTTCGTCGCCGGTCTTGACCAGTTGCAGGAAGCCGATACCGCGTAGGCCGGCGAAGTTCTTGTCGACATCCAGCGCGTTGAAAAACGCCTTGAACTCGTTCTGGGAGATGTCGCCGTTGCGGGCGTCGAACAGGGCCTGCGTCGAGCGCAGCAGCGACAGATGCAGGTCGATGCGGCTCTCGATCCGGTTGAGCGCGTCGTCGGCCGCCGCTTCGAACTTGATGCGGGCGGCTTCCTGTGTCGCGAAGTAGGCAAAGCCCGCCATCATCATGCTGATCAGCGCAACGGCGATGAATGCGACAATTGGAAAAAGCTTCTTCAACGGATGCTGCGGTCCATGAGCAATATCGGACCTTTATGGGCAAGTCGTCAGGCCAACACAATGGCCATGCCAAGCCATCGTGATCACTGGCATATCACGTGAGCGGCAATGCAGCGTGCCCGGTCAGCCGCATGCGGGCCTGCCGTACCGGATTCAGGCGGCGATCTTCAACGCACCCGGCCCGGGGATGGCGCCTGGAGGACACTTGCCCAGGATGATCATGCCGAGCACCTCATCCTGGGTGACGTCCGTGGTGCGCGCGGTGCCGACGACCTGGCCGTTCTTCATCACACAGACCCGGTCGGCCAGTTCGAATACGTCATGGATGTCGTGGCTGATCAGGAAGATACCGATGCCGTCGGCCTTGAGCTGTCTGACCAGTTCTCCGACCTGCGCCGTTTCCTGGGGTCCGAGTGCCGCGGTCGGCTCGTCCATGATCAGGATGCGGGCGTTGAACAGGATGGCGCGGGCGATCGCCACCGACTGGCGTTGTCCGCCCGACAGCTTGATGACCGGCTCCTTGAAGCGCTGGAAGCGCGGATTGAGCCGCCCCATCACCTTGCGCGCCTCGGCCTCCATGGCGACATCGTCGAGCGTGCCATAGGCCGTCATCAATTCACGGCCGAGGAACAGATTGGCGGCGGCATCGACATTATCGGCGAGCGCAAGCGTCTGGTAGATCGTCTCGATGCCGTATTTCTTGGCGTCGCGCGGGTTCGAGATCGAGGCCTCCTGGCCGTTGACGAAGATTTGCCCGGCGTCGCGCTTGTAGGCGCCCGACAGGATCTTGATCAGGGTCGACTTGCCGGCGCCGTTGTGGCCGAGCAACGCCACGACCTCGCCGGGGAAAAGATCGATCGAGGCATCGTCGACGGCCCGGATGCCGCCGAAGGCGATCGAGATGTTGCGCATGTCGACTAGCGGCGTGCCCGTGGGGGCGGTCGCGGGAGCAATTTTGTCTGCCATGATCGTTCTCCCCTAAACGCGCTTGCGATAGACGGTGTCGAGCCACACGGCGATGACCAGCACCGCGCCGACGACGATGCTCTGCAGCGGCGAGTCGACGCCGAGCAGCACCATGCCCGACTGCAGCGACTGCATCAGCAGCGCGCCCAGCATCGCCCCGATGATCGTTCCCGAGCCGCCGGCAAGCGACGTGCCGCCGATGACGGCCGCGGCGATGACCAGCAGTTCGTCCAGTGTTCCAAGCACGTTTGTCGAGGAATTCTGCCGCGCCGACGAGATCGCGGCCGCGATCGTGGCCAGCACGCCCATGATCATGAACACCTTCATGGTGATCCAGCGCGTGTTGATGCCGGCGAGGTTGGCGGCTTCCGGATTGCCGCCGATGGCGAAGACATAGCGGCCGAAGCGCGTGCGGTTGGTGATGAAGGTCATGATCAGGCCGACGGCGATCGCCATCAGCACGGGTATGGCGATGCCGTGGGCGATGAACAGGCCACCCTCCGGCACGGTGATGTTGTTGGCGGCGGCGTATCTGTTCACGATGCCGACCGGCCAGGGATAGGAATTGGCCAGCCACACCGCGCCCATGATGACGGCGCAGGTGACGGCGCCCATCAGCGTCTCGGCCCAGATCGGCCGCAGCGGGAAGCGGAAGCGCTTGCGCTGCACTCGCCCGTTGAACAGGGCAAAGACGACGGCCAGACAGGCGACGATGCCGACGATCCAGCTCCATGTCGCGCCGATCGACCCCGCCGGCCCGCCGCCCATGAGCTGGAAGGTAGCGTCCATCGGCGCCACAGTCTGGCCTGACGTGACCCACCAGGCGGCACCGCGCCAGACCAGCAGCCCGCCCAGCGTCACGATGAAGGCCGGCACTTCGAGATAGGCGATGATGAACCCCTGGAAGGCGCCGATCAGAAGGCCGAGCGCCAGCCCGATCACCAGCGCCAGCACCCAGATCCACGGATTGCCGAGCTCAAGCCCGACAAAGCGCACCAGGAAATGCACCTGGGCAAAGCCCATGACCATGCCGATAACACCCTCGGCGGAGCCGACCGACAGGTCGATGTTGCGCATGACGATGACCAGCACCATGCCGCAGGCCATGATGGCGACCGCCGAGGTCTGCACCGACAGGTTCCACAGATTGCGCGGCGTGAGAAAGGTGCGGCTGTCGAAATCGAGCGGGTTGACGCCCAGGCGCAGGCTGGAAATGACATGCAGTCCGACCCAGATCAGCAGCAGGGCGCCGATCATGCCGAGCATTCTTGTATCGATCTCGGTTGCCTTGAGGAACCGGGCGACCGCGCCGAGCTCCGATGCGCGCGCGGTATCGGCCTGCGGGTTGGACGTCGTGTCGGTCATGATTTCCTCCCACCGGCCTGCCCGTCTGCCGCGGATGCCGGACCCAGCCTAGAAGCTATCCCTCTGAGGCGGGAACACAATCTTTTTGAGAAAACGCCGCGGCTTTGTGGGCCGCGGCGCTGGGGTAGAGCGAGGCTGTTGCCTCAGTTGCAGGCCGCGACGGTGCCGGCGGCGACGCCCGCGCAGACTTCGTCCTTCTTGATCCAGCCCGCGTCGATGACGACGTTGAGATTGTCCTTGGTGATCGCAACCGGGGTCAGGAACAGCGACTTGACGGTGTTGCCGCCGGGCGTCGTGAAATCCTTCACGCCAGCAATGTCGGTCATCTTCTTGCCGTCTGCCAGCTGCGAGGCGATCTCGGCGGCGTTCTTGCCGAGTTCGCGCGCGTCCTTCCATACCGACACGGTCTGGGTGCCGAGCGCGATGCGGTTCAGCGCGGCGTGGTCGCCGTCCTGGCCCGACACCGGCACGGTGCCCGCGAGGCCCTGAGCCGTCAGCGCCGCGACGACGCCGCCGGCGGTGCCGTCATTGGCCGCGACAACCGCGTCGACCTTGTTGTCATTGGCGGTCAGGAACTGTTCCATGTTCTTCTGGGCGTTGGCAGGCAGCCAGCCGTCCGTGTAGGCCTCGCCGACATTCTTGATCTTGCCCGAGTCGATGGCCGCCTTCAGCACTTCCATCGAGCCCGAGAACAGGAAATCGGCATTCGGATCGGCACCCGAGCCCTTGATGAAGACATAGTTGCCTTCCGGCTTGACCTTGAACACCGCGCTGGCCTGCATGCGGCCGACTTCCTTGTTGTCGAAGGTCAGGTAGAAGACGTCCTTGTTTTCGATCAGACGGTCATAGCCGACGACAGGAATGCCTTCGTCGAGTGCCTTCTGCACCGCCGGGCCGATGGCCGAGGCATCCTGCGCCAGGATGATCAGGGAGTTGGCGCCCTGCGAAATCAGGCTCTCGACATCGGTGAGCTGCTTGCCGGGATTGGACTGCGCATCGGCGGAGATGTACTTGTCGCCGGCGGCCTCGATCGCCTTCTTCATGGCGGCTTCGTCGGTCTTCCAGCGCTCTTCCTGGAAGTTGGACCACGAAACGCCAATGACCTTGTCCTTCGCCTGCGCGACCGACGCAAGCGTCAGCGACATGGCGACACCCGCCAGGATGGCGGCTGTAAATCTCTTCATGATATCCTCCCTGCGCCGCGTATGGCGCGACCAAACTGGCCCGAAGGCCGGCACAAAGGCTCCATTTTTTCGAGCCTCAAAAAAATTCTGATCCATCGCTGGAGCCCTGTCAACCGCGATTCTGATGGATTTTGAGGTGCCGGGAACTTTTTTTCGAGTCCCGCAATAAATAAATGACAGCACTGGCCGCTTCTGCCAGTATTTGCAGCTGTTGCCGGCGGTGTTCGAGGGGCTGTAAGACCACGGCGACCGGGAGGATGTGGGAAGCATGTCGGTCGGAATCCGCCACGACGATTTGCGCCGGCGCAACCGCGCCATGGTGATCGCGGCCGTGCGCCGGGCCGGCCAGCCTTCGCGCACCGAGATCGCCGCCACCACCGGGCTCAGTCATTCGACCATATCGGCGATATCGGCCGATCTGATCGGCGAAGGCATCCTGGCCGAGGGCAAGCCGAGCGACACCGGGTCGCTGAAACGCGGCAGGCCGCAGGTCGGCCTTGGCCTCAACCCCGAGGCCGCGGCTGTGATGACCGTGGTGCTGTCGCTGAACTTCCTGTCCGTCACCGTCATCGACTATGCGGGACAAGTGATATCGGAGGAACAGCGCCGGCTGGATACGCTGACCATGTCGCGCGAGGCGCTGATCGGCGAATGCGTGGCCATCGTGCGGCGGCGTCTCGATGACCCTGACATCGACGTGCGCAGCGTCGCCCGCATCGCGCTGGCGATCCAGGGCATCACCGACACCGATGCGCGCGCCATGCTATGGTCGCCGATCACGCCGCAGACCGACATCGCCTTCGCCGACATACTCGAGGCCGAGTTCGGCATTCCCGCCACGATGGAAAACGACTGCAACATGATGGCGGTGGCGCTGCGCTGGCGCGATCCCGAGCGCTACCGCGACGACTTCATCGCCATTCTGCTCTCTCACGGCATCGGCATGGGCTTGGTGCTGAAGGGCGAACTGTTCACCGGCACGCACTCCTCGGGCGGCGAGTTCGGCCACATGATCCACAGGCCGGGCGGCGCGCTCTGCCGTTGCGGACGGCGCGGCTGCGTCGAGGCCTATGCCGGCAACTATGCCATCTGGCGCAACGCCAAACAGCTTGGCGAGGACACCGAGCCGGTCGCCGATGTCAGCGACGCGCAGATGCGGGCGCTCGCCGCCACGGCGCGGGAACGGGACGGGCCGGAACGCGAGGCCTATCGCAAGGCCGGCGAGGCATTGGGTTACGGCCTCGGCAGCCTGTTCGCCCTGATCGACCCGGCACCCGTCGCCATGGTCGGCGTCAGCGCCGCCGCCTTCGACCTGATCGAACCGGCGCTGAGGGAGGCGATCGCCCAGACCGCCGGCGGCCAGCACTCCAAATCGATTTCCTTCGACACCGAGCCGAACGAATTGCCGCTGATCCGCGAAGGCTGCGCCATGCGCGCGCTGACTTTCGTCGACCAGGAGATTTTCGCGCCGGGTGTGCCGGCGCGGGCGGGCTCCGGAAAGAACGTGGCTTGATGACGGGCAAGGTGACTGGAGTGAGGCATACCGCAGCTGCGTTGCTTATAGCCCCGCTCTGGGCTCCGGTCTTCGCTGCAATTTATGCTGCATTTTTCTGGGCACCGCCCAGTTTCATGGGAACTGTCGACCGGACCTCGTGGATTGGACTGGCCGCTTGCGCCGGAGCTCTGTTCGGATATGGCGCGATCGTGGCGATAGGATTGCCTGCGCATAAAGCGCTTCAGAGATTAAATCTCCGGTCGGCCGCAGCATACCTCGTCTTGTGGTTTGCGACCGGCATTGTTGCCTGGCTGATCATCTTTGTCGTCAGCTTTGCCCGGCAAGGACTGACCTTTTCAGTCTCGTACCTTGCCGAAACCATCATTCATCGCACTTGGGTCCCAATTTCCTTTGGCATCCTGTGGGCCTTGGTAGGTGCCACCTTCTGGGCTATCGCCAGGCCCGACCGGAGGTCACTGCCGCTTCGTCCTGAGAGTTGAATGGCCTGCTCCCTGGAAGAGCAAAGCAGACCTAATCCTCCCGGATCGCATATCCCGCGCCGCGGATGGTGCGGATAACGTCGGGCATGCGGCCATTGTTGACCGCCTTGCGCAGCCGGCCGACATGCACGTCCACCGTGCGTTCGTCGATATAGATCGTCTCGCCCCAGACATTGTCGAGCAACTGGCTGCGCGAGAAGACGCGGCCAGGATGGCGCATCATGAATTCGAGCAGGCGGAATTCGGTCGGCCCGAGGCGGATCTCGCTCTTCTTGCGATAGACCCGGTGCGATTCCCGGTCGAGCACGATGTCGCCGACCTTGAGCACGCTGGACAGCACTTCCGGCTTGGCGCGGCGCAGCAGCGCCTTGACGCGGGCCATGAACTCCGGCGTTGAGAACGGCTTGACCAGATAATCGTCGGCGCCGGTGGAAAGGCCGCGCACGCGGTCGCTCTCCTCGCCGCGCGCGGTCAGCATGATGATCGGCAGCCGCTCGGTCTCGGGCCGCATCCGCAGGCGCCGGCAAAGCCCGATGCCCGACACCGCCGGCACCATCCAGTCGAGCACCAGGAGATCAGGCACGTTCTCCTGCAGGCGGATCTCGGCCTCGTCGCCGCGCGTCACCACCTCGACCTGGTAGCCCTCGGACTCAAGATTGTAGCGGAGGAGCACGCCAAGCGGCTCCTCGTCCTCCACCACCATGATGCGTGGCGCGATCATCGGCAGGTCACCTTATGCTCAGGCCGCCGGCGCCGACATCGCCGTTTCGTCCTGCTTGGGACGGTTGGCGGGCAGTTGCGTGCCGGTCAGCACATAGTAGGCGTTCTCGGCGATGTTGGTCACATGGTCGCCGATCCGCTCGAGATTCTTGGCGCAGAACAACAGGTGCGTGCAAGCCGTGATGTTGCGTGGGTCTTCCATCATGTAGGTCAGGAGCTCGCGGAACACCGAGGTGTATTTGACGTCGATGCGCTCGTCGTCATTGCGCAGCTTGGCCAGCGCCGCGGCGTCGCCCGCCGCATATTCCTCGACAACGCCCTGCACCTGGATCAGCACCAGCTGCGCCATGGCGTCGATGGAGTGCGAGAGGTCGCGCGGCGTGGCCGAGAGGCCGACCGTGCCGACGCGCTTGGCGATGTTCTTGGCGAGATCGCCGATGCGTTCGAGATCGCCGGCCATGCGGATCGAGCCGACGACATGACGCAGGTCGTCGGCCATCGGCTGGCGCTTGGCGATAAGCGTGATGGCGCGGTCGTCGAGTTCGCGCTGGCGTGCGTCCATGATGGCGTCGTCGGAGACGACGCGCTGGGCGAGTGCGTTGTCGGAGTTCAGCAGCGCCTTGGTGGCGCCGCCGACCATCGAACCGGCGAGGTCGCCCATGTCGCTGATCAGCCGGCTGATC
This sequence comes from Mesorhizobium sp., assembly GCF_017306585.1. Lineage (GTDB taxonomy): Bacteria > Pseudomonadota > Alphaproteobacteria > Rhizobiales > Rhizobiaceae > Mesorhizobium. Next base: position 32,181 of record NZ_JAFKIC010000133.1, on the reverse strand, counting down.
TGCCCGAGATCCTCGTCGAAGGCTGCGACTGTGTGTTCGGCCATGATCCTGGTCCTCGTATGCGTGCGATCAGCCGAAGCGGCCGGTGATGTAGTCCTGCGTGCGCTTCTCGCGAGGCGACGTGAAGATCTTCTCGGTGCGGTCGAACTCGACCAGTTCGCCCAGATACATGAAGGCCGTCTGCTTCGACACGCGCGCTGCCTGCTGCATGTTGTGGGTGACGATGACGATCGTGTAGTCGGCCTGCAGTTCGTCGATCAGTTCCTCGATCTTGGCGGTCGACAGCGGATCGAGCGCCGAGGCCGGTTCGTCGAGCAGGATGACCTCCGGCTTGACCGCTACTGTGCGGGCGATGCAGAGGCGCTGCTGCTGGCCGCCCGACAGGCTGAGGCCGCTGGCGTTCAGCTTGTCCTTGACCTCGGTCCACAGCGCGGCGCGCTTCAGCGCCTGCTCGACGCGGCCGTCCATTTCGGACTTGCTGATCTTTTCATAGAGCCGGACACCGAAAGCGATGTTTTCATAGATCGACATCGGGAACGGCGTCGGCTTCTGGAACACCATGCCGATCTTGGTACGCAGCAGGTTGAGATCCTGCGAGCGGTCAAGAATGTTCTTGCCGTCGAGCAGAACCTGGCCCTCGGCGCTCTGCTTCGGGTAGAGCTCGTAGATGCGGTTCAGGACGCGCAGCAGCGTCGACTTCCCGCAGCCGGACGGCCCGATGAAGGCGGTCACGCTGCGTTCAGGCAGGGACAGGTTGATGTCCTTCAGGGCCTTCGACTGGCCGTAGTAGAAGTTGAGGTTCTTGACCTCGATCTTGGCTTTCTCGACAGCCACTTCGGGCGTGTTCAATTCGGTGGACAACATCGGTTTCATCTGTCCTCTCTGCGTCCGGTAAGGCTGCGGGCGAAAATGCTCAGCCCGAGAACCGTAAGGGTGATTATGAGTGCGCCGGTCCATGCCAGTTGCTGCCATTCCTCATAGGGGCTGAGAGCGAACTGGAAGATGGTGACAGGCAGGCTGGCCATCGGTGCGTTGAGATTGCTGGACCAGAACTGATTGTTGAGCGCGGTGAAAAGCAGCGGCGCCGTCTCGCCCGAAATACGGGCGATGGCCAGCAATATGCCGGTGACGATGCCGGAAAGGGCGGCGCGGTAGGCGACCGAGCGGATCACCACCCAGCGCGGCGCGCCGATCGCGGTGCCGGCCTCGCGCAGGGCGTTCGGCACCAGGTTGAGCATGTCCTCGGTGGTGCGCACGACGACCGGGATGACCAGGATGGCCAGAGCGACGGCGCCGGCGATCGCCGAGAAGTGCCCCATCGGCCGCACCATCAGCTCGTAGACGAACAGGCCGATGATGATCGACGGCGCCGACAGAAGGATGTCGTTGATGAAACGCACCACCGTGGTGAGCTTCGAGAAACGACCGTACTCGGCCATGTAGGTTCCGGCCAGCACACCGATCGGCGTACCGACGATGATGCCAATGATGGTCATCATGATGCTGCCATAGATCGCGTTGAGCAGGCCGCCGGCGTCGCCGGGCGGCGGCGTCATTTCCGTGAAGACCGCCAGGTTCACGCCCGACAGGCCCTTGTAGATCAGGGCGCCGAGAATGAGCGCCAGCCAGGCAAGTCCGATGCCCGCCGCGATGACGCACAGCGTCATCATCACGGCATTCTTCCTCTTGCGGCTCTGGTGAAGCGATGCGGCTGTCGACATCGGTCAGGCTCCGGTGCGGGCGTCGATGCGCATCAGCATGTAGCGGGCGATGGCAAGGATCAGGAAGGTGATGATGAACAGGATCAGGCCGAGCGCCACCAGCGAGGAGGTGTAGAGATCGCCGACGGCCTCGGTGAATTCGTTGGCGATGGTCGCCGAGATCGTCGTGGCGGGAGCAAACAGCGACGTCGAAATGCGGTGCGCATTGCCGATGACGAAAGTCACCGCCATCGTCTCGCCGAGCGCGCGGCCGAGAGCCAGCATGACACCGCCCATGATGCCGATGCGGGTGTAGGGGATGACGACCCGGCGCGTGACTTCCCAGGTCGTGCAGCCGATACCATAAGCCGATTCCTTCAGCACCGACGGCACCGTGTCGAAGACGTCCTTGGTGATTGAGGTGATGAACGGCAGGATCATGATGGCCAGGATCATCGCCGAGGTCAGCAGACCGATACCGTAGGGAGGGCCGGCAAACAGGCTGTTCAGGCCAGGCACGCCATGGAAAATGCTGATGATGACCGGCTGGATGGTCGTCTGCAGGAACGGAGCCAGCACGAACAGGCCCCAGATACCGTAGATGATGGAGGGGATACCGGCGAGGAGTTCGACGGCCATGCCGATCGGGCGCCGCAGCGGGCGCGGGCAGAGCTCGGTGAGGAAGATGGCGATGCCGATGCCGAGCGGCACGGCGATTATGATGGCGATCGCGGAAGTGATGATGGTGCCGTAGATCGGCGCCAGCGCGCCGAATTTCTCCGTAACCGGGTTCCAGCTTTCGGTGGTGACGAAGGACACACCGAAGGTCGACAATGCCGGCCAGGCGCCGACAATGAGCGAGATGGCGACACCGCCAAGCAGCACCAGCACCAGAACGGCGGCGGCGCGGGTCAGCCCGTGGAAGATCGAATCCGTAAGCGCGAACCGTCGGACCGTCGCGTCACGTGAACCACGTATGGCTGGCATGGCTTCCTGGACAGCACTCATCTCAAGCTCGGCTTCTTGTGTTGGGGAAAAAGGAGCGCCGCTGACGCGACGCTCCTTCGCAAGATGTTACTCGCCAGCGTAGACGGGCTTGCCGTCGGCCTTGATGTCGGCCTTCCAGGAAGCCTTGATCAGGTCGACAACGCTGTCGGGGATCGACACGTAGTCGAGCGCCTTGGCGGTTTCCTTGCCGTCCTTGTAGGCCCAGGCGAAGAACTTCAGCGCTTCGCCGGTGGCGGCGGCATCGTCCGGAGCCTTGTGGATCAGAACCCAGGTGGAAGCCGCGATCGGCCAGGTGGTGTCGCCGGGCTCGTTGGTGATGATGACGTTGAAGTTCTTCGAGCCCTTGAAGTCGGCGTTCGAAGCAGCCGCGCCGAACGATTCGAGCGACGGCTCGACAACCTTGCCAGCCGCATTCAGCATCTTGGAATAGGAGAGGCTGTTCTGCTTGGCATAGGCGTATTCGACGTAGCCGATGCCGCCGTCCGTCTGCTTGACGGTGTTGGCAACACCTTCCGAACCCTTGGCGCCAACGCCGGTCGGCCATTCGACGGCCGTGTCCGAGCCGACCTTTTCCTTCCAGTCGGGCGAGAGCTTCACGAGGTAGTCGGTGAAGTTGAAGGTCGTGCCCGAGCCGTCCGAACGATGAACGACGGCGATGGCGGTCGACGGCAGCTTGAGGTCGGGGTTCAACGCCTTGATGGCGGCGTCGTCCCAGGTGGTGATGGCGCCGAGGTAGATCTGGGCAATCGTCTTGCCGTCAAGGACGAGCTCGCCCGGCTTGACGCCCTGGAGGTTGACGATCGGCACGATGCCGCCCATCACCATCGGGAACTGCACGAGGCCGTTCTTTTCGAGGTCGGCATCGGACATCGGCTTGTCGGTGGCGCCGAAGGTCACGGTCTTGGCGATGACCTGCTTGATGCCGCCGCCAGAACCGATCGACTGGTAGTTGAGGCCGATGCCGGTATCCTTCTTGTAGGTGTCGGCCCACTTGGCGAACACCGGGTAGATGAAGGTCGAGCCGGCGCCGGAAAGGTCAGCTGCCATTGCCGCGGAAAGGGTGACGGTAGACGCTGCAGCCATTGCAATCGCAACGGCCGCCGAGCGGATGAAATGTCTCATGTGGCCTGCTCCTGTTCGGAAGATGGTCTCTCGGCGCCATTCCTTACCAGCGCCCGCTGAGGCCAATAGCCTTCGACTATTACAGTCGCATGACAGTTTCATGTCAGCCCGGTAACGCGTTGCCGGAGCCCGAAAAGACGGCCGCTACCGGCGCCCCCGGCATGGTCCGGGTTTAGCCTCTGAATCAGTGAGTTGGGCGGGTTGGGGCTCCCAACCGGGCCCCAATTCGAGAGCATGCCTTCGATGAAGAAAATCCGGACGGGAGCGCGTTGCTCAAGGCCAGAGCGGATCGTGGCCGGGCCATCGCCGAAAACAGGTCCGTTGGGGTAGATTGACGCTGTTCCATACTGGCGGTCGCTGCTCCCGCCCGTAACTGGGAAGGGCGAAATTCGATGGTGCCATTGTCCGGGGTAGGCACAGCCATTGATATGGTGCGATCGCGCCATAGTCTTTGCACGCGGAGGTAGCAGCCGACCCCGACTGATTCCTCCAGCTTTGCCGCTTCAGTCCTGCGAGCCCGGCGGCACGCTATCCCGCGTTGCGCTGGATCTGGCGGCTGGCCCCGACCCAGCGCTCGACCTTTTCAAGGAGAGCCCTTGGGCTGATGGGCTTGGGCAGATAGTCGTCCATGCCCGCCTCAAGACACCGTTCGCGATCGCCCTTGAGCGCATGCGCCGTGACGCCGACGATCGGCACACGGGTGCCGGTCCCCTGCTCCAGCCGTCGGATCGCGGCCGTCGCCTCCAGCCCGCTCATCTCCGGCATCGAGACGTCCATCAGGATCATGCAAGGATTGAGCCGGCCGAAAGCGTCGAGCGCCTTTCGGCCATTGCTGACGATCTCGAACCCGAAGCCGGTTTCACCAAGGATCTGGGTGAAGACCATCTGGTTCACCTCATTGTCCTCGGCCACGAGGATATCCAGCCTCTGCGGATTGCCGGAGGTGGCTGGCAGCCTCGGACGAACCGGCGGCGGCTGCAGTTGCGCGCGCTGTTCGGACGATGCCAATGGCAGCGGCTGGGGAACGTCAGGCGCCTGGCCCGCGGCCGGTTGGACATTGCTCAAGCTGGCATGGCGATGACGCTGGATGGTTGCCACCAGCGTCTCCAGCAGGATGGAAGAACGCGCCGGCTTGATCAGCTGCGCATCGATGCCGAGATCGCGGTAGCTGGTGTTGGCGAGCGACTGGTCGACCGAGGTCAACATGATGATCGGCGTGTCGGCAAGCCCGGCTGTGCTGCGCACGACGCGCGCCATTTCGGCACCCGTCATCCCGGGCATCTGATAGTCGAGCACGACGCAGTCGACCGGCACGCCATAGGCGGCGGCGGCGATCAGCACCTTGAGGCCCTCGGCGCCGCTCTCGGCCGCGCAGGAATCGAATGTCCATGACGTCATCTGCTCGGTCAGGATGGCGCGATTGACGGCGTTGTCGTCGACGATCAGCACGCGCGCGCCGGTCACGTCTATCGGCATGATGCGCTGACCGTTCTGCTGAACGGCGCTGGGCAACGTCACGGTGAACCAGAAGGTCGAACCCTTGCCCTCGGCGCTTTCCACGCCGATGCTGCCGCCCATCAGCTCGACCAGCCTCGACGTGATGGCAAGACCAAGCCCGGTGCCCTCGTGCCGCCTTGTCGAGGAGGTGTCGACCTGGCTGAATTTCTCGAACACCAGTTTCAGTTTTTCCTCGGGAATGCCGATCCCGGTGTCGGTAACCGAGATCGTCAGGGTGGTGCCGTTCGGCACCCGCTCGCCGGTCACGTCGACCAGCACATGACCCTCATCGGTGAACTTGACCGCGTTGCCGAGCAGGTTGGTGACGATCTGCCTGATGCGGCCGACGTCGCCGATGAACAGGCTTTCGAGCCTCGGCTCGATGCGCACGATGAGCTCGAGGTCCTTTTCCTTGGCGCGCGTCGACACCAGCGTCGCGACGTCCTCGATCGCCTCGGCGAGATTGAAGGGCGCCGGATCGAGCACCAGCTGGCCGGCGTCGATCTTGGAGAAATCCAGGATGTCGTTGATGATGGTAAGCAGCGCGTTTCCCGATTTGACGATGATGTCGGTGAACGTCTTCTGCTTCGGATCGAGATTGGATTTGGCCAGCAGTTCGGCCATGCCGAGCACGCCGTTCATCGGCGTGCGGATCTCGTGGCTCATATTGGCGAGGAATTCCGACTTGGCGCGGTCGGCAAGCACGGCGCGCTGGCGCGCCTCGCTGAGTTCGGCCTCGCGCATCTTCAATTCGGTGATGTCGGTGGTTGAACCGATGAGATAGAGCGAGCCGTCGGAAGCGATCATCGCGCCCTTGCGCGCGAACTGGTGCCTGACGCTGCCGTCGGCGAGCCGCACGGTCTCCTCGATTTCCTGTGTCTCGCCGGTGCGCAGCACCGCGAGATCGCCGGCCACGAAGGCCTCGCCATCCGGCCCGAAAATCTCGACGTCGGTCTTGCCTATCGCGTCCTTCTGGCTGAAGCCGGTCAGGTCGCACCAGCCCTTGTTGACATAGAACTGCCTGAGGTCGGAGCGTTTGGCGTAGATCGACACCGGCACGTTGTCGATCAGGCTGCGGAACACCTCGTTCTCGCGCATACTCTCTTCCAGCGCCCGCTCGCGCGCCTTGACATCGGTGATGTCGGTGCTGGAGCCGACCAGATGCACCGATCCGTCCGTCGCCACGAGGCGGCTCTTGCGGGTCATCAGTTGCCGCACCGTGCCGTCGCGGTGCGTGACGGGCTCCTCGACCTCGCGCACGGTGCCGGTCGCCACGACATTGGCGTCGTCGCGGCTGAAGCCTTCCGCCTCCCCCGCGCCGAACAGCTGGCGATCGGTGCGGCCGATGACGTCTTCCTTGGCAAGGCCGGTTATCGCGCACCACGCCTTGTTGACGAATTCGATGCTCAGGTCCTGCGCCTTGATGAAGGCTGCCACCGGCAATTCGTCCATGACATGCCGGAAGAGGTCGATCTGGCGCATGGAATCGCGCAGCGCCGCCTCGCGGCTCTTGATGTCGGTGATGTCGACGCGCACGCCGATGAACGTGCCGTCATCGGTGCGCATGTCATAGACCTGATGCCAGCTACCGTCGGGATTGGCACGCTCGAACGATGCGCTGGGCAGGCGGCATCGCTTCAGGATGCCGTCGGCCCACCGGTCCGGATCCCTGTCGTAAAGCGTATCGAGATCCGCATCGCCGCTCTGGCGGAAATATCCCGCCGCATGTCCGAACGCCAAAGCCTCGCGGAAGGTGCGGCCCGGTTGCCAGACCGGCTTCAGTTCCGGAACCGCGTCCTGCATCTTGTGGTTGGCGAAGACGAAATTGTCGTCGCGGTCGTAGATGATCACGCCGGCCGGCAGCGATTCCAGCACGCTGGCGAGATGCCGGCGTGCATTCTGTGCTTCGGCCTCGCGGTTCTTCATGTCGGTGACGTCGACATAGGAAATCAGCCGCTTGCCGCCGGCGAGCGGCGCCAGCGATGCCACAAGGGTGCGCCCGTCATTGTGCGGCATTTCCCGCGAACCCGCGACGCCGGCCCTGACCTCAGCCTCGCGCACGGCAATATGACGCTGCCAGGCGATGTCATCGGCGCCGAAGGAATCGATCGAGCGGCTGGCTTCCATCAGGTCGCGGAAGGTGGAGCCTACGCTTGCGCGGCGCGGATCGATCTTCCACAGATCGTAGAACGCCCGGTTGATGATTTCGGCGCGCAGATCCGTATCAAGCACGACGACGCCGATCGGCATCGAATCGACCATCGTGCCGACATCGATGAGATTGCCAGCGGATGTCTCTCCACGCTGCCGCACCGCCGGTTCCCCGACGGTGCCCACAGGCGCTGCCGCGCCGCGCGCGCCGATTGCTTCGTCCGCTTCCGCCATGCTGTCCCCACCCCGAAAATCAAGGCCGAACCCTCCCTCCGCGGTCCGTCGGCGGAATGTGCCGCAGAAGCATTAACGATCCGCTAACCTTAACGGCGCAACCGGCTGGTTTCTCCTGCGTTATTCCGTCCGGTTGTCGGACAGGCCAAGGCCGCGTTATAAGCCGCAGGGGGTGTTTTTATGTTTGGACGGATAGGGCCTTTTCTGGTGGGCGTGGCGTTGCTTTTCGGCAGCGGCTGTTCGCGCAGCTATGACGGCACAGTGATCATCCCGCGGCCGCTCGACGCCAGACGCTTCTGGGAGCGGCCACCGCCCAATGTAGACTATCAGCCACAACCCGACGCCGGTGCTTTTCCGGCGTCGCCACAACCGCCCACGCAGCTTTCCGAGCACAGGCCCGTCAAGCCCGCCTCGCGCAGGCGCCACCAGACGAGAATCTCGCCGCCCTCTCCTCCGGCCGCTGCCCCGGAGAAACAACTGGCGTGCAAGAACGTCAGTGCGCCCGGCGAGCGCGTTCGCATGGTCTGTGACTGACCCTGAAGCCGTGGCGCACTTTGGCGCCAACCGGGGGCTACAGCGATGCCGCGCCCTTCCTCGGTTCCTTTGCGCCCAGCCTGTCGAGCGCGAGACGAACCTCGCGCAGGTCGCCCTGCCATCCATCATCGTCGCCCATCGGGCTCTCGGACGCTGCCCGCTGCAGGCCACGCGCCTCGGATTCGATCTCGCGCAGCTCGGCGATCTTCTGATCGCGGGTCAGCGAGTTGTCTTCGACGATCTCCAGAACCCGCATTTCCCTGAAGCTGGCCATGATGTTCCTCCTGGCTGGTGTCGACCACAACGCCGGGGGCAGGTCCCTGTTCCAAGGCCGGACCGACCACGCGGAAAGCAACACGATCCAGGCCGATGCTTGCCGACGCGAGACCCTGGGATCGACAGGGCGCGCTCCCGGGAGGCGAGCGATCAATCAGGCGTTACCGCTGCCTGACACCGAAACCTTTGGCGAGCTGCGGCGTTGAAGAGCGAAGGAGAACGCAGATGTCGATCCATTTCACGGTATCGGAACTGACAAGGAACCTTTTTCATTCCCTCGGGCTTGATCATGGGCGCGCGCCCCGGGCGCTCAATCCCGAAGAGACGCTGTTGCTGGAGTGTTACCTCGCCGGGCAAATCCCAGAATCGGCCTGGAACGATTACGTCTTCGAGACTCCAAGCCTTGCACGCCACGCCGAGGCGCGCCGCTCGAGCCATTGAATTTGGCGATCGCGAAAGGCCGGCCGGCGAGCAGGCAGCTACTGCTTGGGGGAAACAAATTTCAACGTGAAGACGTTGCCGCCGATCCCCTGTGCCAGCGCCGGTGAGAAATTGAGCGGTGTGCAGCTCTTCACGGCCGCGATGGCCGCATCGATAAATGACTTCCGTGCCTTTTCGTCACCGGCCACTTTGGCGGCCGTCGGCCGTGGCGGGCCGATAAGCGTGCCGTCGCGTTTGAGACTGAAACTCAGGGTCACGGTCGAGTTCCCGGCATCGCCGGGTGGTTTCCAGCATGCCAGGATCGCAGCCCCGACATCGTCCATTGTGTTGAGTGTCGCGGCGATCGACGGATAGACGACGGCTATCGACATCAAGCCCGCAATCACCAGTTTGGCGAAGCCTTTCATCACGAACCCTCATCTTCACGGCCGGCCTGCATACGCACCGACCGCCTGGGTAGATGTTAGGGCCGACATCCGCGATGGCAATATGCCTTGCTGGAAGTTGCTACCGTAAAAAACTTTTTCGTCGAGCCTGGCTGCGCCGGGCCGGTTGCAGCCATGCCGGCCTCAGCGTTCTCGGAAACAGGGTGCCATCAAAAACAAGACGTTTCCAAAAACAAAAAGGCCGGCGCTGAGCCGACCTTTCCTTTCACCTCGACGTTTGCGCCAGTACATCCGTGGTCGCGAGCCGAAAGCGAATTGCCCTCAGTAGACAGGCGATTGGTAAACGAAACCCTAACGGGCGGACCAGTTCATGCTGGCTAGTCAAGAAATCTGATCTTCTTGAAAGCCATCATCTCGCCCATGACGTTGTCGCTGCCATCGACCTGCTGGCCTGTTCCGACGGTGACCGTGACGCGCTTTCCCTTGAAGCGCGGCGGCATCGCGGCCTGCTCGTTCCAGTCTTTGCATTCGGGCGCGGCACACAGGCCGACTTGCTCGGCCTTCTTGCGATCGACAATCGTCAGGTAGCAATTGTCACCGCATTCAAAATTCCGAATGGTGCCTGTAATCGTCCGATCCTTGGCAAAGGACGGGCCGCACTGTCCCACGACAAGCACCGAAGCGGTGACGGCCAGGATCAGGAATTGTCGTTTCATCCGGGTAGCCTGCTGCAACAAGCGGAATGATGCAAGTATCGCGTCCTGCGAAAACCCTTGACCGGTACAAGACAGACCTCTGCTCGACCGAGAGCGACAGCCGCTATGCGACGGCTCTCAGCCTGGGCACGGCCAGCATGCCTTCCCCTCCACATTGGGAGCATGCCACGGTCTTTCCCGGGCAAGTGGCTTGATGCGTGCCCTGCGGACAGCAATGCCCCTTCGAGTCGCACCATTTCGAACAATCGAAAACCTGGCCGCCGCCATGGCAATGCGGGCACGATATCTTCACTGTGGTCATTGAACTCTACCCGACCCAAAATCCGCGCTGCCGCGAAACCGCCCCCACACCGCAAGTAGCAGAGATTGCTACGCTTTCAAGCGCCGCGGCCTGACTTAAATTGGGTAGATTCTGCCATTTCCCGCCGCCGGATTTTCACTGACCGTGTCAGGGCTCCCGGTCAAACGCTCCCCCCGCACGGATGCGCATCTCAGTGTCGTTCGATGTTTGGATAGCAACGCCCGTGCGATTGCTTGATGCAGGAAGGGGAACCGGACCCAAGGCACCAAAATATCTTTCCCGGTGCAGTCGAGCCTTCACCAGGACGTGATTTGATCACCGGCAATACGCGACACTTCGCGCTATCCGCAACATCCGCAGGTGGATATCCTCTGGTTGAGCTGCTTTATGCCGCCTCGGTAGGTTATTCTCATGTTTTCCCTCGCGCTCAACCGTATTTTGTCATGGGGTTGGCCGGCCATGGGCATACTGGCCATGGTCAGCGTGGCCCAGATGCTGTTGGGACTTCTGCGGCTGACGGGAGTCGTGGGCTGGGCGGAACACAACCGGCTGTTTCTGACGTGCATCCTGGCCGCGCTGGCGGCGTTGGCATGGCTTCTCGTGTTCCTTGGGAAGGCGCGCCGAAACAACCAGCTTCCAAAATCCCTGACCAAGTGGAGATGGCTGATGGACATTCTGGACCGCCTTACCAACCGCGCCGAACTTGAACGCCGCCTGGCGCAAGAGGTGGAAGCGATCTTCGTCGACGCCGAGGCGCTGGCAACCCAACTCAAGGCGAAGGTGGTGGGCGAAGACCGGATATGTGACGATCTGGCCGCACAAATCCGCCGCCGCCTCGCACTCACACAACGCGGCAAGCCGATAGGCGTCTTTCTCTTTGCCGGCCCCCCAGGCACAGGCAAGACCTGGCTTGGCAAGGTGCTGGCGGAGGCACTGGGCAGGAAACTGATCCATCTCGACATGGCGCAACATTCGGTAGGCACGTTCGGTGCGTCGTCGCTCTTCGGCAGTTCCAAGGGTTACATCGGCTCACGAACTTACGGGAGCCTGACAGCGGCGCTGCAGGACACGCCCGATGCGGTCGTCCTTTTGGACGAGATCGAAAAAGCGCATGGCGATATTCACAAGAAGTTCCTGACCGCCTGGAACGACGGCTTTGTCACCGAAAATTCCGACGGCAAACACATTCCGACGATACGCAACATATTTGTCCTGACCACCAACGCGGCGGTGGATGCCCTCGCGGACCTGTCGAAGCAGTACGCCAACGACCCCGATGCACTGCGCTCCGGCGCCGTCAGCGCTCTGCGCAATGCCGGTTTTGCCCCCGAAGTCCTGAATCGTATCGACCGGATTTTTGTTTTCGAACCACTGTCCGGCCTGGATGTCGCCCGCGTCGCTGCGCTGGAGATCGAACAGATGATCGCCGGCTATGGCCTGACAGTTGCCCAAGGCGGGATCGATCCGCAAGTTCTGTTGGACTTGATGAACAGGCAGAAGAAGATGGGTCACAGCGCGTCGTCGCGTGACCTGACGAGGGCAATTGAAGAATCCCTGGCCGACAGCCTGATCGCCGCAAAGCAGAACGGAGCCAAGGCCGTAGCGATCATTCAGCGCGATCAGGGTATCGTCGCCGAGCCTGCCGAGAGCGGCGAGACCGCTGTCGAGGGATCGCACGCATGAGCGAACCGGGCCTTCTGGTGCAGGCGGAACCGCAAGCTCACGGCGCCGGACAGAGCCTGTGGCACCGCGCTCCGGCATGGCGCAATCTCACTGTAGCCGCCTCGTTGCTGACTTTGGCGGCCGTAGCTGTACCGGTTCTGCTGCCTCAGCCTGCCGATACGGACCTTTCATCGCCGGCCCAACCATCTCGGGCCGCTTCGCTGCCTGCGCGGTCCGGGCCTGACACCGGGCTTGGTGTTCCGCTACAAAACGCGGCTGATCCTGGTTCGCAGGCACAAGCGCCCGCGGCCGGCCAGCCTGTTGGAACGATCGTGGTTTCGCCTGGTGTGCTGGTCAAGATCAACAGGCATAACCGCTTCAACCAGGGACAGGACTGGCCGATTTCGATCACGATCATCTCGCCGCCCAAGCATGGCACGATCTCCATCCAGGACGGGACGGCTCCGATCACATACCATGACGGAGTGATGCGCATGAGCGCCGTGAAGGATCTGTTCTACAAGTCGGACCCCGGCTACACCGGCGTCGATACATTCACATACAAGCGCGTCAGCGAGGATGAGGCGGATCCGCTTAACACCCACACCTATACGATGACCGTCTATGTGAAATAGACCGCATGGGGCCACGCTATTATGGCGCGCGTCGGCCGCCATCGAAAATCATCAGCCATGAAGAATTGGAAAGCCTGGTACGCCCAAGGGGAATCGAACCCCTGTTCCCGCCGTGAGAGGGCGGTGTCCTGACCGCTAGACGATGGGCGCGCTCAAGAACCGGCTACATAGGCTGGCGGCCGGAAAAAAGCAACCGAGCAGACACCGGAAAAGTGTCGTACGGTTTTCCGACAGAAATCCGCGACAGGAACAAAAGACCCGAGCGGGCATTTGTTGGCTTGCCGCTCGGGCTTCGGCGGCTTTGCGGGCTTTGCCCAAAGGCATTGGTCAGCCCTGCCGTTTCGGCTCGATCAGGTCCCAGAGATTGCCATGCAGATCAGCGAAAACCGCGACCGTTCCATAGGCTTCGAAGCGAGGCGCCTCACGGAATTCCACGCCCATTTCCAGCATCGCCTGGTGGTCGCGGGCAAAGTCGTCCGTTTCCAGGAACAGAAAAACCCGGCCGCCGGTCTGGTTGCCGATGCTCTTTCGCTGCGCCTCGTCGGATGCCTCGGCAAGAAGCAGCCTGACGCCCTGCCCGTTGGCGGGGGCCACCGTCACCCAGCGCTTGCCGCCGCCGAGATCGACATCCTCGAGCAGGAGAAACCCCAAGCGGCCGACATACCAGGCGATTGCCTCGTCATAGTCGGCGACGACCAGCGCCACGGTCGCGACACGACGATGTTCGGCGAAACCGGTCATATCAGCGGCAAACCTTTTGCTGCTCAGCGGCGAACCTTTTTGCAGCTCTACCTATTTGTTGCGGATCGCGAACTGGCCGATCAGGCGGCGCGCGGCGATGTCGTAGATGAAGATGGCGCGGCTGCCGTCGACGAGTTCGGCATCGATCGACAGGCGATTGCCTGAAAGCGACTGGCTGATCACCTTGGCGCCCACGGGCAGGACGATGTCGCCACTGACCGGTTCGCCGGCTGGCGCCTGGAAATCGCCTACCGGCGGCGTGGCCGATGGCGCATTGCGCGCTTTGTAGACAAGGGCGCCAATCACCACCATAAGGGCGAGGAACAGAATGCCGAGATTGATGACGATGAAGCGGACGAGTTTCTTCCGCACCTTTTCGACCGCGGGGTCGAGCGGCTTCTCTTCGTCTTCCTCGGCGATTGGCCTGGCCATGCGAAACAGTTCCGGAACGATTTTCGATGAGCGCTCATAGCGAAGAGCCCCGACAATTCATAGAGGCGACGCCAACCCTGCTGGAAACAGGTGCAGATGCGGCCGGCCAGCGCCTCGACCAATGGCTCGCGGGCAAGCTCGGGCCGGACATGTCGCGCAGCCGCGTGCAGATGCTGATCCGGCAAGGAGCGGTGTCGATCAACGGCAGGCCTGTCGACGAAACCAAGCGCAAGATGGCGGCCGGCGAGAGCGTGTCGGTCGTCATGCCCGAACCCGAGCCCGCGGAACCGCAGGGAGAGAACATCGCGCTCGATGTGCTGTACGAGGATGACGCGCTGATCGTCATCAACAAGCCGGCCGGGCTTGTCGTGCATCCCGGCGCCGGCAACTGGACCGGCACCTTGGTCAACGCGCTGATCCATCACTGCGGGGATAGTCTGTCGGGCATAGGCGGCGTGCGCCGGCCGGGCATCGTCCACCGTCTCGACAAGGAAACCAGCGGCGTCATGGTGGTGGCCAAGACCGACCGCGCCCACAAGGCGCTGTCGGAGGCCTTTGCCGACCATGGCCGGACCGGCGACCTCGAACGCGCCTACCTCGCTTTGGTATGGGGCATACCGCAGCGGCCGACCGGTACGGTCGACGCCCCCCTCGGCCGCGCCGCCGACCGGGTGCGTCGTGCCGTGGTCCCGGAAGGGCGCGACGACGCCCGCCATGCCGTGACCCACTTTGCCGTGCGGGAGCAGTTCGGCGAGCACCAGCGGGAATTCGCCACAGCGAGCCTGGTCGAATGCCGGCTGGAAACCGGCCGCACCCACCAGATCCGCGTCCACATGGCCCATATCGGCCATCCTGTTATTGGCGACCCTGACTACGGCCTGGCCTTCCGCACCAAGGCCAATCGGCTTCCGGAACCCCTGAAAAGCCAGGTCAAGGCATTTTCCCGCCAGGCCTTGCATGCCTGGCTCCTTGCATTTCGTCACCCCGATACCCATTTACCTCTGAGGTTCGAGGCGCCGATACCGGGGGACATGGAGGAACTCGTCGGCGGCTTCCGCAATCTCTGACCTGCCATCAACAAGCTCGAAACCAGCCATCAAAAAACCTGACTGGCATTGTTCACTTCAGCGTGACACACTGTTTCGTGTTGAACAAATGCCTGTCTTTTCTGGTTTTGTTCCTGTATAAGATCTGATGTCGCGAGCGAGCCTTTTGGTGCTCGCGTCACATGCCCGCCGCGTTTCGGGGGCATCACTCCAATAGAGAGGGGGCGCTATCATGGCCCAGTCACTACCCAGTATCGTTTCCGGTGAAGGCGGCCTCAGCCGCTATCTGGAAGAAATCCGCCGCTTTCCGATGCTTCAGCCGCAGGAAGAGTACATGCTCGCCAAGCGTTATGCCGAGCATGAAGACACGTCCGCCGCGCACAAACTCGTCACCAGCCACCTTCGGCTCGTCGCCAAGATCGCCATGGGCTATCGCGGCTACGGCCTGCCGATCGGCGAGGTGATCTCGGAAGGCAATGTCGGCCTGATGCAGGCCGTCAAGAAATTCGAACCCGAGCGCGGCTTCCGCCTCGCGACCTATGCCATGTGGTGGATCAAGGCCTCGATCCAGGAATACATCCTGCGCTCGTGGAGCCTGGTCAAGATGGGCACGACCGCCAACCAGAAGCGGCTGTTCTTCAACCTGCGCAAGGTGAAGGGCAAGATCCAGGCTCTGGACGACGGCGACCTCAAGCCCGACCAGATCGCCGAGATCGCCACGCGTCTCAACGTGTCCGAAGCCGAAGTGGTATCGATGAACCGCCGCCTGTCGGGCGACGCCTCGCTGAACGCGCCGATCCGCGCGACGGAAGGCGAGTCCGGCGAATGGCAGGACTGGCTGGTCGACGACCACGAAAGCCAGGAAGAGATGCTCATCGAGCAGGACGAGCTGGAAAACCGGCGCAGCATGCTGTCGGGCGCTCTTGCCGTGCTCAACGAGCGCGAGCGGCGCATCTTCGAGGCCCGTCGCCTCGCCGATGAGCCGTTGACGCTGGAAGAGCTGTCGGCCGAGTTCGACATCAGCCGCGAGCGCGTGCGCCAGATCGAGGTGCGCGCCTTCGAAAAGGTGCAGGACGCGGTCAAGGCCGCCGCCAAGCGCCAGACCCAGGCGCTGCGCACGATCGAGGCCCAGCCGGCGGCGTAAAGCCGGTTCAGCCAGGAAATATCAGGCGGCGTCGGGAAACCGGCGCCGCTTTTTTATTGGCGAAACCGGCGAAACAGCCTCTTTCTCCCCGTCCTTATACGGGGAGAAATGTCCGGCAGGACAATGAGGGGCGGCACTGAGGTTGGGAGATTTTCAGAGCATCGCAGCCGGGCGCGACCATCGTCAACGCTGGCGCCGCCCCTCATCCGGCTGCCGCCACCTTCTCCCCGTATAGGGACGGGGAGAAGGGGCTGACCTCACAACCCATCCAGCGGGAACTTCAGATACCGTCTCCCATTGGCTTCCGGCTCGGGCAGGCGACCGCCATTGATGTTGACCTGAAGCGCATGCAGGATCAGCCGCGGCATCGGCAATGTCCGGTCGCGCGCCTCGCGCAACGCGACGAACTCGGCCTCGCTGTGGGCGGCGACCAGATGAATATTGCCGGCCTTCTGCGCGGCCACGGTGCTTTCCCACAGGGGTTCGCGGCCGCCGGCCTGGTAATCATGGCCGACGAAGACGCGTGTCTCGTCCGGCAAGGCAAGAATATCCTGGATCGAGCGCCACAGCCGCGCCGCGCTGCCGCCGGGAAAATCCGCTCTTGCGGTGCCGCTGTCGGGCATGAACAGCGTGTCGTGCACGAAAGCGGCGTCTCCAACCACATAGGTGATGGAGGCCAGCGTATGCCCCGGCGAAAACAGCACCTTCACCGGGAGCGTGCCGATCCGAAACACTTCGCCCTCGCTGAACAGCCTGTCCCACTGCGAGCCGTCCGCCGGAAAATCCGGCCAGTTGTAGATCACCTTCCACAAGGCCTGAACCTCGATGACCCTGTCGCCGATCGCCGTCGGCGCCCCGGTCTTCTCCCTGAGGTAATGCGCCGCCGAGAAATGGTCGGCATGCGGGTGGGTATCGAGAATCCATTCGAGCACCAGCCCATTCTCACGGATGAAATCGAGCAGCGCATCCGCGCTCCTCGTTGCCGTGGCGCCGGATTTCTCGTCGAAGTCGAGGGTCGGATCGATGATGGCGCATCGCTTCGTCGCCGGGTCGGCGACGACATACTGGATGGCACCGGTCGGCTTGTCGTAAAAGCCGGTGACGCGCGGCTTGGCCAAAGCGATGTCCATGTCCGGTGTCCTTGCCCTTGCTCCGACAGGAATGATTTTCCTTATCGGGACGAAATTAGAGCATGGTCATCTAGCAGAACATAACCGTCAAGCACGCCTTTGCAGAAACGGCGCGTAGATCGAAAAAGTCATGGAAAGCGGAGGCGCCGGCCGCCGGCGTCGAAGCTCATCCGCCCGCCGGCACCTTCTCCCTGTGGAACGGGGAGAAGGGAGAAGCTCAGGCTGAAGGCTGCTTGGTCTTCCTGAGATAAGGCAGGATCGTCTCATAGGCGCCGAAGCGCTTGATCGCATCTTCGTTGGAAACGGCGGCGGTGATGATGACGTCCTCGCCCTGCTTCCAGTTCGCCGGCGTCGCCACCTGATGCTTGGCGGTAAGCTGCATGGAATCGACCGCGCGCAGGATCTCGTCGAAGTTGCGGCCCGTGGTCATCGGGTAGGTCAGCACCAGCTTGATCTTCTTGTCCGGCCCGATGACGTAGACCGAACGCACCGTGGCGTTGTCGGCGGGCGTGCGGCCCTCCGAGGTCTCCCCCGCGCCGGCCGGCAGCATGTCATAGAGCTTGGCGACCTTGAGGTCCTTGTCGCCGATCAGCGGGTAATGCACCGAATGACCGGTCGCCGTCTTGATGTCGGCCTGCCACTTGTCGTGGCTCGCGACCGGATCGACGGAGATGCCGATGATCTTGACGTTGCGCTTCTTGAACTCGCCTTCCAGCCCCGCCATCGTGCCGAGCTCGGTCGTGCAGACCGGCGTGAAATTCTTCGGATGGCTGAAAAGTATCGCCCAGCCGTCGCCGATCCAGTCATGGAACGATATCGTTCCCTGCGTGGTCTCGGCGGAGAAGTCCGGCGCGATATCGTTGATACGAAGGCTCATGGCACATTTCCCCTGTAGCTAATCTGGTCGGCAGTCAGCGCGGCAGGCGGCACACCATGCCGCCATCAAGGCGCCCACGCCCCGCCATCGCCGCATCTTAGCGCAAAAATCACGACCGCAAGATAATATGAAACTCTTGTCGGCGGCGGAATGAGCATATTCATGCCGCCGTTGCCGCCGGCATACAAGAACCTTCCATGCCGCAAAGCGATCCGCGCCGGCTCAGGCCTTGTTGATCGCTAGCGTCGCCGTCAGATCTTCCATGCGCTGCGCCAGCGCGCCAAGCGCGTTGGTCAGCACGCTGTCGTTCTTATCGGCTTTGGTGAGCGCCTCGTCGCGCGTCTTGCGCAGCGTCAGCACTTCGCTCTCCATGCCCTTGACGCGCTTCTGCAGCTCGGAGAGCTCGTCCATCACCATGATGCCGGCCATGACGGTCAGCCGCTGATCGCCGATCTCGCCGAAGGAATCCTTCAGATGCGAGACATAGCGGTCGAAGCGTTCGGCAAGGTCGATCAGATGCTCTTCCTGGCCTTCGTCGCAGGCCATGCGATACTGCTTGCCGTCGATTGAAACCGTGACCTGTGCCATGGGCCAGCTCCTATCTGTCCAACACGGCGCGGATGGTTTCCATCGCGGTCACCAGCCGTCGCGATACTTCCTTGTTGGCGTCTTCCAGCCGCTCGGCGCGCGCCTCGGAATTGTCGAGCTCCTGCGCCAGTCGCGAACGGTCGGCGTTCATCCGCTGCACTTCGGCCTCGGCTTCCGAATAGTCGCGCTCATGCTCCAGCTTGGCCGCGACGGCATTTTCCAGCCCCTCGATGGCCTTGCCCAGCCTGGCGATGACTTCCTTGAGAGTGGTTTCCCCGGTCATGGCTTTCGTCCTGCCCTGCCCATCACCGAATCGTTCGCGTTCAGAACGCGTTATCCCGGAAACATTAGGCACCGGGTGAAGGCGGCGTCAACAAAGCTCTCGCGACTGTCCCCCGCTAACGCTAATGTAGGCTGGCCGACGGCATCACAAGGCCGGCAAATATGCACCCGATTTGTTGACTAAAAGCCCGCGCCTGCTATGTGTCGCGCACCCTTTTCAAGGGCTCTCCCAAGCCCCCAAACCCCCACCCTGGAGGAACCATGACGTCGCGTGAACAACATGACCGGATGGCCAATGCGATCCGTTTTCTCTCCATGGACGCTGTCGAGAAGGCGAATTCCGGCCATCCCGGCCTGCCCATGGGCTGCGCCGATATCGCCACGGTGCTGTTCACCCGCTTCCTGAAATTCGACCCCAAGGCCCCGCACTGGGCCGACCGCGACCGTTTCATCCTGTCGGCCGGTCACGGCTCGATGCTGCTCTACTCGCTCCTCTACCTGACCGGCTATGAGGACATGACGATCGACCAGATCAAGCATTTCCGCCAGCTGGGTTCCAAGACCGCCGGCCATCCCGAATACGGCCATGCCACCGGCATCGAGACGACGACCGGCCCGCTCGGCCAGGGTCTCGCCAACTCGGTCGGTTTCGCGCTCGGCGAGCGCATCATGAACGCCGCCTTCGGCAACGATCTCGTCGACCACTACACCTATGTGCTGGCCGGTGACGGCTGCCTTATGGAAGGCGTTTCCCAGGAAGCCATCGCGCTGGCCGGGCACCTCAAGCTCAACAAGCTGATCGTCTTCTGGGACAACAACAACATTTCGATCGACGGCCCGGTCTCGCTCGCCGACAACACCGACCAGGTCGCCCGCTTCCAGGCATCCGGCTGGAACGCCAGCCATATCGACGGCACCGATCCCGAGGCCATCGCCTATGCCATCGAGGCTGCCCGCCACTCCGACAAGCCGACCATGATCGCCTGCAAGACGACCATCGGCTTCGGCGCCCCGACCAAGGCCGGCACCAACAAGGCGCACGGCTCGCCGCTCGGCGCCGACGAGATCGCCGGCG
Organism: Mesorhizobium sp.; assembly: GCF_017306585.1. Classification (GTDB taxonomy): domain Bacteria; phylum Pseudomonadota; class Alphaproteobacteria; order Rhizobiales; family Rhizobiaceae; genus Mesorhizobium. Next base: position 12,203 of record NZ_JAFKIC010000133.1, on the reverse strand, counting down.
CGCGCAAGTTCTTCAACTGGGACTCGCCGCCCTTCGAAATCCCGGCCGACATCCTCGACGCCTGGCGCGCGGCCGGCAAGACCGGCGCCAAGCCGCGCGCCGACTGGGAAGGCCGCCTCGCCAAGGCCGACGCCAAGCTGAAGGGTGAATTCGAACGCCGCCTCGCCGGCAAGCTGCCGTCCAATTTCGATGCCGTCATCGCCGACTACAAGAAGAAGCTCTCGGCCGACAAGCCGAAGGTCGCCACCCGCAAATCTTCGGAAATGGCGCTGGAAGTGATCAACGGCGTGGTGCCTGAGACCATCGGCGGCTCCGCCGACCTCACCGGCTCCAACAACACCAAGACCAGCCAGACCAAGAACATCACGCCGGACGATTACGGCCAGCGCTACGTCCATTACGGCATCCGCGAGCATGGCATGGCGGCCGCCATCAACGGCTTGACGCTGCATGGCGGCCTCATCGCCTATGGCGGCACGTTCCTGTGCTTCTCCGACTATGCGCGCCCCTCGATGCGCCTTGCCTCGCTGATGGGCATCCGCTCCATCTTCGTCATGACCCATGATTCCATCGGTCTGGGCGAGGACGGCCCGACACACCAGCCGGTCGAGCACATGGCGGCGCTGCGCGCCATCCCCAACCACAACGTCTTCCGTCCGGCCGACGCGGTGGAAACCGCCGAATGCTGGCAGATCGCGCTCGAATCCGAAAAGACGCCGTCGACGCTGGCTCTCACCCGCCAGAACCTGCCGACGGTGCGCACCGAACATTCGGCCAAGAACCTCTCGAGCCAGGGCGCCTACGAACTGGCCGCGGCCAGCGGCGAGGCGGCCGTCACCATCTTCGCCACCGGTTCCGAGGTCGAGATCGCGCTCGGCGCCCGCGATTTGCTGGAAAAGCACGGCCACCCGACCCGGGTCGTGTCGGTGCCCTGCTTCGAACTGTTCGACAAGCAGAGCGACGACTATCGCGCCAAGACGATCGGCAACGCGCCGATCAAGATGGCGATCGAGGCCGGCATCCGCCAGGGCTGGGATCACCTCATCGGTTCGGACGGCATCTTCATCGGCATGACCGGTTTCGGCGCCTCGGGCACCATCGAACAGCTCTACCCGCATTTCGGCATCACCGCCGAGGCGGCGGCCAAGGCGGCGGAAGCCCGGCTGCACGCCAAGTAAGACTTGGCCAGGCCACAGACGCAGCCGATGGCGGCGTCTGTGGCCTGGACCAACCTAATCGATTTAAATCCACGCCTTCGCGACTGGATTCTTGCGCCGTCCGCCGCTATGAAGCTGCGGACCATCCGTCTGCCTTCCAGCTCCCAGGGAGAGAAAAATGACCGTCAGAGTTGCCATCAATGGATTTGGCCGCATCGGCCGCAACATCCTGCGCGCCATCCACGAATCCGGCCGCAAGGACATCCAGGTCGTCGCCGTCAACGATCTCGGCCCGGTCGAGACCAATGCGCATCTCCTGCGCTACGACAGCGTGCACGGCCGCTTCCCGCATGAGGTTTCGGTCGATGGCGACCAGATCTCCGTCGGCAAGGAGAAGTTCAAGGTCACCGCCATCAAGGATCCGTCCCAGCTGCCGTGGAAGGAACTGGGCATCGACATCGCGCTCGAATGCACCGGCATCTTCACCGCCCGCGACAAGGCCGCCGCGCATCTGACCGCCGGCGCCAAGCGCGTCATCGTCTCGGCGCCCGCCGAAGGCGCCGACCTCACCGTCGTCTACGGCATCAACCACGACAAGCTGACCAAGGACCACATCGTCATCTCGAACGCGTCCTGCACCACCAACTGCCTGGCGCCGCTGGCCGCCGTGCTGCACGAGACGGTCGGCATCGAAAAGGGCATGATGACGACGATCCACTCCTACACCGGCGACCAGCCGACGCTGGACACCATGCATAAGGATCTCTACCGCGCCCGCGCCGCCGCCCTGTCGCAGATCCCGACTTCGACTGGTGCCGCCAAAGCGATCGGCCTCGTCCTGCCCGACCTCAAGGGCAAGCTCGACGGCATCTCGATCCGCGTGCCGACCCCCAATGTCTCGGTCGTCGACTTCAAGTTCATCGCCAAGCGCTCGACCACAGCGCAGGAGATCAACGAGGCAGTCATCGCGGCCTCGAACGGCAAGCTCAAGGGCGTGCTGTCGGTCACCCATCACCCGAACGTCTCGATCGATTTCAACCACGATCCGCATTCCTCGATCGTGGCGCTCGACCAGACCAAGGTCATGGACGGCAACTTCGTTTCCGTTCTGTCCTGGTACGACAATGAATGGGGCTTCTCGAACCGCATGAGCGACACCGCTGTCGCCTTCGGCAAGACCATCGCCTGATTACGGACCGTTCTTTTCAAGACCTGAAACGCCCGGCTTCGTCCGGGCGTTTTTCGTTAGCTGGAGCAGCAATCCTAAAATCGCTGAAAATCAGCGGCATAGGCCAAAAAACCACCCTGCCGCCTTGCACTGGCCATGCCTTCGCCCCACTCTCACGTAAAGCCGGAAACAGAGGACTTCGAGGGGCAAATCACGGATGGAGCATGCGATCTATCTCGTCACGCTGGTCGGCACGGCGCTGGTTGTCGCCGCCGCGTTTTCGAGCCTGATCGCCTTCCGCTTCGGCGCACCCCTTCTTCTTCTGTTTCTCTGCATCGGACTGGCCACCGGCACCGACGGCCTCGGCATCGAATTCGACAATGCCCGCGTCGCCTATTTTTCCGGCTCACTGGCGCTGGCCATCATCCTGTTCGATTCCGGTTTCGGCACGCCGCTCAACGCCTTGCGGCAGGCGGCCGGGCCGGCCCTGTCGCTGGCGACCTTCGGCGTCATCCTCACCACGGGCCTGTTCGGCGCCGCCGCCTATTATCTGCTTGATCTGAGCTGGCTGGAATCCTTCCTGCTCGGCGCCGCCGTCGCCTCCACCGATGCGGCGGCCGTCTTCTTCCTGCTGCGCGCCGGCGAGATCAATCTGCGCGAGCGCGTGCGCTCCACGCTCGAAGTGGAATCCGGCACCAACGATCCGATCGCCATCTTCCTGACCATCACCCTGGTCGAGATCATCGCCGCCCACGCAAATCCCGAGGCCAATGTCCTGGTCACCAACCTTGTCCTCGGCTTCCTGCTCAACATGGGGCTCGGCGCCGTGGTCGGCGTGCTCGGCGGCCTTGGCATCGTGCGCCTCGTCGACCGGCTCAATCTCGACCATGGCCTGCTGCCGATCTTCGTGCTGACCTTGTCGCTGATGGTCTTCGCCGCCGCCGGCGCCATCGGCGGTTCAGGCTTTCTCGCCGTCTATCTGGCCGGGCTGATCGCCGGCAATTCCGACATCCGCGCCGTCACCATCCTGAAGCGTTTCCAGGACGGCATGTCGTGGCTGGCGCAGATCATCATGTTCCTGATCCTAGGCCTGTTCGCGACGCCCTCGCAGTTTCCCGCGATCATGCTGCCGGCGATCGCGCTCGGCCTGTTCCTGATGTTTGTCGCGAGGCCCGTCGCGGTGTGGCTTTGCCTGATCCCGTTCCGCCTGCCGCGCCCGGAGGTCGCCTTCGTCTCCTGGGTCGGTCTGCGCGGCGCCGTGTCGATCCTGCTTGCCATAACCCCGTTGCTCGGCGGGCTGGAGAATGGCCGCACCATCTTCAACGCGGCCTTCATCATCGTGCTGGTGTCGCTGGTGATCCAGGGCTGGACCGTCGGCCCGCTGGCACGGCGCCTCGGCCTGATCGTGCCGGCGCGGCTCGGACCGCTGGACAAGGTCGAGCTTGAGCTCCCCGGCTCGGCCCATCACGAGCTTCTCGCCTACCGTGTCGCGCCCGGCAGCCCGGTGGCGCGCGGCGAGCGCATTCCGCGCTGGGCACGGCCCTCGCTGGTGCTGCGCGACGGTCGCTCCATGCGCTTCCAGGACATGGGCCGGCTCGCCGCCGGCGACCAGGTCTACATCTTCGTGCCGGACCGCTATCCGCGTCTGCTCGACAAGCTGTTCGCCAGCCGCGCCGTGGTCGATCCCGAGGATGCCGATTTCTTCGGCGCTTTCGCTGTCGATCCAGCACGCTCCGCAGCGGAACTGGAAGCGGCTTACGGTCCGGGCCTGACAGATGCCGAGCAGAAGCTCACCATCGGCGCACTGGTCACGGCGCGCCTTGGCGGCCATGCCGAATATGCCGACCGCGTGCTCATCGGTCCTGTCGAGCTGATCGTCAGGGATGTCGACGACAAGGGCAGGATATCGGGCCTGGGCCTGTCCTTCGAACCGACCGCGCCGGTGGCGAGGGTGCCGGTGTTCCTCAGCGCCGGCGAGATGGGCGACCGCCTCGGCGCCTTCATCCGAAACTGGCGCAAGCCGCCCGCGACTCATGAAGCGGCGCAGGAAGGCGAAGTACCCGAGCCGCCGATCGGAAAAGCGACAACGGGGAACTGACGGCGGCTTCGTTAGGCCGCCGCTGCCCGACAGGCGTTCACGGACTATGTCCCCGCCCGCTCCAAAATTTCGCACGGCGCCCCCGTCAAAGCCTTGCATCGTCAGCGATGCGGGGTATGGTCCCGGCGATTTTCCAAGGGAAAGGGACCGGCATGGCTGCCTTCAAGACACTGGACGATATCGGCAACATCAGCGGCAAGCGCGTGCTGGTGCGCGTCGACCTCAACGTTCCCGTCGCCGACGGCAAGGTCACCGACGCCACCCGCATCGAGCGCATCGCGCCGACCATCGCCGAATTGTCCGGCAAGGGCGCCAAGGTCATCCTGCTCGCCCATTTCGGCCGGCCCAAGGATGGCCCCTCGCCCGAATTCTCGCTGGAGCCGATCGCCAGAGCCACAGCTGAGGTGCTCGGCCGACCTGTCGGCTTCACCAGCGACTGCGTCGGCGACGCGGCTGGCAGCGCCGTCGCGGCCATGAACAAGGGCGACGTGCTGCTCTTCGAAAACACCCGCTTCTACAAGGCCGAGGAGAAGAACGACCCGGCTTTCACCGAAAGGCTCGCCGCCAATGGCGACATTTTCGTCAATGATGCCTTTTCCGCCGCCCACCGGGCGCACGCCTCGACCGAAGGCCTGGCGCGCCTGTTGCCGGCCTTTGCCGGCCGCACCATGCAGGCCGAGCTCGAAGCCTTGGAGAAAGGCCTAGGCAACCCGGTCCGTCCGGTCGTCGCCATCGTCGGTGGCGCCAAGGTCTCGACCAAGATCGATTTGCTGATGAACCTTGTGAAGAAGGTCGACGCGCTGGCGATCGGCGGCGGCATGGCCAACACTTTCCTTGCCGCGCGCGGCACCGATGTCGGCAAGTCGCTGTGCGAGCATGATCTGGCCGCGACCGCCAAGCAGATCATGATCGAGGCGGCCGAAGCCGGCTGCGCCATCATCCTGCCGGTCGATGGCGTCGTCGCCAGGGAATTCAAGGCGGGTGCGGCCTGCGAAACCGTCGCCATCGCTGACGTGCCGGCGGACGGCATGATCCTCGACGTCGGCGAAAAGACCGTGAAGACCGTCGGCGAATGGATCGACCGCGCCGCGACGCTGGTCTGGAACGGCCCGCTCGGCGCCTTCGAGATCGAGCCTTTCGACCATGCGACGGTTGCCGCGGCCAGGCACGCTGCCGCGCGCACCAAGGCCGGCAAGCTTGTTTCCGTGGCCGGCGGCGGCGATACGGTGGCGGCGCTCAACCATGCCGGCGTCGCCGACGACTTCACCTATGTCTCGACCGCCGGCGGCGCTTTCCTCGAATGGATGGAAGGCAAGCCTTTACCTGGCGTCGACGTGCTGAAGCGCTAAAGCGCTCGCGGCCCAAGCAACGATCCGATCAACTCGTGGAGCCGGCGGCAATGTCGGCTCCTTTCAATCGATTCGAGCTTTCCCGCGTCATTCCTTTGGCGGTAGTGTTCTGCTAGGCGCAGACCAACCGGTTCAGGAGAAGCATGATGAGCGAACGTCTCGAAGACATTGCCGCCGCGATCGTGGCCAGCGGCAAGGGGCTGCTGGCCGCCGACGAAAGCTCGGGCACCATCAAGAAGCGTTTCGACGTCATCGGCGTCGAATCGACGGCCGACAGCCGCCGCGATTACCGCGAGATGATGTTCCGCGCCACGAACGCGATGACGAAGTACATTTCCGGCGTCATCCTCTATGATGAGACCATCCGTCAGAAGGCGGCCGACGGCACGCCGCTGGTCGACATCATCAAGGCGGCGGGCGCTATCCCCGGCATCAAGGTCGACGCTGGCGCCAAGCCGCTGGCCGGCTTCCCCGGCGACACGATCACGGAAGGGCTGGACGGCCTGCGCGAGCGGCTGGCCGACTATTACAAGCTCGGCGCCCGCTTCGCCAAATGGCGGGCGGTGATCGACATCGACACCGGCAAGGGCGTGCCCTCGGCCACCGCGATCAGCGCGAACACCCATGCGCTCGCCCGCTATGCCGCCCTTTGCCAAGAGGCCGGGATCGTGCCGATCGTCGAGCCGGAAGTGCTGATGGACGGCGCCCACGACATCGACACCTGCTACCAGGTCTCGAAAGCGACGCTGACAAAGCTCTATGACGAACTCTACGCGGCCCGCGTCGTGCTCGAAGGCACGATCCTGAAGCCCAACATGGTGTTGTCGGGAAAGAAATCGGGCACGATGGACAGCCCCGAGCAAGTCGCCGAGAAGACGATAAAGCTGTTCCGAGAGACGGTGCCGGCGGCGGTGCCGGGCATCGCCTTCCTTTCCGGCGGCCAGGAAGACGAGGAGGCGACCGCCAACCTCAACGCCATCAACGCCATCGGCCCGCACCCGTGGAAGCTGACCTTCTCCTATGGCCGCGCACTGCAGGCGGCACCGCAAAAGGCGTGGAGCGGCAAAGCCTCCAACGTCGCCGCCGGCCAGGCCGCCTTCACCCATCGCGCCCACATGAATTATCTGGCCGCGCTTGGAAAATGGCAGCCGGCCCTGGAAAACGCCGCCTGAGCATCAGCGATATCGCCATCGAGACCCGGACCAGGCGCCCGGGTTCTGCTTGTCAGGCCTGAGGATTGGGCCAGAACTTGGGATGGAGCCCGGCCATCCTTATCTCCTCTGCGGCATTTCCGACCGCGATGTCGGATTACGCCCGTCCCGAACGTCCTTGGGATGACCGACAGGGAGAGGCATATGCATCGCAACAAGGCCGTATCGCGCGAGGACTGGTTTCTGGCGCACAAGGCGCATCTGGCGCGCGAGAAAGAACTCACACATCTGCGCGAACGCGTCGCTGCCGAACGGCGGGAATTGCCATGGCTGAAGCTGCGCAAGGACTATGTCTTCGAGACCGAGCAGGGACCCAGGAAACTGGCCGATCTCTTCGGCTGCCGCAGCCAGCTGATCGTCTATCACTTCGTGTTCGCGCCGGGCTCCACCCATCACTGCGAAAGCTGCGCCTTCGTCGCCGACCACATGGACGGCGCCAACCGCCACCTCAGGCATCATGACGTCTCGCTGGTTGCCGTATCCCGGGCGCCGCTTGCCGAACTGTTGCCCTACAAGCAGCGCATGGGTTGGAAATTCGACTGGGTGTCCTGCTACGCCTCGGATTTCAACTTCGACATGCAGGTCTCCTTCACCGACCGGCAGATCGCCTCGGGCGAAGCGGTCTACAATTTCGAGACGCCGGTGCTGACATCGAAGGACCTGCCGGGAACCACCGTCTTCTACAAGGGCGAAGCCGGCGACATCTACCTCACCTTCATGTCGCGCGCCCGGGGCAGCGAGCAGTTCATCGGCGCCTATCAATATCTCGACATGGCCCCAAAAGGCAGGGACGAACCCGGCCCCTACAAGACATCGATGGACTGGGTGCGCCTGCACGACGAGTACGAAACCAGGTCACGACCGGACGACGCATGACGCAGGGACATCTTTCGGGAGCCCAGCGATCCGTTCACCCCGGGCGAAACATGCGCTAAGCCTGTCGCTGTTCATGTGACGGTTCTGCTCATGCCCATCCCGGCCTTCCTCACTTGGCTCGCCTTCCCCGTCTATGTCTGGCAGGGGCTTGGCGTACGCCGCCGCACTTCCCGCATGCTGCCGGCGCAGGGGCCGGTCATGCACGAGCTTGCCGGCAAGGCGCCTGCTATCTCGCTGCTGGTGCTGGGCGATTCCTCGGCCGCGTCGGTCGGCATCGGCAATTCCGAGAACGGGCTCGCGGCGCAACTGGCAATGCTGATCGCCCAGCGCACCGGCCGTTCCGTGCGCTGGCGCGCCGCCGGCTTCAATTCGGCGACCTCGGGCCAGATCCGCGACCACGTCCTGCCGAACCTGTCCGCCGATCTATGGACGCACATCGTGCTTGCCATAGGCACCAACGACACCAAGAATTTTCATTCCGTGCCGCGCTTCAAGAAGGAGTTCGGCGGCCTGCTCTACGGTCTGCGCGCCAAATGGCCGGAGGCGCGCGTGGTGTGGTCGCCAGTGCTGGAATTCACCCGCGCGCCGGCCATGCCGTCGCTGCTTGGCAAAATCCTCGAAGTCCGCGCCACGGCGATGAACCGCATGGGCGAGCGCCTTTGCCGGGAGCGCGGCGCGGTGCCGGCGCCGCGGCTGCCGATCACCAATCCCGAACAGGGCTTTGCCACCGACGGGTTTCATGCCTCCGAGGCCGGCTACCGTGCCTGGGCCGAGCATCTTGTCGGCCAGGTGCTTTGCGACTGACCATCGGCAGCCGAAGGCCCCGTGTCAGAAGGCCTAGGTCAGATGCCCGAGCACGGCCGCCAGCGAGATTGCCGCCATGGCAAGCAGCGCCAGCTTCCAGAAATCGCTGCGGCGCTTCAACCCCGGCCAGCCCAGCGGCTTGATGAGCTGGATGACCATGAAGCCGATGATGACAAGGGCGAGCAGTTTCGTCATGCCGCCTTTGACCAGCAACGTGGTTGGTTGTCAAAATCTGCATCCAATCTGAACGACAATGCGGGCCGGAGACTTCAATGTCTCCTATCAGCCGAGCCCGCTTTCGGCCGTCTAAGGCGCGTTCTGGAGGATGCAGGAGCGCGCACCGCGCAGGTCATAGATCCTCACTGTCGGGGCGACGTAGCCATAATCCCCGTATGGTTTCGAAAATTGTGCCGCGACATGGCTGTCGAGACAGCGAAACATGCCGGCAAGCTCGTATATTTCCTGGTCTTGCCCGCTCAGCCCGCCGCCGCGCAAGTATCGCTGAAACTTCAACGATACAAGGTAATCCGCTGACGAGAGATCCCGGTAGTCCTCGGTTATCGATGCCGGTTCCCCCATGGGATAATCCACCACGAAATGCGTGATGCCTTGCTTTTCAAGAAAGCGCATCGCTTCAAAGCGGGTATCTGTTTGCCGATCCAGGTTCGCGACATAGGCCATGCCGGCATGCGCGCTGGCAACCAAGGCGACAAGTCCAACGCCGATAGCCGCCAGCCGGCTTCGAGGCGTGATCGACCTCGAACAAGCGATACCGGCGGCCAGCAGCAGGTAGACGACAACCGGCAGGATGTAGCGCATCTGGCCGACGAGTTTGAGCGGCGAGAGCTCAAGCATGAAGAGCCAGATGAACGCCCCACCGGCGTAGGCGGCGACATATTTGTTACGGTCGGCGATGATGGCGACCGCGATCGCGCCAAGGGCGATAGCCAGGGTCGGCAAGGTGAGGCTGGGGATGAGATGGTAGCGGAAATGCGTGAGCCCATAGCCCTCCCAGAACCACTCCTTAAGGTCGTGGCCCTTTTCAGCGTGTATCAGTTCGACGCGAAGGCCATTGATCACCGTTGACAGCCCGCTCCCCTTTTCGGTCAACATCGAAGCGCCAAAAATGGCGACCACCGTCAGAGCGTCGGTGCCGGCAACGATAATGCTTTGCCGGAGACTGAGACGGCAGACGACGATCGCCACGACAAAGAGAACGAGGCTGTTGCCGGCGCCAACATATTTCGCCGTCACGGCGAGCCCGAGCGCAAAACCGAAATAGACAAGATTTGCTGTGTTGACCTGCTCCTTCAGCCGCACCAGCGCATGCAGCCCGGCACAGATGGCGAAGACCAGGACCGCGTCTTCCTTGAAGTAATGCGCATGAACGGCGATGGCGGGCGATATCGCGAAAACACACGCCCACAGGAAGGCGTTGCCGCTGTCCGCATGGCGTCGCAAGACGGCATAGAAGAGGATGCTTGCGGCAACGGAGGCTACGGCGCTGACACTGCGGCCGACCAGCAGATAGTCATGGTCAACAGACGCGCCCGAAAGCCACCCAGCGAAGCGGGCCAGTATGATCAGCAACGGCGGGTGCGCATAATTATGGTGCTGCCCTGCTGCAAAGGCCACCTTGATTGGCTCGTCCGGGTGGATTCCGTACGGAAAGTCGAGATTGTAGAAAGCCAGTAAGGCCGAGATCACCGCCAGCACCAGGATAGCCAGCACCTGGGAATCGCTTCGCCGCGCCAGATCCGCCCATCCGGTTTGCCTGATCGATTGGCTGACGGTCATGGCTTGGCAGCAGGGGAGAGGCGTTTCGACATTCGGCTTTTTGATCAGCAACACGCCAGCCTGTCAAAGCCTCTCATTCGTCGCCGTCTGATGACAATAGTGCATTCGTTGTCGCTCTATTGATGAATAACAGTCGTCCTTGGACTTGCTGCGGTGAGACACGACGACAGCGAGATACGAGGCTGTCCGTCAGGAGCGGCATCAATCGAAGCTATCGCCGGGAGCCCTGACAGCCTCCTGACAGACTGCTGTCAGGAGGGGTGTGCGATAGTGCCTCCATCAGAGAGAGCGAGAGAGAGGAGACAGGGTCATGAACGGTTTTACCATTCTGCGCGGCGTGCAGCATTATGTCGGCAAGGTTCGCACCATGCGCAACGAGATCCGTACGCAGCGTTTCATGGACAATTTGCCCGCGGATATCCGCAAGGATATCGGCTGGCCGGACATGTATGCCGAGCGCCGCCGCCACGGCAACTGAGACTATTTTTTCAGCACCAATATTGGATGTGACCGGATCAGCGCCCAGATAAGGGGTCCGGCACGCGTGGGATGGAGCGAGCTTATGCCCGAACAGAAGACGATCGGCTTCCTTTTCATCGAAGGCTTTGCCGACTGGGAGTATGGGCTTCTGGCTGCATCGGCGACGGAATGGTTCGGCGCGCGCGCCGTCTCCCTGACGCCGGATGGCAAGCCCGTGAAGGGGATAAGCGGCTTTCGGCTATCGCCCGACCGCTCCACCAGTGCCGATGAGAATGGCGACCTCGATGCCGTCGCCGTCATCGGATCCGACACCTGGGCGGGCGACGCGCCTCCCGACGTGACTGAACTGCTTGGCGCCGTCGCCTCGCGCGGCGGCGTGGTCGGCGGCATATGCGCGGGCACACTGGCGCTGGCCCGGGCCGGCATGTTCGAAAAGGCCAGGCACACGAGCAACGGCCGCGACTGGATCAATGGTCATGAAGCCGGCTATGCCGGCGACGGCAATTACCAGGACGTGCCGCATGCGGTGGCCGATGGCAGGATCGTCTCCGCGCCGGGATCGGCGCCGGGCACCTTCGCACTGGCTTTCCTGAAAACGCTTTATCCCGAGAGAAGCGGCGATATCGCTCATATGCGGACCCTTTTCGCCAAGGAGTATGGTGAAGCCTCCTGACAGAATGCTGTCAGGAGGGGCGTGCGATGGTGACACAATGCGCAGGGGCGAGGGCCGAAAGGGCTGTCGATGAAAAGCTGGAACGACAGGCTGAACACGCCGGACATAAACGGCATCAAACCGACGCCGCGCACCATGAGTGACGTCGTCGAGGGTCAGCCGATGCTGGTGCCGACCGCACGTCAGGTCGACGATTTCATCCGCTCCATACCCGAAGGCGTCGAGATGGACGTGCGCGCGCTGCGCACGGCTCTTGCCATCGAACATGGCGCGGAAGTGACATGCCCTGTCACGATCGGCTATCATCTGCGCACCGTCGCCGAAGCCGCCCACGAGGATCTCGAGCGCGGTTTGACCCTGAGCGACATCGCGCCGTTCTGGCGTGTGCTCGACGCGAGGACGCCGACAACGGGTAAACTGTCCTTCGGCGCGGAATTCGTTGCCGCGCAGCGCCGGCGCTAAGGATTGAAGCCATAATGCATGCCGCCCGAAAGCGGGACCGGTTCCGGGACCGCGGCAGGCATGAGAATGACACCGGGAGACCATACGATGCGACGCGCCGACAGGCTTTTCCAGATCGTGCAGCATCT
>NZ_JAFKIC010000359.1 GCF_017306585.1 Mesorhizobium sp. | reverse complement strand
TGTTGACTCGTTTGCTCCGGTATTGCACTGACTAATAAACATGATTATTCAAGTCAAGAAATGAATCGGCAATTACGCAACGCCTAGCCAGATGCCCGGCACAGGAAAGGGATCGACCCCAGATGAACACGCACAATCCCAACGATTTTCGTTATCGCGTCCGCCGTTCCGATGATGCCTCCGCTCGCTTCGATCGAATCCCGCTGGCGGTGCGAACCCTCTCCAGCAACACCCTTTTCCAGGGTGAGCACGAAATCGGCATCGAACATCACGGCGCTCTCTACCGGCTGAAGATCACCCGGCAGGGCAAGCTCATTCTCAACAAGTAAGAAGGCAACAGGGGTAAGACATGGACCAGCGCGTAAAACCCGCCCCACATGAAATCCGGCGGGCACGGACGGAGAATCCGAAAGCGCGCGAGCGTGACCTGGCCAGCCAGCTTGGCATTTCGGAAGCCGAGCTGGTGGCGGCGCATTGCGGCGATGGTGTCGTGCGCGTCGAGCCGCGTGTCAACGACCTCCTGACCGGGCTCGAGGCCGTCGGCGAGGTGATGGCGCTGACCCGCAACGAAAGCGCGGTGCACGAGAAGATCGGCGTCTACGACAAGGTCGTCACCGGCAACCACAATGCGATGGTGCTCGGCGAGAACATCGATCTGCGCATATTCCCGAAGGTCTGGGCGCACGGCTTTGCCGTCGAAAAGCGCGACGGTGACGAAATTCGCCGCAGCCTGCAGTTCTTCGACGCGGCGGGCGAGGCGGTGCACAAGGTGCATCTGCGGCCGTCCTCGAGCCTCTATGCCTATCAGAAGCTGGTCGCCGCGCTGGAATCGTCGAACCAGGAACCGACGGTCGACATTTCCGGGGCCGTCTCCGACGATGAGAGCGAATCCGGGGCGCCGACGGCAAACCTCGACGATCTGCGCGACCGCTGGAGCCGGCTGACCGACGTGCACCAGTTCTTCGGCATGCTGAAGACGCTGAAGCTCAGCCGCCGCCAGGCCGTGCGCATGGTTGGCCAGGACTATGCCTGGCTGCTCGACAATGACGCGGTCCGCGCCATGTTCCATCACGCCGCCGAAGGCGAGATGCCCATCATGTGCTTCGTGGGCAATCGCGGCTGCATCCAGATTCATTCCGGCCCGGTCAAGTCGATCAAGCCGATGGGGCCGTGGATCAACGTGCTGGACGAGACCTTCCACTTGCACCTGCGCACCGACCATATCCATGAAGTCTGGGCTGTGCGTAAACCGACCAAGGACGGCCATGTCACGTCGCTGGAAGTCTATGCCGCCAATGGCGACATGATCATCCAGTTCTTCGGCAAGCGCCATGAAGGCGAAAGCGAGCGCGACGACTGGCGATTCCTGGCGGAGAACCTGCCGCGCATCCCCAATCCGACCGCGGCCTGAGGAAAAACCAAATGCGCGTTGTTTTCAGTTTTCGCGCGGCGCTTGCGCCGCTGGTCGGCGCTTTGCTCGCTTTCGTGCCCCTGTCTGCCGGGGCCAACGAAGGCGCCGCCACGTTTTCCGATGCCGCGCGGATCGTCTCGATCGGCGGCTCGATCACAGAGATCGTCTATGCGCTTGGCGAGGGGAGCCGTCTGGTCGCCCGCGATTCGACCAGCAACTACCCCGAGGAAGCGCTCAAGCTTCCCGACGTCGGCTATATGCGCCAGCTGTCGCCCGAGGGCGTTCTGTCGGTCAATCCGTCGGGTATCCTGGCGATCCACGGCAGCGGCCCGCAAGCCGCGGTCGATGTGCTGAAAAAGTCGAGCGTGCCTTACATCGAGGTGCCGGAGCATTTCACCCATCAAGGCATCCTCGAAAAGATCCGGCTTGTCGGCAAGGCGCTGGGTGTCGACGCCAAGGCCGAGAAGCTCGCCGCCGAGACGGATGCCAAGCTGACCGCGGCGGAAAAGCAGACGGCGTCGATCAAGGAGCGCAAGCGCGTCCTGTTCGTGCTCTCGACGCAGGGCGGCAAGATCCTCGCGGCGGGCGGCGACACGGCCGCCGACGGCATCATCAAGCTCGCCGGCGCGGTCAATGCCGTGGAGGGCTCCTCCGGCTACAAGACCATGTCGGACGAGGCAATCGTGACAGCCAGGCCCGATGTGATCCTGACGATGAAGGGTGGCGGCCCGCAGATTTCGGCAGACGAGCTCTTTGCCAATCCGGCGATCGCATCGACGCCGGCGGGCGCCGACCGCAAGTTCATCAGCATGTGGGGCGGTTATCTGCTCGGATTCGGTCCGCGCACGGCCGATGCCATCCACGACCTCGCCGTCTCGCTCTATGGCGCGCAGGTCACGGACTGAGCGCGGATCATGGTCGATCAAACGATCGCCGGCCAGGCGGGCGCGATGATGACCGGCGATCGCTCGGGCCGCGCCCGTCTGGTCATCGGCCTGTCCTGCGTCGTGCTTGCGCTGTCCATTTTCTTGTCGCTGACCTCGGGCGCGTCCGACGCGTCAGCGGTTCGGGTTATCCATGGCTGGCTGACGGGAGCCACGCCGGCCGATGCGGCGCTTGCCGCCCGTGACCAGCTGATCGTCTATGACATTCGCATGCCGCGCGTGCTGCTCGGCGTGCTGATCGGCGCGGCGCTTGCCGTGTCCGGCGCGGTCATGCAGGGGCTGTTCCGCAACCCGCTGGCCGATCCCGGCCTTATAGGCGTTTCAGCCGGAGCCAGCCTCGGCGCGGTCGCGGTGATCGTTCTCGGCTCCACGGTGCTTCTGCCCGTGACGGCCCTGTTCGGCACGTTCGCCCTGCCGCTCGCGGCTTTCTGCGGCGGGCTCATAGTGACCCTGCTGCTTTACAGCGTTGCCACGCGGCAGGGTCGCACGTCGGTTGCC
>NZ_JAFKIC010000358.1 GCF_017306585.1 Mesorhizobium sp. | reverse complement strand
CGCCGAGTTCGGCGAGCGCCGCGGGGTCTGTGACGACCGTCTGCTCGGTCCGGTCCCCGAAGGCCTCGCGCAGCTCGGCGACGATCTGATCGGCATCGGCCCGATCCGCAGTGCCCTGATCCGCGATGCTCATCGTTCGTCGCCCTCGAACTGCAGGATGTACAGGCCGGCGTTGTAGTCGGTGACGTAGGCGCGCAGCTCTGAGTCGACGAACACGTCGAAGCTCTGGATCACGCGAGGCCGGTCGGGCCGGGTGTCGACCATCCGCTCGGGCGCCGGCGGCACCCGAAACATTTCCGGCACCTCGAACCCGCTGGTCGAACTCGAAGGCGAGCTCGCCGACCTGCACGGCAAGGAAGCCGCGCTGGTCTTCACCTCCGGCTTCGTCTCCAACGAAGCATCGATCTCGACCATCGCAAAGCTTCTGCCCAACTGCCTGATCATCTCGGACGAGCTCAACCACGCCTCGATGATCGAGGGCGTGCGCCGCTCGGGCGCCGAGAAGAAAATCTTCCGCCACAATGACGTCGCGCATCTTGAGAGACTGCTGCAGGCGGCCGGCCGCGAACGCGCCAAGCTGATCGTGTTCGAGAGCGTCTATTCGATGGACGGCGACATCGCGCCGATCAAGGCGATCGTCGAACTCGCCGAGCGCTACAACGCCATGACCTATATCGATGAGGTCCATGCCGTGGGCATGTACGGACCGCGCGGCGGCGGCATCACCGAGCGCGAGGGCCTCGCCGACCGTATCGACATCATCGAAGGCACGCTTGCCAAGGCGTTCGGCACGCTGGGCGGCTACATCACCGGCACCAGCGCCGTGATCGACGCGGTGCGCTCCTACGCGCCGGGCTTCATCTTCACCACGGCGCTGCCGCCGGCGATCGCCGCCGCCGCCACGACCTCGATCCGCCACCTCAAGCGCTCGCAGGCCGAGCGCGACGCCCAGCAGCAGCAGGCAAGCCGCACCAAGCAGATTCTCGCCGCCGCCGGCCTGCCTGTCATGGAATCGGCGACCCACATCGTGCCGGTGCTGGTCGGTGATCCCGAACTCTGCAAGATGGCGAGCGACCGCCTGCTCGGCGTGCATGGGATTTATATCCAGCCGATCAACTATCCGACCGTGCCGCGCGGCACCGAGCGGCTGCGCATCACGCCGACGCCGTTCCATTCCGATGCGCTGATCGCACAATTGCAGGACGCCCTGGTCGAGACCTGGGACGCGCTCGGCATACCCTACGGTTCGGCCGGCCGGCCGGCGGTCGCCAAGACCGACCGGATCATTCCGCTGCTGGTGCCCAAGTCGGGCGGATAAAGTCAGGCGGCGGAACCCGCCACCTGATCAAACAGTCTTCATCCAGTTAGCCAGCCTGTTCGCCGCTTCCTCGATCTGATCGAGGCGGCGATGGAAGCACAGTCGCAGGAACGCTTCGCCGCCGGGGCCGAAGGCGGTGCCAGGCGCAAGGCCGACATTGGCCTTGTCGACGATCTCGAAGGCCGCGGCCCGCGAATCGGTGATGCCGTCGACGGTGAAGAACAGGTAGAAGGCGCCCTGCGGGACGGTAAAGCGCGCCTTGCCCGATTCACCCAGAATGCGGCAGACGAGGTCGCGCGCCTTCCTCGCCCGCTCCACCTGTTCGGCAACGAAGGCATCGCCCTCGTCAAGGGCGGCGACCGCGCCACGCTGCATGAACTGGGCGACGCCCGAGTTCGAATACTGGATCAGGTTCTCGAACACCTGCTGCAGGCTCGGATGCGTCTTGATCCAGCCGACGCGCCAACCGGTCATCGACCAGTTCTTGGAGAAGCTGTTTACGAACAGGATGCGATCTTCAGGATCGGCCATGTCGAGGAAGGACGGCGCGCGGCCGTGGCCGTAATGGAACAGAGAGTAGATCTCGTCGGCGATGATCCACAGGTTCCGCGAACGGGCGAGATCGAGGATCGCCTGCAAGGTCTCGTGGTCGGCGGTCCAGCCGGTCGGGTTCGACGGCGTGTTGATGAACAGGGCCTTGGTGCGGGGCGTGATGGCGGCAGCGATCTTCTCGACATCGCAGGACCAGCCATTGCCGGAATGATCCAATGTGACCGCCACCGGTACAGCCCCCGAAATGCCCGCGGCGGCGTCGAAATTCGGCCAGGCCGGCGAGAGGTAGACGACCTCGTCCCCGGCGCCCGCGAGTGCCGCCAGCGCCAGCTGGATGGCATGCATGCCCGATCCGGTGACGATGAACTGCTCCTCGGGGAATTTTTTGGCGAAATGCCTGGCATAGTAGCGGGCAAGCGCCTGCCTGAGATCGGGAATGCCCCTTTGCCAGGTGTAGAACGTCTCGCCGCCCGCCAGCGCCTTCGACGCGGCGTCGGTGATGAAGGCGGGCGTCGGCAGGTCTCCCTCGCCGGCCCAGAGCGGGATCAGGCCGTCGCGCAGCCGTCCATAGTTCACGACGGCGACGATGCCGCTTTCCGGTGCGGCAAGGGCGGCGGGGCGCAAGGTCTCGATCAGGCTCATGTGAAGATCCGTTCGTACTCGGGTCGCCGCTCTTTACCAGAAGCGAAAACAGAAAACCCCGGCCGCGAACGGCCGGGGTTTTGGTCCAGCGATCGCGGCTGGATTATTTCTTCGCGAGCAGATCGCGGATTTCGGTGAGCAGGGCGACATCGGCCGGCGGCGGCGCGGCAGCGGGCGCGGGCTTTTCCTTTTCCAGGCGCCTGCGCAAATTGTTCACCGCCTTGACCATCAAGAAGATGACAAAGGCTATGATCAGGAAATTCAGCGCCACCGTGATAAAGCTACCATACGCAAAGACCGCACCTTGCTTGCGCGCATCCTCCAGATTGGTGGCAGTTACATTGTGCGACAGGCC
>NZ_JAFKIC010000132.1 GCF_017306585.1 Mesorhizobium sp. | reverse complement strand
ATCGCAGTTTCCGGTGCGCGCGCCGCCGACGCCGTCGTCGTCGCCGAGCCGGAGCCCGCTGAATACGTCAAGATCTGCGACGTCTACGGCGCTGGCTACTTCTACATCCCCGGCACCGAAACCTGCCTGCGTATCGGCGGCTATGTCCGCTACGACGTCGGCGTGGGCGACGTCGGCTCGTTCACCGGCGCTCGCGCCGACGACGTCGTCAACGGCAAGAACCAGGGCACCTGGTATAAGGATGCCCGCTTCACGCTGAAGACCTGGACCGGTCAGGAAACCGAGCTCGGCACGTTGAAGACCTACACCGAAACGCGCATGAATTTCCAAAACCACCCGCTCGACAACGGGGACGGCAACAACATGGCGAACAACTTCGACATGCACTTTGCCTGGATCCAGCTCGGCGGCCTGCGGGTCGGCTTGGATGAATCGGCCTTCGACACGTTCGTCGGCTACGCCGGCAACATCCTCAACGACACCATCGTTCCCTATGGCGGGTTCAAGACGGGCGTCGTTCAGTACTACTTCGATGCCGGCAACGGCTTCTCGGCGATGGCCTCTCTCGAAGAAGGGTCCGGCGGCGGCGGGATCGTCGCGGGTACCAGCACCTACGGTTACGGCCGCGCCACGGTCGACAGCTATGTTCCGCATGTCGTCGGCGGCGTGAAGTACACGCAGGGCTGGGGTGATATCGTGGGCGTCGTCGCCTATGACAGCAACTACGAATATGTGTCTGGCAAGGTTCGCCTGGACGTGAACATCAACAGCCAGCTGTCCCTGTTCGGCATGTTCGGTTATGGCAGCGAAGGAAAGCTGAACGATACTGGCGCATTCTCCCCGGCATTCGGTCGCGGCTTCTACAAGCCGTGGGGCGGTCACTGGGGCTTCTGGGCCGGCGGCACCTACAAGTTCAGCGACAAGGCGTCGTTCAACCTCCAGGTGTCGGGTGATCAGTGGAAGGACTATGGCGTTGCCGCCAACGTTACCTACACCGTCGTTCCCGGCTTCACGGTTACGCCGGAAGTCGACTACCAGCGCGTTGGCTCGGGCGCTATCGACGCCGGCAATGTCTGGGCTGGCGCCGAGAAGAGGAACTCCGTCGGCGCTCTCATCCGCTTCCAGCGCGACTTCTAAGACCAGATATTTCTGGGGAGACAGGAGAACCCGGCGGGCAACCGCCGGGTTTTTCTTTTGTTTCGATGCATAGCATTGCCCCCCGCCGCGCGCGTGCGCGATACGCATCACAGCAATGGTTGGGCGATTCCAGGAAAAGCGGGCAGCATTTCCCTAGGAAATTACGTTCCCTAGGAAATTACGCAAAACCAGAGAGTTAGAGTGGTTCATCGATTCTGTGAAACGGTGAGCCAAGCTAGACTGGCTATGACGTGCCTTGGCCTGTGAGCAGAGGTCAAACGTCGGCGAGGTCGCCCAACGCTTCGATCAGAGGCTGGATCTCACTTTCGTAATTCTTCCAGCGCTTCACTGACGATTTGTAGATCGGCTGACGAACTTGCCAGCGGCTGGGCGTGGTGACCGCCCCTTCCCTATCGAAGAAGCGCAGGCATGCGTCATCCCAAGGCAGGCCAAGATGGTCGATGAGCCGGCGCGACTGCGCCTCCTGATCCTCCACAAGCGTCTCATAGCGATTTTCAAAGATACGGCCAGGGAAAACCTCGTTCCAGTGACGCATCAGGCGGTCATATTCCCGATAGTACAGGCCGAGTACACGCAGGTCGGCGTTGTAGGAGTGAGCCGGGCTGAAAGGCAGGACATAGCATGACACGCAATTGTCGATGGCATCGCGGCGGCAGTGAACGATGCGCGCATTGGGGAACAGAAGGGCGATAAGACCGATCAGTTCAAAGTTGTGCGGCTGCTTGTCAACGACGCGGAGCGCGGCAGACGCTCGCTCCCTGAGATAGGATAGATGCTCTTCGGCCAGCGTCCTGATCAATTCCGGCGTAAAAGAATTGACGGACTTGCTCAAATCCTCAGCCGACGATTTGAGGTCGATTGCGTTTGCCACCCGCCTTAGCTTTTCAAGTTCTCCCGCGCCGTGGACCCCCGGATGGCTCGCCAGAATCTGCTCCGTCAGCGTCGTTCCCGAACGCGGCATTCCAACCACGAACACAGGGAGATCGGAAGGATTGCCAAAGCCGGACGCGGCAGCAAACAGGCCGGGCGTGAAG
This sequence comes from Mesorhizobium sp., assembly GCF_017306585.1. GTDB lineage: Bacteria > Pseudomonadota > Alphaproteobacteria > Rhizobiales > Rhizobiaceae > Mesorhizobium. The sequence goes on along the minus strand of NZ_JAFKIC010000132.1, from coordinate 44,953 downwards.
ATTTCGATCGTCGAATCCACGAAACGACGATACTGGTCGATGTCGAACCTGTGGCCGGCGGCCTGCTTGGCCTTATTGAAATGGTCGAATGCTTCCGCGTAGCGCTTGAGGTCGTTCAGCACTTTACCGGCGGCATAGTGAAGACTCTGCGCGGACTCCGAATTAAGCCGCGGACTGTCGAGTTCGCGAAGGATCGATTGGAGTTCCGGGGGCTCTTCGGTAAATTTCCGGGTCTGCACGAGCTCGTAGTAGGCAGCCGGCGCGTCGACGCGTCGTTCGATCGCCTCTTTCAGATAGGCGCCGGCCTCGTCCATACGCCCAAGGCCGGTGAGCGTAGCAGCCATTCCGGTCCGCGCCTTGGCATGGTCCCGGTTGATTTTCAGCGCCTTCTCGTAAAGCGGCAATGCCAAATCGGGCTTGTCGAACTCGGTGTAGACACGCCCCAGGGCGCACAGGGCCTCGACAAGATCGGGCTGGATTTCCAGGGCATGCCGGATGTATCTGATGGCGGCCGAGAATTCGCTCAGTCTCGCATAGGCTTCGCCGAAGCTGAGATGGTAATATGCGTTTTTTGGCTCCTCGGCGACCGCGCGCGCGAAATAACGCAGAGCCGCCTCGTCGTCATGGCCCACACAAATCGTGCCCATGATGTACAGAGCCAGCGGATGGTTTGGCGTCCGCGCCAACACCTCGAAGCACAGCCTCTGCGCTTCAGCAAGCTGCTTGGCCTGTTGATGCTCATAGGCTTTCTTCAGCACCGCGTCATCGGCCTGCGCGCGCGCGGACGGATTTGCTTTCGGCGGACCTGGCTGTGTCGGACTTACCTGGGGGCCTCTGGGTTTCGGCGCGGCGGTGGACTTGATGTGTTTTGACCAGGCAGGCGGCAGACGATTGTTCATTGTGCCTGTTAGCAACAAGCACCGATGGAATCCAGTCAAAGCTCGGTGAGCAGCGGGCCCGCCGCTCAAGTATCCGCGAGATCGCCCAGCGCCTCGATCAACGGTTGAATTTCGTTTTCATAGTTTTTCCAGCGCTTCACAGACGATTTGTAGATCGGCTGACGAACCTGCCAGCGGCTAAGTGTGGTGACCGAGCCCTGCCTGTCGAAAAAGCGAAGGCAGGCATCGTCCCATGGCAGCCCCAAATAGTCGATGAGGCGGCGCGACTGCGCCTCCTGATCCTCGACAAGAGTTTCGTAGCGATTCTCGAAGATGCGCCCGGGCAGAACCTCATTCCAGTGCCGCATCAAGCGATCATATTCACGATAGTACAGGCCAAGTATCCGCTGGTCGGTGTTATAGTCGTGCATATCGCTGAAGGGCAAAACGAAGCACGAGAGGCAATTGTCGATGGCGTCGCGGCGACAATGGATGATCCGCGCATTGGGGAACATAAGGGCGATCAGGCCGATCAACTCAAAATTATGCGGCATCTTGTCGACGATACGCTGAGCTGCAGGCGATCGTTCCCTCAGATAGGACAGGTGCTCCCCGGCCAGCGTCCCGATCATATCCGGTGTAAGGAAATTCAGAGCCTGGGTCAAATCTCCGACCCCCGGCCTGAGACCCACCGCATTGGCGGCTCGCTTCAATTTGCCGAGCTCGCCCGCGCCATGAACTCCCGGGTGGCTGGCCAGAATCTGCTCCGTCAGCGTCGTTCCGGAACGAGGCATGCCGACGACAAAGACCGGCGCTTCGGAAGGATCCCCATAGCCAGCCGCCACGGCAAATAGGCCGGGCGTAAAGATTTCGATCAACGCGTCGATCCAGCGACGGTGCTTTTCGATATCGAACCGATGCTCGCGAGCCTGGTTCGCCTTGTCGAAATGGTGGAATGCTTCCTTGTAACGCTTGAGATCGTTGAGAATCTTGCCGGCGGCGCTGTGGAGCATGTAAGTAACGCCCGAATCGAGGCCGGGACGGCCGAGTTCATTCAGGATGGAAAGAAGTTCCGGAGGCTCCTCGGTGAAGTTTCGTGTCTGCGCCAGATCATTGTAGGCCCGGGCCAGGCCGATGCGGCGTTCGATCGCTTCCTTCAAATACGAGCCCGCATCATCCATGCGCCCAATGCTGATCAGCGCGCGAGCCATGCCGAGCCGTGGCTTGGGGTGATCGCGATTGATCTCGAGCGCCTTCTCGTAAATCGGCAACGCCAGGTCGGGCGTTCCAGAATCGATGTAGGTTCTCCCCAGGGCACAAAGCGCGTCGACCAGATCGGGCTGCAATTCCAGGGCGCGCTGGATATGCTGGATTGCCGGCGAGTATTCGATCATCGCAAGATAAGCTTCCCCCAGGCTTAGATGGTAATAGGGATTCGTCGGGGCTTCAGCGATGGCGCGCACGAAATAGCGCAGGGCCGCCTCGTCGTCATGGCTCAGGCAAAGGATGCCCATCATGTAGAGGGCCAATGAATGGTTCGGAGCGCGCGCCAGAACCTGCCGGCATAGCTCCCGCGCCTCATCGAGCCGATTGGCCTGTTGAAGCTCGCTGGCTTTCTTCAGCAACAGGTCGTCGGCCTGCTCGTAGGAACTCGGTTTGGACGAATTCGCTTGCCCTAATCCCGGAGCCTGCTGCAGGCCGGGTTTGAACCCCGGATCAGCTGGCCTGGCGACGGAACCGGACTTGATATGTTTGGCCCAGGCAGGCGGCGGACGGCTGTTCATTGGATTTGGTTAGCAAAACGACGCAGTTGAATCCAGCTTCGGGTCGCCTGCCCGGGGTCAAACCTATGTCATGAAAGGTGGTTGCGCGCGGAGGCGGCGCGCCCTTACGTGAAGGCTCCACCCCCGAAAGGCGGTGGCTTCAGATTACGGCTTAGAGCCGGATCGGACCGCCATCCGGAGGACTGGAGTTCGCGGCCGATGCCTCGGCGATACACCCTGTTCTTCACCTCCGCATCGGGGCGCGCCGGCAACATGGAGGCAAACGCATAAATGCTCTTCAAATCCCATGCCGGCAAAAGCCGTGGGGTTTACTGGTCACCTATCGGGGCCTCCAAATCGACCGAGAGTGCGCCCACGACATACAGAGCCAGCGGGTGTCGCGGAGCGCGGGCCAGAACCTCGCCACATAACTCCTTGGCCTCCGACAGCCGACCGGACCGCTGGAGCAGAAGTGCCTGCCGGAGCATATCGTCATTGGTCCGAGGGTGAGATTGCCGCCTGGGCTGCGCGGATGCCTGCGCTCCTGGAGTCGGTCTCGCCAACAAGAAGGGTCGCTGAAATCCAGTCCGCGCCTGGCTGCATCATAAGCGACCCTTCGCCAAGCTTGCGCCCTTCCGGCGGCCACGCTAGCAAGAGATTCCTCTTTTTAAGCGAGCTTCCGCCATGCGCCTGCGCCCTGCCCTCACGCCCGTCATCGCGGCGCTTCCGTCGACCGTGCCGTTTGTCGGCCCCGAAGCGCAGGAGCGTGAGCGCGGCCGGCCCTTCCGCGCCCGGATTGGCGCCAATGAAAGCAGCTTCGGCCCATCGCCGCGCGTCATCGCCCGCATGGAAAGTGTCGCGCGCGACCAGTGGATGTATTGCGACCCCGACAATTTCGACCTGAAGGTAGCCGCCGCCGCGCACCATGATGTGGCGATCGAGAACATCGTTGTCGGCGAAGGCATTGACGGTCTGCTCAATCTTGTGGCGCGCATGTATGTGGCGCCCGGCGACGCGGTGGTTACCTCGCTCGGCGCCTACCCTACCTTCAACTTCCACATCGCCGGTGTCGGCGGACGCCTGGTCACCGTTCCCTACGAGAACGACCACGAAAGCCTGGACGGACTGCTCGCAGCTGTCGCCAGGGAAAAGGCGCCGCTGGTTTATCTGTCCAACCCGGACAATCCGATGGGTAGTTGGTGGGAAGCAGGCGAAATCATCCGCTTCATCGAGGCTCTGCCGGAAACCACGATGCTGGTTCTTGACGAGGCCTATGGCGAACTGGGTCCGGCCTCCGCGCTGCCGCCGATCGATATCTCCAGGCCGAACGTCATCCGCATGCGCACGTTTTCGAAGGCTTACGGGCTTGCCGGCATACGCTGCGGCTATGCGGTGGCGGAAGCCGAGGTAATCCGGGATTTCGAGAAGATCCGCAACCATTACGGCGTCAGCCGCATGGCGCAGATCGCCGGCGTCGAGGCTCTCGCCGACCAGGCCTACCTCGAGACGGTGGTGGCGCGCGTCGCCGCCGGACGCCGCCGCATCGCAGCCATTGCCGAACAGAACGGGCTGAAGCCACTGCCGTCGGCGACCAATTTCGTCACCATCGATTGCGGCCATGATGGCGCGTTCGCGCTGAAAGTGCTGCAGGGGCTGCTGTCGCGGGACATTTTCATCCGCAAGCCGATGGCGCCCGGGCTCGACCGCTGTATCCGCGTCAGCGTCGGCCTCGACCACGAACTGGATGTTTTCGCCGAGGAACTGCCGGGCGCCCTGGCGGCGGCACGAGGCAACTAGAGGAGACGTTCGGAAGCCGCCGCTTCGTCGAGCAGGCTCCTGACGCGCGCCAACAGACCCGACAGTTCCGCCGCCTCCTTGTCCCCCAAACCATCGGTGACGCGGGCAAGATCGCGATCGGCGGCCGCATGGAGAGCGGCAAGCGCGGCCTGGCCGCGCGCGGTGAGCGAAAGGATGCGCCGAGACAGGGGCGGCGCGGAGCACCTGCGCATTTCGACCAATCCGGCGGCGCAGAGTTTGCGAAGGATTCTCAGCACGTGGCCGGGATCCATCTGGAGCTGCCCGGCAATCTCGGACGCCGCCGGCTCAAAATCGAGATTCAGCGCCCGCGCCAGAAAGCCGGCCATGCCGCCAGGGTCGGAGGCGATATGGCCCGGCCGTTGACCCAGTTCGAACAGCACGCGCGCTTCGGCCAGCGTGTAGGCGCTTTGCGTCAAGGTTTCGTCGAGCAGCCCGATACGACTGGTATAGAAGCGATTGAACCGGCGGATGTCGTTGACCAAGGCATTCCTGTTATCCGGCATGTCGGGCGCTCCATGGGATTTCCACGCGCCGGATCATCATCAGAATATTGACTCAGTCAACTATCTTTGGAATCGAGCCCCATACGTTGGCTCGGCTCGCCAATGGCGGGAACCCCTGGACACCGGTTGCCTTCGTTCGTGCCCGCACCAGATTCCACGCAAGGGAGGAAGCCAATGGACGACCGGCAAAGAGCGGTGTGTGCTCGCGTGTTCGGAAGGGTGCAGGGCGTCGGCTATAGAAACTGGACGCGCGGCGAGGCGACCGGGCTCGGCCTGATGGGTTGGGTGCGCAACGAGAGAGATGGTTCGGTGACTGCGTGGTTCGCCGGGGCCGATGTAGCGGTTTCGGTCATGGCCGAACGGCTTTGGAAAGGCCCGGCGGGTACGGCCGTGTCACGGATCGACCTCGAAGAGCTCGATACATGGATCGCGCCCGGGGACTTCAGGATCATCGCCTAGACTCACGATTCCAGAGCCCTTGAATTAATTGAACGTTCGTTTTATTATTGCTTCCTGGGATGAGGCGATTATGGCGCGAACAACGGGATCCGACGGCGAACGAACCGAAGCGGCAATTCGCGAGGCCGCGGTCAACCTGATCGCGCGCCAGGGCTACGAGGCCATGTCGATGCGCCAGCTGGCGGCAGAAGTCGGCGTGCAGGCCGCCGCGCTCTACCGTTACTTTCCGACCAAGGAAGAGTTGCTGTTCACGCTGATGCGGGAGCACATGGAGGGACTTGGCGAGGCCTGGGAAAAGACCCGGCCGGCGGGCGCCGATCCGAGCCAGCGGCTCTCGGCCTATGTGCGCAACCACATCGCTTTCCACATCGAGCGCCGGCACGCCACCCATGTGTCGAATATGGAGTTGCGCAGCCTCTCGCCCGAAAGGCTGACACACATACTGCGGCTGCGCACAGCCTATGAAAAGGAGCTGCGCGCCATTTTGCGCGATGGAACCGACACCGGAGCTTTCAGCATCGACGATATCGGGCTGACCGCGATGGCGCTGATCCAGATGATGACCGGCGTCATCGTCTGGTTCCGGCCGGATGAGAGGCTGTCGATCGCTGAAGTGACGGCGACATATCTTTCGATGACAATGCGCCTGGTGGGCGCAAGGCACGATGGTGCGGAGGAACGGCATGTACACGAACACGCTCAGCTTCGGGCATGACGAGGATGTCGAGGCGTTGCGCGACATGGTGCGGCGGTTCGCCCAGGATAGGATCGCGCCGATTGCCGGCGAGATCGACCGGGAGAACGAATTCCCCGCGCATCTGTGGCGCGAACTCGGCGCGCTCGGCCTGCTCGGCATAACGGCCGATCCCGATTTCGGCGGCAGCGGCATGGGCTATCTCGCCCATGTCGTCGCGGTCGAGGAAATTTCGCGGGCCTCGGCCTCGGTCGGCCTCTCCTATGGCGCCCACTCCAATCTCTGCGTCAACCAGATCAACCGCTGGGCGACGCCGGCGCAGAAGGAGAAATTCCTGCCGTCGCTCTGCTCGGGCGAGCATGTCGGCGCGCTTGCCATGTCGGAGCCGGGCGCCGGCTCGGACGTCGTTTCGCTCAAGCTGCGCGCCGAAAAGCGCAATGACCGCTATGTGCTCAACGGCACCAAGATGTGGATCACCAACGGCCCGGACGCCGAAACGCTGGTCGTCTATGCCAAGACCGATCCTGAACGCAAATCGCGCGGCATCACCGCCTTCATCGTCGAAAGGACGATGGCCGGCTTCTCCGTGGCACAGAAGCTCGACAAGCTCGGCATGCGCGGCTCCAACACCGGCGAACTCGTGTTTGAAAATGTCGAGGTGCCGTTCGACAATGTGCTGCATGAGGAAGGGCGCGGTGTCGAAGTGCTGATGTCGGGCCTCGACTATGAGCGTACGGTGCTCGCCGGCGGGCCGCTCGGGTTGATGGCGGCGTGCCTCGACGTGGCCATCCCCTATGTGCACGAGCGCAAGCAGTTCGGACAGCCGATCGGCGACTTCCAGCTGGTGCAGGGCAAGCTGGCCGACATGTACACGGCGATGAACGCCGCGCGCGCTTATGTCTACGCCGTCGCCGCCGCCTGCGATCGCGGCCAGACGACGCGCAAGGACGCCGCCGGCTGCGTGCTGTTTGCAGCGGAGAAAGCCACGCAGATGGCATTGGACGCCATCCAGCTGCTTGGCGGCAACGGCTATATCAACGACTATCCGACCGGCCGCCTGCTGCGCGACGCCAAGCTCTACGAGATCGGCGCCGGCACCAGCGAAATCCGCCGCTGGCTGATCGGCCGCGAGATCATGGCGGAGGCAATATAGCATGGCCACACTCCAGACCCAGATATCACCCTCCTCCGAAACCTTTCGCAGCAACGCCGAGCGTATGCGCGCGCTGGTCGCCGACATCGCGGACAAGGCAGCGGCGGTCGAGCGTGGCGGCTCCGACGAGGCGCGCGAGCGCCATGTCGGGCGCGGCAAGCTTTTGCCGCGCGAACGGCTGGCGCAACTGCTCGACATCGGCTCGCCCTTCCTCGAGATCGGCCAGTTCGCGGCGTGGTCGATGTATGGCGAGGAGATTTCGTCGGCCGGCCTGATCGCCGGCATCGGCCGCGTTGAAGGCACCGAGATGATGGTCGTCGTCAACGACGCCACGGTGAAGGGCGGCACATACTATCCGCTGACTGTGAAGAAGCATCTGCGCGCGCAGGAGATCGCGCTGCAGAACAATCTGCCCTGCATCTATCTGGTCGACTCGGGCGGCGCCAATCTGCCCAATCAGGACGAAGTATTTCCGGATCGCGAGCATTTCGGCCGCATCTTCTACAACCAGGCCAACATGTCGGCGGCCGGCATCCCGCAGATCGCCTGCGTCATGGGGTCCTGCACGGCGGGCGGCGCCTATGTGCCGGCAATGTCGGACGAGACCATCATGGTGCGCAACCAGGCGACCATTTTTCTCGGTGGACCGCCGCTGGTGAAAGCGGCGACCGGCGAGGATGTCAGCGCCGAAGACCTTGGCGGTGCCGACGTGCATACGCGGCTTTCCGGCGTCGCCGACCACTATGCGCTCGATGACGAGCATGCGCTGGCCATTTGCCGGCGCATCGTCAAAAACCTGAATCGGAACAAGACGGTAAGCCTGAACTTACACAAATCGATTCCGCCGCTTCATCCGGCGGACGAGCTTTACGGCGTCGTGCCGACCGATCTGCGCCAGCCCTATGACGTGCGCGAAGTGATCGCGCGTCTCGTCGATGGTTCCGAGTTCGACGAGTTCAAGCAGAATTACGGCACCACGCTGGTTACCGGTTTTGCCCATCTCCACGGCATGCCGGTCGGCATCATCGCCAACAATGGCGTGCTGTTTTCCGAAAGCGCGCTGAAGGGCGCGCACTTCATCGAACTGTGCTGTCAGCGTAAAATTCCGCTGGTTTTCCTGCAGAATATCACCGGCTTCATGGTCGGCAGGAAATATGAAGCCGGCGGCATCGCCAAGGACGGCGCCAAGCTGGTGATGGCGGTGGCCACCGCCCGCGTGCCGAAGGTGACCGTCATCATCGGCGGCTCGTTCGGCGCCGGTAATTACGGCATGTGCGGCCGCGCCTACTCCCCGCGCTTCCTGTGGATGTGGCCGAACGCCCGCATCTCGGTGATGGGCGGCGAGCAGGCGGCAACCGTGCTTGCCATGGTCAAGCGCGACGGCATCGAGCGCAAGGGCGGGCAATGGAGCGCCGAGGAGGAGGCGAAATTCAAGAAGCCGATCCTGATGAAATATGAGCACGAGGGCCATCCGCTCTACTCGTCCGCCCGGCTCTGGGACGACGGCATCATTGACCCGGCCAAGACGCGCGAGGTTCTGGCGCTCAGCCTCTCCGCCGCGCTCAACGCGGAAATCGAGGACACGCGCTTCGGCGTGTTCAGGATGTGACGATGAGCACCATGGATGAGACCATCCTCTCGCTCACAAAATTGCGAGCCGCCTTTGCATTCCTGGCGAGGATGAAGGATATTCGCTACGAATTATCCTTCAGCAATATCGTACAATGGGGATCGGGTGGAAATGAAGCTGAAATACTTTCCCAAGTCATTCGCCTCAATACTTTCAGCACTTCTTATATTCTCGGCATCCAGCGCGGGCGCAGCAGGATCGCTGGCGGGAAACGAGGGCAACAAGCGGTTCCCCCCGAATCTGGGCGTCTCGACGTCGCCATGCGCCAAGGCCTACAGGGCCTATGTGGCTGCCGGCGGCCACTCGGCTTATGCCACCACGCCATATTCCAGAGTGGTTTCACTCTACATCCTGTGCGGCACGCATCTGAATGCACCGTCACAACAGGTCGCGGAAGAGCTGGCGATGAAATCCTGCGTGGCTACGCGTGCGCACTACAAGGTGACGAACGGCGGCGCCTGCGAGATTGCCGCTTCGAAATAGGCTGGCGCCTGCCAAAATGGCGCCGCCCGATATTGACCCGGGAGGCTCCATGTTTAGCAAGATCCTGATCGCCAATCGGGGCGAGATCGCTTGCCGTGTTATTCGCACGGCCCGGAAGCTCGGCGTGCGCACCGTCGCCGTCTATTCGGATGCCGACGCGCACTCCCTGCATGTCGAGATGGCCGATGAGGCGGTTCACATCGGCCCCTCGCCGGTCGGCGAGAGCTATCTGCGCGGCGACAGGATCGTCGCGGCTGCCCTGGCGACGGGGGCGCAAGCAATTCATCCGGGTTACGGCTTCCTCTCCGAAAATCCCGATTTCGTCGACCAGGTGGTGGCGGCAGGCCTCACCTTCATCGGGCCGTCCGCGGCCTCGATCCGCGCCATGGGGCTGAAGGACGCGGCCAAGCGGCTGATGGAGAAAGCCGGCGTGCCGGTCGTTCCTGGCTATCATGGCGAAGCGCAGGAAATCGTGCTGCTCGCGTCCAAGGCGCGCGAAATCGGCTATCCCGTGCTGATCAAGGCGCGCGCCGGCGGCGGTGGAAAAGGCATGCGGCGTGTCGAGCATCCCGATGATTTCTCCGAAGCGCTGTCCAGCGCACGGCGCGAGGCGAAGGCCGCTTTCGGTGACGACCGCGTGCTGGTCGAGAAATATGTCGACAAGCCACGGCATATCGAAGTGCAGGTGTTCGGAGACAATTTCGGCAATGCCGTTCACCTCTACGAACGCGACTGCTCGGCGCAGCGCCGCCACCAGAAGGTGATCGAGGAAGCGCCCGCCCCCGGCATGACGCCGGCGCTGCGCAAGGCGATGACGGAGGCAGCCGTGAAGGCGGCCAAGGCGATCAATTATTCCGGCGCGGGCACGATCGAGTTCATCGTCGACGCCTCGCAAGGCCTCAAGGCCGACCGCTTCTGGTTCATGGAAATGAACACACGCCTGCAGGTCGAGCACCCGGTCACCGAAATGGTCACCGGCACCGATCTGGTCGAGTGGCAGCTAAGGGTCGCCAGCGGCGAAAAACTGCCGAAGGCGCAAGGCCAGATCGTGCTCTCAGGCCACGCCTTCGAGGCGCGCCTCTATGCGGAGGACGCGGCAAAAGGGTTTCTGCCGGCGACGGGCACGCTGCACCATCTCAAATTTCCGCAAGCAGCCCCGGACGGCGCCTCGATGCGCATCGAGGCCGGCGTACGGGCCGGCGATGCCATCTCTCCGTACTATGATCCGATGATTGCCAAGCTGGTCGTTCATGCGAAGGACCGGCCAGAAGCGCTGGAGGCGTTGAGGACTACCCTGTCGCAGACCGAGGTCGCCGGCTCGACCGTCAACACCGCCTTCCTTGCCGCTCTTGCGGGCGATCCGGATTTCTGTGCGGGCGACGTCGACACCGGTCTGATCGGCAGGCATCAGCAGTCCCTGACCGAGATCGCACCGCCGACCGGCGAAATCGTCGCCGCGGCCGCGCTCGCCGCCTCTGGCGCGGGAACGTTGCCGCCGTCGGACGATCCATGGTCGTCGCTTGCCGGTTACGCGCATTTCCACGGCGTGGCGCGGCGCACGCGGCTGAAATTCGGTGAGGACGATATCGGCGCGAAAATCTCGGTACGGGCGGATGGCCGCTTCCAGGTGGCGCTCGATGCCCCCTATGACAACACGAATTCGCATGACCTTCGTGCCATTCCTCGCCTTGCCCGCTGGCCCGGCCACGTCACCGTGTTCGACGGCGCCGTCGGCTACACGTTCGCCGTGTCGGATCCCCTGGCCAGAAGCGACGACGCGGCCGCGGCCTCCGGCAGCCTGCGCGCGCCGATGCCGGGCCTCGTCAAGCTCGTGCGGGTGGCCAAGGGCGACGCCGTGGTCAAGGGACAGCCGCTGCTGATTCTCGAGGCGATGAAAATGGAGCACACCATCGCCGCCCCGCACGACGGGCTGATTGCCGAGATCGCGGCCGAAGGCGCGCAGGTGAGCGACGGCACCGTCCTGGCGCGGTTCGCCGAAGGCAGCCAGGACTGAGACGCGGCCTGTCTGGCCCGCTTCGGCCCGGCGTCACTCGGCGATCGAACGGATAGGCCGAGCCGGATTGCCTCCGACGAGCGTATTGGGCGCGACGTCCCTGGTGACGACCGAGGCCGCCGCGACGACCGAGTTCTCGCCTATAGTCACCCCGCCGATGATGGTCGCGCCGGCCGCGATCCAGACGTTTCTCTCAATCACAATGGGCTTTGCGACGACGAAGGCGCGCCGTTGCGAAGGTGCAAGAGGATGGCCTGATGTGATGATGCTCACATTCGGCCCGATCATCACATCGTCGCCGATGTCGAGCCCGCCAAGATCGTAGAATGTGCAGTTCTGGTTGATGAAGACGTTGCGCCCGATGCTGATGTCAGACCCGCCGGTCGTGTAGAATGGCGGCGCCAGCAAGAAGCTGTCGTCGACCTTCTTGCCTATGAGGTCGCTGAACAAGGCCCGTACCTCGTCGGCGTCATTGTATGTCAAACGGTTGAGACTGGCGGTGAGCGCCATCGCTCTTTTGACATTTGCGGTCATGGCCGCAGATTCCGGCGTTCTCCTGGGAATTATCCTGGTGCGATCCTCATTGGCCATTCCCGATTGTCCTCCCGGCATTTGTCGAACGAGCCGTTCGGCACATGAAGGCGGACATTCGCTGAGTCTGGCCGGAGATGGGAGTGCCGAAATCCGCCTTCGCTGGAAGTTCCCCACAGCGGGCCAGTCCGAGGCCTCTTATCCGGGCCGAAACGAAAATGGCCGGGACGAACCCGGCCATTCTGTCGCGCCTGGCTGATCGCCAGGGCGGTTACTGCGCGATCGGCGCGTATTTGCCGTCATGCCACTGGTTGATGTCGTAGCTGGCGTTCTTGAGGTCGCCCTTCTCGTCGAAAGTAACCTCGCCGACAACGGTGCTGAACGGCGTGCCGTTCTTCAACGCTTCGGCAACCTTGCCCGGATCGTCGCTGCCGGCGCGCTTGACGCCTTCGGCGACAGCCTGGACCACGGCATAGGAGAACAGCGTGAAGCCTTCCGGCACGAAGCCGCCGGCCTTGATCTTCTCGACGGCGGCCTTGGCTTCCGGCTTTGCCTGCGGATCGGACGGGAACACGAACATGGTGCCCTCGCCGGCGGGGCCGGCAACCTGCCAGAATTCCGGCGAGGCGATCGAATCCGGCATGATCAGCTGGAACTTGAAATTCTGTTCGGCCGACTGACGCAGGATAAGACCGGCTTCGGGGTGATAGCCGCCGAAATAGACGACATCGGCCTTGAGGTCCTTGAGCTTGGTGACGAGCGCCGAATAGTCCTTTTCGCCGGGGTTGATGGCGTCATAGTAGACTTCCTTCAGGCCACCGGTGTTCATGGTCGCCCGCACGGCGTCGGCAACGCCCTGTCCGTAGGCGCTCTTGTCGTGCAGGATGACGACGTTCTTGCCGGCATACTTCTTGGCGATCCACGGGCCGATGAAGGCGCCCTGGGCATCGTCACGCGTATAGAGACGCATGATCGTCGGCCAGCCGGCCTTGGCCGCGGCATCGGTCAGCACCGGATTCGAGGAAGCCGGGCTCATCATCAGCGCACCCGCCTCGGCATAGACGGCCGAAGCCGGAATGCTCGAGCCGGAACAGGCATGGCCGTCGATGAACTTGACGCCATTGGCCACGATGCGGTTGGCGACCGAAACGGCCTGCTTGGGGTCGCACTGGTCGTCCTCGATGTCGAGTTTGATCATCGAGCCATTGACGCCGCCGGCGGCGTTGATGGCGTCGGCGGCGGCCTGGGCGCCCTGCTTGAACTGATCGCCGATGGTGGCAAGCTGGCCCGTCATCGGGCCGACCACCGAGATGGTGATGTCGTCGGCGAAAGCGACCGGCGCACTCATCATCAGGCCGAAAATGGCCGCGCTCAAAATACTCATTTTTTTCATGATAATGGAACTCCTCCACTCACGCACGGCCGCCCCGGCCGCGCTTCTTCCAGAGAGGCGGGACAATTTCATCCTTCGCCGGGCCTGTCTAGGCGCATCGGCATCGCTCGATTGGGCCTGTGGGCGTTCATCCACGCAAAAAGCCACGCCAGCCTTGTTCCGGCCGGTCGTGGCTTTTTGCCCGTCGTGCTGTTTCCCCAGCGCCCCCGCGCCGCGAACCCAACCTTGCCTTCCCTGTCTCCCTCTTGGCCATGATCCTGCCCGAATTGGAGTTCGGCATCCGGGATCATGATCCGCTGCGTGGCCTGGACATTTCTGCCTGCCGCGTTCTTGTCGTTGATGGCCTTTTGGCCGGCTGTCTGCGCAGCCTTATCCCTGTTTCGGTCCGACCGTCTTTGGGCGGCCTGGACCGGAATTCCCCGTCCGGCGGAACTCAGTGCATGGTCATCCATTCGCGGGCTTCGCGAAGCGCCTTGGCGATCTCGACCTTCGACATGGCCGCCGAGAGTTCCGAGCGCAGTTCCGCGGCGCGGGCCGAGCCTTTGATGGCGGCAATGTTGAACCATTTGTGGGCGGCAACGACATCGGTCTCGCAGTCGCGGCCCGTGGCGTACATCATGCCCAGTTCGAAAAGAATGTCGGCCTGGGCAGTTGCCCCCATGGCGCCGAAACCTGCTTCAAGCATTTCAAAACGTGCCATTTTAGTCCCCTGTCTGGCTCCCGAGAGCTGCCTCCGTTTGTCTCGTCCGGGCCGCTCTTTCGACGCTTTCGAGAATGCCGCCGAGGCTTGAATCCGTCGTTAAATGGCGTGCTTAATTTGAAGAAAACAAAGCTAAAACAAGAGGTAAACGCGGAAATTCGTTAAGGATACAAAGCCAGCAATCCGGCTGGTTTTCGCCAAATTTGACGAAAATTTTCGACATCGATTTCAAGACTCCGCTAACCCTAGGAAACGAACACGATGCGCCGATCGTTTTCATTTCCGGCCGGCAGGGGCGAATTCCGGTGGCTTTCAAAATGCCAAACCCTTCCCCAGCGGCACCGCTTTTGTTTTGCAGGAAGCTGGATTAGCTTACGTTTGCGTAAGCGGCAGACCGGCGAGCCGGAGCATCCGGCCGGCTATCCAAAGGGAGGAAGACATGTTTCGTAAAGTGAGCCTGGCTCTCGCAGCCACATTGATCATGTCGGGCGCGGCCTTTGCCGATCCGATCGAGGGCAACTGGAAGACGCAGGCCGGCGACACCGCCGCCATCGGTGGCTCCGGTTCGTTTTCCATCACGCTCAAGACCGGCAAGTACGCCGGCAAGACCATCGGCTCGCTGAAGGCGGCCGGCGACAACAAATACACCGGCAGCATAACCGACCCGGCAAACGACAAGACCTATTCGGGCAAGGCGACCCTTTCGGGCACTTCGCTCAAGATGAGCGGCTGCGTGCTGGGCGGGCTGATCTGCAAGAGCCAGACCTGGCATAAGCTCTGATCGAGCGTAAACCTCAATATCAGGATTGAAACGGGGCCCGTCGGGCCCCGTTTTCGTTTCGGCTGCACGGTTGACCGGACACCCGGCGGAGCGACGGCGCCCGGGCAAGGTCCCGTCAATCAATTTGAACCGCAGATGAACGCCGGTCTCAGGGCCGGTTCAGAGGCATCAGGGCATTCTCCTGCGCATTGAAGGAGACACCACCGCAATGCTCGCCCGCCGCTTCACCATCGTCTGCCTGCTGATGAGCCTGTTTGGAATGTTCTTCGCCATCCTCGTCGCCGAAGCGGGCCGCCCGGCCCGCTCCTGGGATGAAGCCACCAGAATCTGCGGCTTCGGCTGCCCGACCAATTTTCGTCACTGAAACCAAGAACCGGACCCTGAAAAGAAAAGCTGAAAACGTCATGGACCGCATCACCGCCAACGCCCTCAAGACCCTCCGACTCCTGCCGCGGGCGGCGCTCATCCTGATGCTCCTGGCCGCCCCGGTCCTGGCGGTGCCGATGATGCGCGCCGATGCCGGCTCGACGATCGAGGCGCCGGCCCTGAAGAAGTCGGGCGTGGGCTTCGTCCTGCTGGTCAGCCTGCAGCGCGGGTAAGAAAAAATCGCGCTTTGGGCGCCTTCATCGGCGAGCCCCCTCCCAACAGCTCATCCAAGTCTCTATATTGAGCCATGGAAAAGCGAATCTATCCCCAAGCCATCGAATCCGTCGTCATGCCAGAGCCTTTTGGCCGGCAAAGCTTCGACAGCGCCGAAAAAGCCGTCGCGGCACTTCAGCTTCTCTACGACCGCAACACCAAGTTCCTGCGCGATTCCTTCGCGGCCCTTGCGGCGGGCGGAGACAGCAGCAAACGTTATCGCGCCTTCTACCCCGAGATCGGCGTCACCACGAGTTCGTTCACCCAGGTCGACTCGCGCCAGGCCTACGGCCATATGCCGACGCCGGGCCATTTCGCCACCACGGTCACCCAGCCGCGGCTGTTCGAGAGCTACCTCGTCGAGCAGCTCCGGCTGATCATGCGCAATCACGGCGTGCCGGTGACGGTTTCGGAATCGACCACGCCGATCCCGCTGCATTTCGCCTTCCTCGAAGGCGCCTATGTCGACGGCGCGGCGGCCGAACGCATCAAGCGGCCGATCCGCGACCTGTTCGACGTGCCGGACCTTGACGGCACAGACGACCAGATCGCCAACGGCACGTTCGAGGTGGCCTTCGGCGAGCCCCGGCCGCTGGCGCCCTTCACGGCGCAGCGCATCGACTATTCGCTGCACCGCATGACGCACTATACGGCAACCAGCCCGCAGCATTTCCAGAACTTCGTGCTGTTCACCAACTACCAGTTCTACATCGACGAGTTCGTCGCACGCGCCCGCGACCTGATGGAGAATGGTGGCGGCGGTTATGCGGAATTCGTCGAGCCGGGCAATGTCGTGACCCGCGCCGGCGCCAGTGCGCCAAGCGAGGGCACGCCGCCGGCCCGTCTGCCGCAAATGCCCGCCTACCATCTGAAGAAGCCGAACCATGGCGGCATCACCATGGTCAATATCGGCGTCGGCCCATCCAACGCTAAGACGATCACCGACCATATCGCGGTGCTGAGGCCACATGCCTGGGTGATGCTTGGCCATTGCGCGGGGCTGCGCAACACCCAGGCGCTGGGCGACTATGTGCTGGCGCACGCCTATGTCCGCGAGGACCATGTGCTGGATGACGACCTGCCGGTCTGGGTGCCGATCCCGCCGCTGGCCGAGATACAGGTCGCGCTGCAGGAAGCGGTCGCCGAGGTCACCGGCCTGTCGGGCTACGATCTCAAGCGCATCATGCGCACCGGCACGGTCGCCACCATCGACAACCGCAACTGGGAACTGCGCGACCAGCGCGGCCCGGTGCAGCGCCTCTCGCAGTCGCGCGCCATCGCGCTGGACATGGAATCGGCCACCATTGCCGCCAACGGCTTCCGCTTCCGCGTCCCCTATGGCACGCTGCTCTGCGTCTCCGACAAGCCGCTGCACGGAGAATTGAAACTGCCCGGCATGGCGACCGAATTCTACAAGCGGCAGGTAGCGCAGCACCTGACCATCGGCATCAGGGCGATGGAGAAGCTGGCCGAGATGCCGATGGAGCGGCTGCATTCGCGCAAGCTCAGGAGCTTTTCGGAGACGGCGTTCCAGTAGGCAACCGCGACACCGGAGCGAGGCAATTGGTCGTCTTGCTCAGGCCGCAATTTGCCCGCTAAGCAGGCCGAACGGATCGTCAGGCGGCATTCGGCAGACACGACCTCTATGGCAACAGGCACGCGCTTGAACATGATGGCTGGGTTGGCATTCCTGGCGATGACGGCACTGTCGGCCGCGCTGCTGGCCGGCTTCTTCGGCGCGCTGCACCCGGCTTTCGATTCCTTCTCGCATTTCCGCATTCATTTCAGCGTGCTGATGGCGCTTCTGGCCCTGCCGCTGCTGGCGAGTTCGTATCGGTTGCAAGCGGCGGCGGCGCTCGTCTTCGCCGTCGCCTGCCTTGCCACGACCGCGAACGCGTTGCCCAGGTTGTGGCCGGAGCCGGCTGTCGCCAGGCCCGCCGACCAGGCCGTCTACAGCCTGCTGCAGATGAACCTGCGCTTCAACAATCCGACGCCCAAGAAAGTGCTCTCGCTGATCGGCCGCACCAATCCCGACGTGATCACGCTCGACGAGGTCTCGGCGATGTGGGCTACCGAACTCGAGTACATCAAGGGCGCTTATCCATATCGTATCCTCTGCGACTACCCCAACGGCCTATTCGGTGTCGCCCTCCTGTCGCGACGACCGTTCGCCGCCGGCACGACGCCATATTGCGAACCGCGCGGCGCGATGGCCATCGCAACCGTCGATTTCGGCGGCATCGATGTCGATGTCGCTGCAATCCATCTCAGCTGGCCATGGCCGAAGGAACAATACTGGCAGATCGGCGAATTGGCCGAGCCGCTGGCCGCGCTCGGCCAGACGGCGATCATGGCTGGAGACTGCAACGCCGTGCCGTGGAGCGCCGCGGTACGCCGCGTGGCCGCGCTCGGCGGGCTGACCATAATGCCGTCGGCCGGCCCGACCTGGATTCACAGGACACTGCCCGACCTGCTCCGCCGCTATGCGGGCCTGCCGATCGACCAGGTGTTCAGCAAGGGCGGGCTGACGATCCTGTCGTCGACCCGGCTGGAGGACACCGGTTCCGACCATCTGCCGGTGCTGGTGGAATTTTTGCTGAGGCCCGAGGCGGACAAACCGGTCGACGAGCACGAAACGGCGACGGTGTCGCTGCCACTCATGCCGCGAAGCTGAGCCTTCGTCCCCAAAAGCCGCTAAGACTTCTCGAGGGCGTCGACCAGGTACTCGACGTGACCGCCTTCCCTGTGCTCGCGGGCGTCGAAAGCGTTCTGCCTGGCCTCGTACTCATCAAAGACCTCGGCTATGCGCTTGCGGGCCTCGCGGCGCGTCTGGGAACATTCCGGGTCATTGGGAACCGCCAACCCGGTAAGCGTCTTCTCGGTCGCCTGCATCATCTGCCTGGCGATCTCGCCATGTGTTTCCTCGTGCTTGCGCACCCCTTCAAAAAACCGGGCCCAGCGGCGATCGAGGGGTGGAGGCAGTACGGAAGTGACACGCGGGTAAGTGAAAGTCAGATTGAGCGTACCATTCGCCTTCGCGATACGGCAGGCCCCCCTGGACTTGGCGAAGTCGAAGTCCCAGTCCTTGGTGTAGCTGGTCTGGGCGATGGCCCGGGCCATGAAACCGTGCCTGGGACCATTGCGATCCATGGATCGGATGAGCGCCTCGCCCGTGGCGCCGGCAACGTCGTATGTCTGCGTCTTGACCAGAACCTTGACGTCCGCCTGCGCGGCAGACGCGAAACCCGACAATGCGGTGATGGCGGCCAGAGCTGAAAGCGTCGCGAAACGCATATCCATTTCCTTTCCGTCACCGCAAGATCCGCGGCGGGCCGCCGCCGGTCCTGCTACATATTCTGGTAGACCGGCCCCTCGCCGCCCTGCGGCGGAACCCAGTTGATGTTCTGGTTCGGATCCTTGATGTCGCAGGTCTTGCAGTGGACGCAGTTCTGCGCGTTGATGACGAAGCGCACGTCCTTTGCCGCCGGATCGGCGGCGGCGTTGCCGTCCTTGTCCACCCATTCGTAGACGCCGGCCGGGCAATAGCGGGTCGAAGGTCCGGCGAAGACATCGTGTTCGGAACGCTGCTGCAGCGCCATGTCGCCGACGACGAGGTGCACCGGCTCGTTTTCCTCATGGTTGGTGTTGGACAGGAACACCGAGGACAGGCGGTCGAAGGTCAGCACGCCATCCGGCTTCGGATAGGCGATCTTCTTGTGCTGAGCGGCAGGCTCCAGCGCTGCATAGTCGGCCTTGCCGTGCTTGAGCGTGCCAAAGGGCGAGAACCCGAACAGCGTGTTCAGCCACATGTCGAGCCCGCCGAGGCCGATGCCGAGAACCGTGCCGAAGCGCGACCACAGCGGCTTGACGTTGCGGACCTTCTTCAGGTCCTTGCCGATGTCGGTGGCGCGCCAGGCCTCCTCATAGGACATGAGTTCGTCATTGGCGCGGCCGGCGGCGATTGCCTCCGCGACATGGTCGGCCGCCAGCATGCCTGACAGCACTGCATTGTGGGACCCCTTGATGCGCGGCACGTTGACGAAGCCGGCCGAGCAGCCCATCAGCACGCCGCCGGGGAACGACAGTTTCGGCACTGACTGCCAGCCGCCCTCGGTGATGGCGCGCGCGCCATAGCCGATGCGCTTGGCCCCTTCGAACGTTCCGGCGATGGCGGGATGCGTCTTGAAGCGCTGGAATTCCTCGAAGGGCGACAGATAAGGGTTCTTGTAGTTCAGGTGCAGGACGAAGCCGACCGCCACCTGGTTGTCCTCCAGATGGTAGAGGAAGGAACCGCCGCCGGTCTTGAGGTCAAGCGGCCAGCCAAAGGTATGCTGGACAAGGCCCGGCTTGTGGTTTTCGGGCTTTACCTGCCAGAGTTCATTGAGGCCGATGCCGTATTTGCCCGGCTCGCGACCCTCGGAAAGCTTGTACCTGGCGATCAGTTGCTTGGCGAGCGAGCCGCGCGCGCCCTCGCCGATCAGCACATATTTGCCCATCAGCGCCATGCCGGGCGCGTAAGCCGGGCCATGCGTGCCGTCCTTCTCGACGCCCATGTCGCCGGTAATCACGCCAGTGACGGCGCCGGCATCGTTGTAGACGAGGCTTGCCGCCGCAAATCCCGGATAGATCTCGACGCCGAGTGCTTCCGCCTTGGTCGCCAGCCAGCGGCAGACATTGCCGAGCGAGACGATGTAGTTGCCATGATTGTTCATCAGCGGCGGCATCACGATGTTGGGCAAGCGCACGGAGCCGGCCGGGCCAAGCACCAGGAAATGATCCGCCGTGACGGGTGTCTTGAAGGGGTGGCCTTCCTCCTCGCGCCAGCCCGGCAGCAGCCGGTCTATGCCGACGGGATCGACAACGGCGCCTGAAAGGATATGAGCGCCGACCTCGCCGCCCTTTTCCAGCACGACGACGGAAAGCTCGGGATTGACCTGCTTGAGGCGGATGGCGGCGGCCAGGCCGGCCGGACCGGCGCCAACGATGACCACGTCGAATTCCATGCTTTCGCGTTCGATATCGCTCATCAACCCCTCCGCACTGGCTTGCCGCTGTTGCGTATCTTGCTGGCTCCTGCGCTGCATAGCGCATCAATTGGCGACAGGAAACCGGCGCATACGTGACAATGCGGTTTTGGCCAAAAAGTCGCGCACCGTGCGGCAAGGCCAACCGTCGGATCTATTCGGTGCTCCCGGCGCCCGCGTTTTTCAATTGTTCGACGGCTTGCTTATCGGCCATACTTGTCGCCATGCGCATTCCCAGGCCTGCCGGCTTTCCTTCGACGCGCTTTCTTTTCCCGCCCGGCCGGGCCAGCCGGGCGGTTATGCTGGCTCTTCTGGCGTCGGCGCCAGGTCGTGCCGCTGCCGACGAAGTGAGGGTCTGGGCGACGGGCGCCTATTCCTTCTCCGACGAGCTTGGCGGCTTCCGCATCACCGGAGCGTCCGGCATCGGAACCAGAGACGATCCGCTGGTCATCACGGAAGAGCTGAATTCGGCGACGCCGGTGACGCTGACCATCCGCACCACGAAGCCGATCCAGGCATTCGGCAAGGCGGGTGAGTTCGCCAACGGCATCATGTACATGCGCCTCGACGTGCTCAACAACAGCGGCCAGGCCTGGATCGAATTCCAGTTCGAGCTTCAGGAAATACTCAATCAGCCAAGCGTCTTCGGGGACGGGCTTTCGTTCGACCAGCGCAACAAGACGCCCGACAATATCTGGTCGAGCAATTTCGCCGATTTCGACCGCGACTTCGACCCCTATGACCGGCTGCTGTTCAGGAACGGCAAGGTCGACCCATTGAAGACCACCAGTTTCGAATTCCTGATGACCGACTACACGCCGCGATGGACCTTCTATCTGGTGCAGGATCCCCGCATTCCGACCGGATAGCGATCTCCCCTCTTGAGGGTAGATCGGCTTTCACCGCCGCTTTCGGCATTCGCAAACTTGCAAATCATGCTCGCGCGGACGATGGTGGCGCCATGATTGCCTCCTCCAGCAACCCAGCCGAAATCGCCGAGCTGCTCGCCTTCTATGCCAGCGCGGGCGTTGACGAGGCGTTGGAGGACGCTCCCATCAACCGGTTCGCGGAAGCCTCCCGGCCGAAACAATCCGAGCGCCCGGCTGCGGCGACCACGCCCGTCCGCGAAAGCAGGTCCCAGGAAATCCCGTCATCGCCCGCACGCTCCGACCAGGGCGGCATTACAGAGCGACAGGCGCCATCGCCCGGCCTGGATGCCAGCAACGTGCCCGATGCGCCGGTGCGCACCGCGACCGCCGCCGTTCCCGACGAGGCCCAGGCAGCCCTCGCCCGGCAGATGGCGGCGAGCGCGTCCACGCTCGAGGAACTGCGCCGGCACATGGAAGCCTTCGACGGCTGCAACCTCAAGGCTACCGCCAAGCACCTCGTATTCGCCGACGGCAATCCGGAGGCCACGCTCATGCTGGTCGGCGAAGCGCCCGGCCGGGACGAGGATATAGAGGGCCTGCCCTTCGTCGGCCGCTCCGGCCGGCTGCTCGACCGCATGCTGGCGGCGATCGGGCTCGACCGGACCTCTGTCTACATCGCCAATGTCATTCCGTGGCGGCCGCCGGGCAACCGCACGCCGACGCCGCACGAGACCGAAATCTGCCGGCCGTTCATCGAGCGGCAGATCGAACTGGTCAATCCCAAAGTGCTGGTCAATCTCGGCGGCCCGTCGGCCAAGACGCTGCTCAACACCTCGGAAGGCATATTGCGGCTGCGTGGCAACTGGCGCGCCCACACCACGGCATCCGGCATCGCCATTCCGGCGATGCCGACGCTGCACCCGGCCTATCTGTTGCGCACACCCGCGCACAAGAAACTGGCATGGCGTGATTTTCTTGAGGTGAAGGCGAAACTGCGGGCGCTCGGCTGACGATGACCTCGCAGGTAATTGAATAGCTTCCGCAGCTGCCTTACTCATCCCCGCATGACAACAGCAGCACAAACCTCAGCCGGTAGCCTCATCCGCGAATGGCGCACGCGCCGCCGCATGAGCCAGCTCGATCTCGCCATGGAAGCCGAGATTTCGCAGCGCCATCTGAGCTTCGTCGAAAGCGGCCGCGCCGCGCCTTCGCGCGACATGGTGCTGCTTCTGGCCGAGCAGCTGGCCATTCCGCTGCGGCAACGCAATCAATTGCTGCTGGCGGCGGGCTTTGCGCCCAACTTCAGCGAAAGGCCGCTCGGTGACAAAACGCTGGCGCCAGCGATGGCGGCCGTCGAGATCGTGCTCAAGGGACATGAGCCCTTCCCCGCGCTGGCCGTGGACCGCCACTGGAACCTGGTTTCGGCCAATGCGGCGATCGCTCCCTTCCTCGCCGATGTCGCCGAGGCTTCGCTGCTGACGCCACCCGTCAACGTGCTTCGCCTCAGCCTGCACCCCGGCGGCATCGCGCCGCGCATCGTCAACCTGCAGGAATGGCGCACGCATTTGCTGGAACGCCTCAAGCATCAGAACGATGCCACCGGCGATGCCGTGCTGATCGATCTGGAGCGCGAATTGCGCGACTATCCGTCAGGGCTGAAGAGCAACAGGCCGACGCGTGTCGAACCCGATGGCATCGTGCACCCGCTGCGGCTCGCCCACGGCGATACGGTGCTCTCCTTCATCAGCACCATCACCGTGTTCGGCACGCCGCTCGACGTCACGCTTTCCGAGCTGGCGATCGAATCCTTTTTCCCGGCGGACGAGCAGACGCGGACGGTCCTGGTGCGGCTGGGCAAGGAGCGGGCCGAACGCTCCTGATCACCCCTGCGGCAGGGCGGCCTTGCGTGTCCGCGTGCGCTCCAGGCCAAGCTGACGCTCACGCCAGATGATGAAGATACCGGCAGCCACCACGATCACGCCGCCCACCAGCGTGCTGAGCGAGGTCACGTCGCCGAAGACGAAATAGCCGACGACGACGCCGAGGATCATCGAGGTGTATTCGAACGGCGCCACGACAGAGGCCTCGGCATGGCGATAGGCCGCCGTCATCAGGATCTGGCCGAGCCCGCCGCAGAAGCCGGCCATGACAAGCAGCACCGCCTGCAACGGGGTTAGTGCCTGCCAGCCGAAAGGCAGCGTCAGCAGCGACAGCACGCTCGCCGTCGACGAGAACCATAAAACGATGGTCGCCGTCTTCTCCGTCTGCACGAGATTGCGCACCAGAAGCATGGCAACAGCCGAGATTGCCGCCGCGACCAGCGCGGCGATCACGCCCAGCACTTCCTGGTCGTTGAGCGCCTCGTCCGAATTCAGCAGCGTCAATTCCGGCCAGGAGATGATGAGTACGCCGACCAGGCCGACGGCAACAGCGCTCCAACGATAGAAGCGGATCGCCTCGCCGAGGAAGATTGAGGAAAACACCACCACCAGCAGCGGCTGCGCATAGTTCAGCGTGATTGCCTCGGGCAACGGCAGGCGGGTCAGCGCGAAGAAGCCAAGCCCCATCGCACCGACGCCGACGACGCCGCGGGCGATGTGATTGAACGGCCGTTTTGTAGTGAAAGCGGTGGCCAGCTTTCCCCTGAAGGCAAGGAAAGCCATGATCGGAAAGATGGCGAAGAACGAACGGAAGAACACGATCTGGCCGGCGGGCACGTCGCCGGCCGCCTTGATGCAGGTCTGCATGCCGACGAACACCGCCACGGAGACGATCTTGAGGGCAATGCCTCGCAGCGTATCGTGACCGCCGATGGTTTCTGGTTGCGCCCCCGCTGTCGATGTCACGCTGGCGATGCGTCCCTGATTTGCCGGCTATGAGGCCGGCGTGTCGATACGACTTCCACGGCGATGCCGCAAAGAAGGCCTGAATAGTCCCTGTCGCAGTTTTGTCGAGGGCCTGTTTCGTGTAAAGAGCGCGGACTTCGAACTATTTTGGACTAGCCAGACCCATGTCCGGCCCCAGGAAAAGACAGGAAAAAACCGGGAATGCGCACTGACACAGGCCATGTCTTCAAACTCGAAGACTACCGCCCCAGCGACTACCTCATTCCGGAAACCAACCTTGAATTCCGCCTTTCACCACGGGCCACCACCGTCACCGCGATACTGACGATCGAGCGTCGCCAAGGCGTCACTGGCTCGTCACCGCTCGTGCTCGACGGCGATGGGCTTTCGCTCAAGCGGATCGAGATCGACGGCAAGATGGTGAAACCATCGGAGCTGGCGGCCAGTCCCGACCAGTTGACGCTTCTGAAGCCTCCGGCCCAGCGCCGTTTCCAGTTGCTGATCGAAACCGAACTGGCGCCTGACGGTAATGCCGCTCTGATGGGCCTCTACCGCTCGAACAATGTCTATTGCACGCAATGCGAGGCCGAGGGTTTCCGCCGCATCACCTATTTCCTCGACCGGCCCGACATCCTGTCGGTCTATACCGTGCGGATCGAAGCCCCGCGCGACGAGGCGCCGCTGCTGCTGTCCAACGGCAACCTGGTCGACAAGGGTGATCTCGGCGGCGGCCGGCACTATGCCATATGGCACGACCCCTTCCCCAAGCCGTCCTACCTGTTCGCGCTGGTGGCCGGCAATCTCGGTCAGGTGGCCGACAGTTTCGTCACCATGTCTGGCCGCAAGGTCGAACTCGGCATTTATGTCGAGCCGGGCAAGGAGGCGCTCGCCGGTTACGCGATGGATGCCCTGAAGCGATCCATGCGATGGGACGAGGAGGCGTTTGGACGCGAATACGATCTCGATGTCTTCAACATCGTCGCCGTGTCCGACTTCAACATGGGCGCGATGGAGAACAAGGGCCTCAACATCTTCAACGACAAATATGTGCTGGCCGACCGGGAGACCGCGACGGACGCCGACTTCGCCAACATCGAGGCGATCATCGCGCACGAGTACTTCCACAATTGGACAGGCAACAGAATTACTTGCCGCGACTGGTTCCAGCTCTGCCTGAAGGAAGGGTTGACCGTCTTCCGCGATCATGAATTCTCCGCCGACCAGCGCTCGCGGGCGGTCAAGCGGATCGCCGAAGTGCGCACGCTGCGCGCCCACCAGTTTCCCGAGGACCAGGGTCCGCTCGCGCATCCGGTGCGGCCGCGCCGCTACCGCGAGATCAACAACTTCTACACGGCGACAGTCTACGAAAAGGGCTCCGAGGTGGTGCGCATGATCCGCACCATTGTCGGGCCAGAGGCTTTCCGAGCCGGCATGGATCTCTATTTCGAGCGGCACGACGGCGAGGCCGCGACGATCGAGGATTTCATCAAGGTGTTCGAGGATGCGTCGGGACGCGACCTGTCGCAGTTCGCGCTCTGGTACCATCAGGCCGGCACGCCGAACCTGACTGTCAGTTCGACGCATAATCCGGTCGCCCGGGAGTTCACCCTCGAGATCGAGCAGTCGGTGCCGCCCACACCTTCCGAGAGCCGCAAGCGACTGATGCATATCCCGCTCGCCTTCGGCCTGATCGGCGCCGGCGGCAAACCTGCCGAATACAGCGGCGTCGATGGCGCCAGCGTCGAGGACGGCGTCATCCATGTCCGCAAGCGTCGCCATGTCGTGCGCTTTTCGGGCGTCGCCGAACGTCCCGCAGTATCGCTCAACCGAGGCTTTTCAGCACCTGTCACGCTGTCGGTGGAGCAGAAGGCGGACGACCAATTCTTCCTCGCCCGCCACGACAGCGACGCCTTCTCGCGCTGGCAGGCCTTCAACACGCTGCTGACCGATGCGCTGATCGCGGCCTTCCGCGAGATTCTCGGCGGCAAGCAGCCCGATTTCCCGCCGAGGCTGATCGAACTCGCCGGCGCTATCGCCGGGGACGAGATGCTGGAGCCAGCCTATCGCGCATTGGCGCTGTCGCTTCCGAGCGACGCCGACATCGCCCGCGACATCGGCAGGAATATCGACCCGGATGCCATTCACGCCGCCAGGCAGGCCCTGGCGCTCGCGATCGCCACGGCGAACCGGGACTCCTTCGCCCAGCTCTATGACCAGCTCGCGGACGAAGGCGCGTTCAGCCCAGATGCAGCGAACGCCGGGCGACGCGCGCTGCGCAACGTCCTGCTCGACTATCTCTCGGCGCTGCTGGGCGGTGCGGCGCTCGCCGCGGGGCATTTCCAGTCGGCGACCAACATGACCGACCGCGCGGCCGCGTTGAGCGTGCTCGCACATCGTCACCACGGCTCGCCCGAGACGAATGCGGCGCTGGCGGCTTTCGAACAAGCCTATGCGAACGACCCGCTGGTGATGGACAAATGGTTCCTGATCCAGGCGAGCGTGCCAGGCCCGCAAGCGGTGGACACGGTTCGCGCCCTGACCACCCATCGCGCCTTCTCCATAGGCAATCCGAACCGGGTGCGCTCGCTGATCGGCACATTCTCCAGCGCCAACCAGACCGGCTTCCACAGAGCCGATGGCGAAGGCTACCGGTTCTTCGCACAGACAGTGCTGGAGGTCGAAAGGCGCAATCCGCAAGTGGCGGCACGGCTGGCCACGGCGTTGCGGTCCTGGCGCTCGCTCGAACCTGGCCGGCAGGCCAAGGCAAGGGAAGCACTGCTGTCGATCGCCAGCGCTGAAAACCTTTCGGCGGACCTGCGCGATATCGTCGAGCGTACGCTGGCGTAGACGCGTCTATCCTGCCGGGAGGCGCCGAAGAGTCGGACCTCCCGAAAGCCCACTATTTTATTCGATTTTTAATCTTTTTTCGCCGCGCCACTGGACAAGGCGAATCACCTTTGATTCTTTAATGGCGATTCGGACGTGCGGTGTTGCCGGATCACCAAGCACACAGAAATGCAGGCATACTGAAATTCGGGGAGTGCCATTTATGGCGAAGGCGGACGCGTGGGGCGCGCCCGGAGGGATGGCTTTTGCGCGGCGCGAGGCGTCGAGCGACGGCCTTGCCGGGAATGCGCGGCTCATTGCCGAACCGGCCTACAAGCGGCTTCTGGCCGCTGAACCGCTGCTGCGCCGGTCTATACCGGCGCTGATCGTCATCTTCCTGATCGTCATAGCGGCGCTGCGCGTGCTGTCGCTGATGAACGAGCGCGACGATGTCGAGCGCGACGCCAAGGCGATCCTGACGCTGGCGGCGGGCCAACTGGCCAGTTCGCTGGCGACCATTTCCGACACGCCGCCGGGCGCCATCCAGGACCTGCTGGAAACCACCAGCCGCCAGGGCGCGATGGGCCGCAGCCATGTGCTCGTCATCACCGACAGCGCCTTCAAGATCACCGCGGTGACGCCGCGCTCCATGCCCTGGCAGGGCCATTCGCTCGACGGGCTGGTCCAGGGCGGCCAACCGCTGTTCATGTTCGGCGACCGCGCCGGCGTCATGGAGGTCAACATCGGCGGACAGGACTGGTACGCCGCCGTCAGCGTCGCCAAGGACAGAAAGGGAGCCGCGGCGGCTCTCGTGCCGCAGGAAGCGGTCTTCGACACCTGGCGCAAGACCGTCTCGCTGAACGTGACCCTGTTCGTGCTGACGGCCGGCGTGCTGATCATCATCCTCTACGCCTATTTCGGCCAGGCGGCGCGCGCCCAGGCGGCCGACCGCATCTATCTCGAAGCGCATCAGCGTATCGACATGGCGCTGGTTCGCGGCCGCTGCGGCCTGTGGGACTGGGACATGGTGCGCGGCAAGATGTACTGGTCGCGGTCGATGTACGACATGCTGGGCTACGAGCCCTGCGACACGATGCTGTCGTTCGGCGAGGTCGACGAGATCATCCATCCGGATGACGGCGACCTTTTCCAGCTCGCCAACCGGATCGTGGCGCGCGAAATCGACCACATCGACCAGGTCTTCCGGATGCGGCATGCCGATGGCCAATGGGTGTGGATGCGCGCCCGCGCGCAGGTCATGGATCCGGAAGCCCCCGAGATCCAGCTGATCGGCATCGCGGTCGATGTCACCGAGCAGCGCCATCTGGCGCTGCGTTCGGAAGCCGCCGACCTTCGCCTCAGGACGGCGATCGAAAACATCACCGAATCCTTCGTGCTGTGGGACTCGACGCAGCGCCTGATCATGTGCAACTCGAAATACCAGCAGGATAACGGTCTTTCGGATCGCGACGTGATGCCCGGCGTGGCCCGCACAGCCCTGGAAGAGCGCATGCTTGCCTTTGCATCGGAACGCCGACTTGCCAACACCAACGGGCCGCAGGGCGGCTCCACCTTCGAGCGCCAGCTTGCCGACGGCCGCTGGCTGCAGGTCAACGAGCTCAGGACCAGGGACGGCGGCATCGTTTCGGTCGGTTCCGACATTACCCAGATCAAGCTGCACCAGGAGAAGCTGGTCGACAGCGAGCGCCGGCTGATGGCGACCATCCATGACCTCAGCCTCGCCCGCCGCGCTGAAGAGGAGCGGTCGCGCGAACTGGTCGATCTCAATCACAAATACATGAAGGAAACCGAGCGCGCCGAAGCGGCGAACCGGGCGAAATCCGAGTTCCTCGCCAACATGTCGCACGAACTGCGCACACCGCTCAACGCCATCATCGGCTTTTCGGAGCTGATGGAACAGGGATTGTTCGGACCGCTGGGATCGGAGCGCTACGAGGAATACGCGACCGACATCAACAGCAGCGGCAAATATCTGCTGGGCGTCATCAACGACATTCTCGACATGTCCAAGATCGAGGCTGGGCAGTTCTCGCTGGACCAGGAACAGATCGACCTCGGCCCGCTGATCAGCGAAACGGTCCGGGTCGTCTCGCTGCAGGCGGCACAGAAGTCCATTACCGTGGAAACCCGCATCGCCGACGCCCTGACCTTGTTCGCCGACCGCCGCGCGATCAAGCAGATCGTCATCAATCTTCTGTCCAACGCGGTGAAGTTCACCGGCCAGGGCGGCCATATATCGGTCAGGGCGCGCAACACGTCCGGCGCGCTTGTGCTGACCATCGAGGACAATGGCTGCGGCATTCCAAGGGCAGCGCTCGGCAAGCTGGGGCGGCCTTTCGAGCAGGTGCAGAACCAGTTCTCCAAGAACCATGCCGGATCAGGCCTTGGCCTCGCCATCTCGCGCTCGCTGGCCGAGCTTCAGGGCGGCGCGCTGAAGATCCGCTCGACCGAAGGCGTCGGCACCATCGTGTCTGTGCGCATTCCGGTCAAGAAAGGCGCACCGGCCGTCAAGGCAGCGGCTTGAACGACAGGACTGCTCCGTCGTGGAACGTGAGGTGCTTTGACAAAAGTATCCATTCTATCTATTTTAGATAAGAAGAGGATTTGCCATGCGCGTCACATCAACGGAATTCCAACAGAATGTCGGGCGCTTTCAGGACGCCGCCCAGCGCGGGCCAGTAGCGATCACCAAAAATGGACGCACTCATACGGTGCTCCTGTCGGCGGCAATGTTCGAGGTTCTGGTCAAGGGACGGGTCGCTCGTCCGGTGGAGGAACTGGACGACGAGACGCTGAGCGCAATAGCCGAAAGCGTCGTCCCATCTGAATATGCCGGACTTGACGCAATGCTCAAAGACTGGGCGCCGTGAGCCTGCCCAAGCCTATACCCGGCCTGGTGATCTCCTATTCGTATCTGTGGGTGAGAGAATACGAGAATGGTGCTGAAGAAGGCCGCAAGAGCCGGCCCTGCGCCATTGTTACCGCTCGACGGATCGTAGAGGGCCGCGAAGTCGTAACGGTGGTTCCGATCACCCACTCGGCCCCGGCTGACCCTGCTGATGCAGTGGAGATACCCGCGCCACTCAAGGCCCATCTCGGCCTTGATGGAACGCCCTCATGGATCGTGCTGACCGAAACCAATGATTTCCTCTGGCCGGGTCCAGACCTGAGGCCCATTGCAGGCAGCAAGCCATCCCGCTTCGACTATGGTATGCTGCCGCCGCGCTTTTATGCCTATCTGCGCGACAGGATTCTGCAGGCTCGCGCAGACCGCTTGCTCCAACAAATTCGGCGGACAGAGTAGCTCCAAGGACGCTGAAGATAACGCAAACCCTCCGGCGACTGACGCCGCCGGAGTTACATGATGATGATCACTGGACGCTGCCTTCGTCATCCAATTGACGGTGATGGCCAAAACGACCTTCCCTGGGCAGTTCGCTCTTTTCGATCTTGCCGTCATTGTTCTTGTCGAGCACGGCGAAGACCTTCTTCTCGCGACCGATGATGTCATCGGCCGTCAGGATTCCATCACCCTTGGAGTCGTAACGGGCGATGATGCGCCTGGCCATCCGCTCGAACCGCGCCTTCTCAAGCGCGTCGGCGAGCTCAGCAACGGTCAGCTTGCCGCCATTGTCGGCAACAAGCTTCTTCAGTCGCGCATCCATGGCATCGGAAAACTGGTCGAAG
The DNA here is from genome assembly GCF_017306585.1 of Mesorhizobium sp. GTDB lineage: Bacteria > Pseudomonadota > Alphaproteobacteria > Rhizobiales > Rhizobiaceae > Mesorhizobium. Next base: position 14,241 of record NZ_JAFKIC010000132.1, on the reverse strand, counting down.
GTGATGGCGCCACCATTGTCGTTCATCGCCCTGTCGAGACGCATCATCGTGCGCTCGCGCATTCTTGCGCTGTCGGTGTTTTCGGCATAGGCCGCGCTGCCGACGGCGCCGGCAAGGGCGATGAAGGCAAAGGCGAGTTTGGTTGTCTTTCTCATGGTCTTCTCCTGTTGCATCGTCACCCCCGATGCCGCCGGACGTCAGCCTCGCGGCGGTCCGGCACGAAGCAGAAGATCAAAGTCCTTCCTGACCCTTTGCGACGTTTCCTTGAGATGTGCTTCCAGCACACCGAAATCCGGCAGGTCGGTGACCGCCAGAAGCAGATCCGAAAGTCCCGGCGGAACGTCATCGCGCTCAAAGGCACCGGTAAGGCAAAGCCGCGTCATCTGGGTCAGCGCCAGATAGAGCGCATAGGCGCTGCAGAGTTCCTGCCTGACATCCGCATCGGCAAAGCCAGGAGCAAGACGCGACAGGATTTCGGCGGTGCCGGTGGCACGCGCGCCGGCCTCGACCTGCCCGGTGATGACCGCGACCTGGGCGATGAATTCGAGATCGATCAGCCCTCCGGGTATGAGCTTGATGTCCCAGAGGTCGCGCGGCGGCTTTTCCTGCTCGATCATGGCCCGCATGTCGCGGGCTTCCGCCTTGACCTTGGCGGCATCGCGCCGCTGGCCAAGCACCGCCACAACGTCGGCCTCGACCTCGCCGCACAAACCGGCGTCGCCGGCAATGGCGCGTGCCCGCGACAGCGCCATGTGCTCCCAGGTCCAGGCCTCCTGGCGCTGGTACTTCCTGAAGGCATCGATATGGGTCGCCACCGGACCCTTGTTGCCGGACGGCCGCAGGCGCAGGTCCAGTTCGTAGAGCACGCCTTCCGCCGTCGGCGCCGATACAGCAGAGATCAGCCGCTGCGTCATGCGGGTATAGTAGTGCGACGGCGCCAGCGGCTTCTCGCCGTCGGAATCCTCGGCATCGGGGTCGTGGTCGTAGAGCAGGATGAGGTCGACATCCGACCCAGCGGTCAATTCGCGGCTGCCGAGCTTGCCCATGCCAAGCAACGAGACCACGCCGCCCGCGACCGTGCCGTGGCGCGCGGCGAATTCGCGCATAACCGCCTGCAAAGCCGCCTCGATGGTGAGATCGGCAAGGTCCGAAAAGGCGCGGCCCGCCCGCGCGGGATCGATCGAGCCGGCGAGCAGCCGTACGCCGATCAGGAATTTCTGCTCCGAGGCAAAGATGCGCAACCGGTCGAGCACGTCCTCATAGGCCCTGTCGCCCTCGAGAAAAGCCGAAAGCCGGGCCGAGAGATAGGCGCGGTCCGGCAGTTCGGTGAGAAGCGCGGGGTCAAGCAGGCCGTCGAACACATGCGGTCGGCGCGTGATGATCGCCGCCAGCCGGGGCGCGGCGCCCATGATCGTCGCCATCAGCTTGAGCAAAGCCGGGTTCGACTGCAGCAGAGAGAACAGCTGGATGCCGGCCGGCAGGCCGGCGAGGAACTCATCGAAGCGGACCAGGGCCTCGTCCGCCCGCCGGGTCTGGCCAAATGCCTTGAGCAGCGCCGGTGTCAATTCCGTCAGCCGCTCGCGCGCTTCAGCCGACTGGGTGACGCGGTAGCGGCCGAAATGCCAACCGCGGATGACACGACAGATGTCGCTCGGCCGCTGGAAACCCAGCCCATGCAAGGTCTGCAGCGTGTCGGGATCGTCGACGTCGCCGGTGAAGACCAGATTACCGATGCCGGCCGAGAGTTCGGGTGCTGTTTCGAACAGCGCCGCGTAATGGCGCTCGACCTGCTGGAGCGAGGCCCGGAAGGCCAGGGAGAAGGCCGCCGCATCGGCAAAGCCCAGCATGCGGGCGATGCGCTCCAGCCCTTCGTCGTCTTCCGGCAGCGTGTGCGTCTGCTCGTCCGCCACCATTTGAATGGCATGTTCGACCCGGCGCAGGAACCAGTATTGGCGGGCGAGCGCGTCGCGCGCGTCCGACGTGATCCAGCCGCGCGCCGCGAGCTGACCGAGCATGGGCACGGTCTCGCGGCCGCGCAACTCGGGAAAACGGCCTCCGGCGATGAGCTGCTGGGTCTGGACGAAGAATTCGATTTCGCGAATGCCGCCACGACCCAGCTTGACGTTGTGGCCCTTCACCGCGATCTCGCCATGCCCCTTGTGGGCGTGGATCTGGCGCTTGATCGAATGAACATCGGCAATCGCCGCGTAATCCATGTATTTACGCCAGATATAGGGCTGCAATTCCTTGAGGAAGGCAGCACCGGCGGCGAGGTCGCCGGCTACCGGGCGCGCCTTGATCATCGCTGCCCGCTCCCAGTTCTGGCCCCGCGCCTCGTAGTAGCGCAATGCCGCCTCGACCGGGATCGCGAGGGGCGTCGACCCGGGATCGGGGCGCAACCGCAGATCGGTACGGAAGACGTAGCCGTGCTCGGTGCGATCCTGCAGGATACGCACCAGCCGGCGCGTCAGCCGTGAAAACAGGTCTGTCGCGTCGAGGGGATCGATCACGGCGGGCGCCTCGGGATCGAAGAACACGACGAGGTCGATATCGGACGAGAAGTTCAGTTCATGCGCGCCGAGCTTGCCCATGCCGAGCAGTATCCAGCCGGAACGAAGCGAGGGATTCTCTAGGTCGGGCAGCTTGAGCTTGCCCTGTCCGTGCGCGTCCCGCAGCAGGAAATCGACGGCCGCGCGCGTGCAGGCATCGGCGAGATCGCTCAGCCGCCTTACCGTCTGAGACGTTTCCGCTTCGCTGGCGAGATCGGCAAGCGCGATCAGGAAATGCGCCTCGGTCTTGCACTGGCGCAGTTCCATCATCAGGCCGGATTCGGAAACCGCCTCCGCCAGCGGCGCCTGTTCGATCGCGGCGGTGATCGCTTTCAGGCGAGCTTCAACCGGCTGGTCGAACAGGCTGTCCAGGATGTGCGGCCGGCGGCGTGCGACATCGCGGAGGAAGGGGGAAAGGTCGAAGACGGCGGCGAGAAAATGCTGCGCCTCCCCCTTTGCAGCCAGGAATCTGGCCAGCCGCGTCAGTCCCTCTTCCCGTGCGGCGCCAGCGATTTCGGCCAGTTCCTGCCGCGCGTCGCCTTCGTCGAGCGGGGCAAGGGCAACCACCGGCCTGAGCAGCCAGTCCGTGATTTTGCGTTTTACAGCCGCAGCCATCAGTGATCCTCCCGCGTGGGGAAACTCATGACCACGGATAGTCCTGGATTGCCAGGCAAGAGATCAAGCCGTCCATTATGGAAAGTCATCACCGCCTTGGCGAGGCTGAGGCCAAGGCCCGAGCCCGGCTGCGAACGGCTCTTCTCCAGCCGCACGAAACGTTCAGTCGCCCGCGCGCGGTCGGCATCGTCCGGGATGCCCTGGCCGTTGTCGGCGACGGTCAGCCTGATCTCGCCGGGCGTGCGATCGAGCGTCACGCGAACCGCCGGCGTGGTGGCGGAATCGACCGAATATTTGATCGCGTTGTCGACGATGTTCGAGAGCGCCTGGCCGATCAGCTCGCGATTGCCGTCAACGAGAAACGCCCCGTCCAGGTCCGCCTCCAGCAAGACACCGGCCTCTTCCGCCACCGGTTCGTAGAGTTCGACGACGTCGCTGACGGCCGCGCCAAGGTCGACCCGGTTGGTGTGCTCGGACGAATATCCGGCCTCCAGCCGGGAGATCATGAGGATGGCGTTGAAGGTTTTGATCAGCTGGTCGGATTCGGCGATAGTGCCTTCCAGCGCCTGCCGGTAGTCCGATGTCTTGTGTTTTCCCGACAGCGTGGCTTCGGCGCGGTTGCGCAGCCGGGTCAGCGGCGTCTTCAGATCATGCGCGATGTTGTCGGAAACCTGCTTCAGGCCTTCGTTGAGCGTGGCGATCCGGGCCAGCATGGTATTGAGGTTTTCCGAAAGCCGGTCGAACTCGTCGCCGGCGCCGGTTACCGGCAGCCGGCCGCTGAGATCGCCGCCCATGATGCGGCGGCTGGCTTCCGAAACGCCGTCGATGCGCTTCAGCGCGGCGTGTCCGACAAAGAACCAGATCAACAGCCCGCCCAGGCCCATCATGCCGAGCGCCAGCATCAGCGAACGTTTGATGACGGCGCGGAAGCGCTCCGGTTCGCCAAGGTCGCGCCCGACCAGCATGATCATCTGGTTGGGCAGCCTCAGCACCAGCGCGATCGCATTGTGCCCCTGCTCGCCCTCGGTCTGCGTCCCGCCGGGCTGCGGCGCGGCCGGGTCGGCAACGCCGCTGCGCAGTCGGTCGAGCTCGCCCTCGCCAAAGCGCTGGTAGGAGAATGGCTCGGTCGTCCAGCCTTCGGTTTCGATCACGCCGGGCTGCAAACTCTGGACATTGCCGGTCAGGATCTGGCCGTTGGCATCGGCGATAAGATAGAGGTTCGCGCCCGGCTGGCGCGAGCGGGCCTCGACCACGCGCACCAGCACCGGCAGGCCGCCGCGCTTGTAGGCGCGTGCCAAGCCAAGCACCTCGTCGTTGATGGTGTCCTGCGTCTGCGCCGTCAGCATGCGCGCGGACAGCGAGGTCATGTAGAAGACGAGCAGCACGGCGCAGATCGCGAAGAGCAGAAGGTAGAGCGCCGAAAGCCGCGCTGCCGTCGTCTTCATGATGGCGGGCACGGAAAGCGCCATGCTGTCGCCTAGCCACCCTTCAGCATGTAGCCCGCGCCGCGAACCGTATGCAGGATAGGTTTGTCGAAGCCTTTTTCGATCTTGCCGCGCAAGCGCGAGACATGAACATCGATGACATTGGTCTGGGGATCGAAGTGATAGTCCCAGACATTTTCGAGCAGCATGGTGCGCGTCACCACCTGGCCGGCATGACGCATCAGATATTCCAGCAGGCGGAATTCGCGCGGCTGCAGCGTGATCTCGCGCGCAGCGCGCTTGACCGAATGCGACAGTCTGTCGAGCTCAAGGTCACCTACCCGGTAGACGGTTTCGGCCTCCTTGGCGCTGGCGCGGCGGTTCAGCACCTCGACACGGGCGAGAAGCTCGGAGAAGGCATAGGGCTTGGTCAGATAGTCGTCGCCGCCGGCGCGCAGGCCGGTGACCCGGTCATCGACCTCGCCAAGCGCCGACAGGATCAGCACCGGGGTGGTGTTGCCTCTCGAGCGAAGCCCGGCAATGACCGACAGGCCGTCGCGGCGCGGCATCATCCGGTCGATGACCATGACGTCATAGTCGCCGGCATCGGCGAGCGCGAAACCGGTCTCGCCATCACCGGCGACATGCGCGGTGTGCCCGGCCTCGGTGAAGGCTTTCTGCAGATAATCCGCTGCCTCGCGGTCATCTTCTATGACGAGAATCTTCATAGAGCCGTTATACGCGATTTCGCTGGAAGTTTGAGTAGCCGGCATCTGCATTTTAGCCTTTGCCACAGCGCATCGCGACCAAGATGATTCGGAGCGTGCGCGACAAGATCTTTGTTCGGTGGCGTCATTACGCCGGACATGCCAGATCCCGGGTGTGCCGTTACCCTGAAATCACCATACGGATCGGCATCGGGCGCAGCGATCTCGAATGTGCGGCAGCGGGCGATGGGAAGCCCGCTGCCGCTGGAGGAGAGCACGATGACTGACTAACGTACCCGGCTCCATGCTTTCCCATGCGGCGACTCGGGGGTGTATGAAACCGCCGCATTGGAAAAGTCGTTTCAGCCCTTGGCGACCGGCAGTGCGACGAAGCGATTGTTGTCGTCGCGGGTGATCTGCATCAGCACGGCCTTGCGTCCCGATTTGACCGCGTCGGCCATCGCCTTGGCGACGTCGTCGGTGCCGTTCACCTCGGTCGAGTTGACTGCGGTGATGACGTCGCCCGGCTGGATACCGCGGTCGGCGGCATCGCTGTCGGGATCGACATCGGTGACAACCAGACCCTTGCCCTTCTCGGCCTTGGTGACGGTGAGGCCGAGATCGGCCAGCGTGTCGGGCTTTGCCGGCGTCGCGGGTTGCTGCTGCTGGTCGTTCGAGGCCTGCTTGTCGCTGGCCGGCAGCTTGCCGAGATCGACCTTGATGTCCTGGCTCTTGCCGTCGCGCCAGACGGTGACGTTGACGGACTTGCCCGGCGAATAGGCGCCGATCAGGCGGGCGAGTTCCTTGGGCGATGCAACGTCCTTGCCGTCGACCTGGGTGATCACATCGCCGGCCGTGATGCCGGCCTTCTTGCCGGGGCCGTCATCCTGGGCGCTGGATACCAGCGCGCCATTGTTGGACTTCAGACCGAGCGATTCGGCGATATCGGACGTGACCGGCTGGATTTCGACGCCCAGCCAGCCGCGCTGCACCGCGCCGCTCTTCATCAGGTCCTCGACAACCTGCTTGGCGGTCGAGGCCGGAATATCGAAGGCGATGCCGACGCTACCGCCCGAGGGCGAGAAGATGGCGGTGTTGATGCCGACCACCTGGCCGTTGAGGTTGAAGGTCGGGCCACCCGAATTGCCGCGGTTGACCGAGGCGTCGATCTGGAGGAAGTCGTCATACGGGCCGGCGCCGATGTCACGGCCGCGCGCCGATACGATGCCCGCGGTGACGGTGCCGCCAAGACCGAAGGGATTGCCGACGGCCACGACCCAATCGCCGACGCGAACCTTGGAGTCGTCGGCGAAATCGACATAGGTGAACTTGCCGCCGCCATCGACCTTGAGCACGGCGAGATCCGTGCGCGGATCGGTGCCGACCAGCTTGGCGTCGAGTTCCTTGCCGTCATTGGTCACGACGGTGAAGGCGGTGCCCTCCTCGACGACGTGGTTGTTGGTGACGAGGTAGCCGTCCTCGGAGATGAAGAAGCCGGAACCCTGGGCCACGGGGCGCGGCTGGTCGTTGTTGCGGTCGCGGTGGCCGAAGCGGCGGTGGCCTTCGTCGTTCTGGCCGCCCTGGTCGCCAAAGCCGCGGAATTCCTTGAAGAAGCGGCGAAGCTGCGGATTGTTGGGGAGATTGTCGAGGCCGTCCTGGTCGTCGGAGCCGTCATCGGCTGTCGGCTGGATCTTGGCCTTGACCTTGACGCTGACCACGGCCGGCGAAACGCGCTCCACGACGTCGGCAAAGCCCGGCATCTGGGGAGCTTCGACACGCACCGCGTCGGCCAGAACGGGGCTGGTTCCGCTGGTCAGCGCGCCGATGCCGAGCGCTCCGGCAATGGCAACGGACGCCACAGCAGCCAGAAGACGCTTACGGGTGCGGGAATATGAATTGGGGGCAATATTCATGGGGTCTCTATCCTCTTTCAAAGGGGGCGCGCCTTGATCGGCATCCTCGGAAAATGAGAATTAGAGAGGCGCACATTACAGCGCCATTTCCGATGCATGAAACTTTGGTAATGTTGCCGGATCAGTCGCGGCGCAGGATTGCGTCGAGTGCCGTTTGCTCGTCGGCGGAGAGGGATTTCGTCGCCAGCGTCCGGCGCGAGCGCGCGTTGAGGGCGATGAAAATCCCGCCCGCCAAAAGCAGGATCACGGGGGTGCCCCAAAGCAGCGCGTTACGCAGGTCGAAGCGCGGCTTCAACAGCACGAATTCGCCGTAGCGCGAAACCACATAGTCCATCACCTGCCGGTCGCTGTCGCCGGCGACGAGGCGCTGGCGCACCAGGATACGGAGATCGCGCGCGAGATCGGCGTCGGATTCGTCGATCGACTGGTTCTGGCAGACCATGCAGCGCAGGCCTTCCGAGAGCGCGCGCGCCCTTGCCTCCAGCGCCGGATCGGCCAACATTTCGTCGGGCTTTACCGCGAGCGCGGTTCCGGCAAAGCATAGCGCCAGCAACAGAACGAGCGATGCAGCGGAAAACCTTGCTTTCATGGCGAGATCGCTGTTGCCGCGGCATCAGCCTGCTTGCGGCGGCGCGAGGGCGCGCCGACTCGCAGGCGCCTGTCCATCAAAGACATGGCCGCGCCCGCCATCATCACCAGCGCCCCGCCCCAGATCAGCGTCACCAGGGGCTTCCACCACAGGCGCACCACGACGGCCCCGTCCTTGCCCTCGTCGCCCAGCGAAATATAGAGCTGTGAGAGACCAAGTGTCTTGATGCCGGATTCGGTCGTCGTCATCTGCCGAACCGGATAGAACCGCTTGGCGGAGCTGATTTCGCCGACCGGGTTGCCGGCAGGTCCGATCAACTCGAAACGGCCGCGATCCTCGCTGAAATTCGGCCCCTGCGCGGGGTAGATCCCGGCGAAACGCAGCGTGTGGCCGGACAGGTCGACAGTCTCGCCCGGATGCATCGACAGGATCTTTTCGGTGCCAAAGCAGAGCGTGCCGACGATGCCGAGCACGGTCAGGCCGAGGCCGAGATGCGCCAAAGCGGTGCCGAAGACCGAGCGCGGCAGGCCAAGCAGGCGCCTGACCATGATGCCGGTCGCGACGTTGCCTAACCCTGCCTTGACGGCAAGGTCGGTGAGCGCGCCGAGCACCAGCCAGACGGCAAGGCCGACGCCGAGGGCCGCGAGCACGGTGGCGCCGCTGATAAACAGGGCTGTGACCAGCATGGCCAGCAGGGCTGCCGCGAAAGCCGTCATCAGGCGCTGCGCGACGGCCAGGATATCGCCGCGTTTCCAGGCCAGCAGCGGCCCGAAGGGAACCATCACCAGCAGCGGCACCATCAGCGGAGCGAAGGTCAGGTTGAAGAACGGCGCGCCGACCGAAATCTTGTCGTCGGAGAGGGCTTCGACGACCAGCGGATAGAGCGTGCCGACAAGCACGGTGGCGGTCGCCGTGGTCAGGAACAGGTTGTTGAGGACCAGCGCGCCTTCGCGCGAAATCGGGTGGAACAGGCCCCCGGCCGTCAGCCGGGAGGCGCGCAACGCAAACAGCGCCAGCGAGCCGCCAATGAACAGCGTCAATATGCACAGGATGAAGACGCCCCGTGTCGGATCGGTGGCGAAAGCGTGGACTGACGTCAGGACACCCGAACGCACCAGGAAGGTGCCGAGCAGCGAGAGCGAAAAGGTGAGGATCGCGAGCAGCAGCGTCCAGATCTTCAACGCCGAGCGCTTTTCCATGACGATCGCCGAATGCAGCAGCGCGGTGCCGGCCAGCCACGGCATGAAGGAGGCGTTCTCGACCGGATCCCAGAACCAGAAGCCGCCCCAGCCGAGCTCATAATAGGCCCAGTAGGAGCCCATGGCGATGCCGCCGGTGAGGAACATCCAGGCGACCAGCGTCCACGGACGCACCCAGCGCGCCCAGGACGCATCGATGCGCCCCTCGATGAGGGCGGCGACCGAGAAGGAGAAGCAGATGGAGAAACCGACATAGCCGAGATAGAGCAGCGGCGGATGGATGGCGAGACCGAGGTCCTGCAGGATCGGGTTGAGATCGCGGCCCTCGATGGGGGCCGGATTGAGCCGGATGAAGGGATTGGACGTCGCCAGGATGAACAGGAAGAAAGCGGCGCCGATCGCACCCTGCACGGCCAGCACATTGGCCCGCAGGCTTGCCGGCAGATTCGAGCCGAAGGCGGCGACGAGCGCGCCGAAGAAGGTCAGGATCAGCACCCAGAGCAGCATCGAACCTTCGTGATTGCCCCAGGTTCCGGTGATCTTGTAGATCATCGGCTGCAGCGAGTGCGAATTCTCCCAGACATTGGCCAGCGAAAAATCGGAACTCGCATAGGCGCTCGCAAGCGCCGCGAAGGAGAGCGCGGTCAGGGCGAATCCGGTCACCGCGACCGGGCCGCCAACAGCCATCAGGCGCTGGTTGTTCAGCCGTGCGCCAAACAGCGGCACGATCGTCTGCACCAGCGAAAGCGCGAACGCCAGGACCAGGGCGAAATGTCCGGTCTCAACCATTGTTGTCCCCGCACGGCGCGTTTGTCTTTCCGCCAGAGCTATTCACTCTTGCTCTCCTGCCAGACACCCTTGGCCTTCAGGCCGTCGGCTACTTCCTTGGGCATATAGCGCTCGTCGTGCTTGGCCAGCACACTGTCGGCGACAAAGACGCCGTCCGGGCCAAAAGTGCCTTCGGTGATGACGCCCTGCTCTTCGCGGAACAGGTCGGGCAGGATGCCGGTATAGGTGACCTTGACCGATTTGTGGGTGTCGGTGACCGAAAAGGCGACCGTCGCGCCCTGCCCGCGCTGGATGGTGCCTTTTTCCACCAGACCACCCAGCCGGATGCGCTGGCCGGGCTGTACAGTTGCGGTGGCGAGATCAGCCGGCATGTAAAAATACGACGCCTTCTGGCCGAGCGCGTAGAAGGTCAGCCCGGTGGCGGCGCCCAGGAAAACCAACCCGCCTAAAATGACCGACAATCGTTTCTGCTTGCGCGTCATGTCGAGTTCTACTCCGTCGCCGTCAGGCCAAGCGAGGCGGCAAAGGCGGTGAATTTCTTCGCTTCCTCACTGCCGGCTCCGAACACGGCAATGGCGCGACCCAGCGCGGCGCGCGCCTGGTCGGCCTTGCCCAGCACGACATAGGAACGAACGAGCCGCATCCATCCTTCCGGATCACGCGGATTTTGCCGCAGTTTGTCGTCGAGACCAGCGACCATGGTGTTGATCATGGCTTCGCGATCCTGCGGCGACATGGATGACGCGGCGCCGACATCCGCCGCGTCGGGGCCCTTCGCGTCCGTGGCGGACGCAACTTCGGGAGCGCCTGACTTGGCCAATGCCTGCTCGACGGCGCCGCGCCACGGCGAATCCGGCGCCAGCCTGGCGAGCATCGCCTGCCAGGCCGCCTCCGCTTCCTTGTCGCGGCCCTCCTGCGCCAGCCCCATGGCGAGATAGAAGCTCGCCTTGGCGTTGGCCGGATCGAGCTTCAAGGCGGCTTCGAACGCATCCTGGGCGTCCGCCGAGACGATGCCGCCCGCCGCGCCGGCGATCGCCTCGCCGAGGCCAGCCTGCCGGGCAGCGCTGTCGCCGTCGAGGCGGATGGCATTGCGATAGGCGGCCGCAGCGTCGGTAAAGCGCTGCATGCGCAGATAGACCGGCGCCAGCACGTCCCAGCCCCTGCCGTCGGAAGGGTTGGCGGCAAGATGCGCTTCCGCGCGCGCCACCAGCTCATCGACCGAACTGTCGGCCGGATTCTTGGCCAGCCGCTCGGCGAGTGGCTGCGACGGCAGGTCGGGCGAGCCAATCTGGCTGTAAAGCCCCCAGCTCACCAGCGGCACAGCCAGCACGGCGGCGGTGGCGACGAGTCTTGCCATAGCCGATGCCGGACGAGCCGATGAGCCGGCGACCGGCCCCGCGGTATCAAGGCGCAGGATGCGGCGGGCGATCTCGGCGCGCGCCTCGGCAGCTTCCGCAGGCTGGATCAAACCACGCGCGGCATCGCGGTCGAGTTCGGTCAACTGGTCGCGATAGACTTCGAGATCATGATCGCCGCTCGGCGACGCGCTCTTGGCGCCGCCTGCCAATGGCAGCAACACCGCCAGGCTCGCACCGAGCGTCAATATCGCGGCTATGACCCAGAACAGCATGGTTCTTCCAATAACGGCACAGCCCTGCCCTGCCAACACCGGCGTCCTGCGACGCTTTGACGGCGGCGCGGCTGACGGGCGCCAGAGCGGTCGGCCGGTTAAAACTCAGGTCAGCGGTGTCCAGCTGCCGTCGCCGTTGCGGCAGGCGGTTCCGCGAGCCGTCACGCTGGCGCCGCCGTTGAACACGGTCTGCGTGTACTGGCGGCAATCCTGCGAGCCGACACGGTAAGGCTGGGCCGGAACCACTTCGCCGTAGCGCGAAGCCTGATCGCCCTTCCACGTCACCTTCTGGCCGCTGGTGTTGTATTCGAGCGCCTTGTATTCGGCCTCCAACGCGCTGCGCTTTTCCGTATCGCTGAGGCCGTTGCCGATTGACCCGCCGATCAGTCCGCCGCCCATGGCTGATATGATCGACTTGGTGACCTTGCCGCTCGAAGGAGGCGTCGATGCAGGCGTGGGCGCGAGCGTGGGACCCTTGCCACCCAAGGTGCTACAGCCGGACACGGCCAGCAGTGCGGAAACAATCGCGACGCGAATCTTCATGCCAACAACCGGTTTTCTTGAGTTGGAGCCTGCCATGGATGCGCCGGGGGCCGCGTCATCGAAGATGTGGCCATAGTGTTGATATTTGTCGGAAATTTGGCCGCTGGCGGCCACCCCCGAACCAATCCTCATGCCGCCATAGCATGCGCCGTCCATCGCTGTCGATTGGCCAGGCACAGCCTCACTGCAGGCTCCGCAGCCGCACCACCGCCTTCAGCCCGCCCAGGCTCGACCGTTCGAGCGCCAGGGCGCCGCCATATTCGTTGACGAGATCGGCGACAATGGCGAGCCCCAGGCCTGTCCCCGGTTTTGTCTCGTCCAGGCGCCTGCCACGCTTCATGGCCTCGCGCGCCTTGTCCTCGGGAATGCCGGGACCGTCGTCATCGATGCTGATCTCGAACTGATTGTCATCCGTCCCGGTCACGGGCGCCACCGAGACCGAGACCGAGCTTTTTGCCCATTTCATCGCATTTTCGAGGAGATTGCCGAGCAGTTCCTCGAGGTCCTCGCGCTCGCCGGCAAAGACGATCTCGGTCGCCGGCAAGGAGAGTGACAGGCTGGTCTGGGGGTTGAGCTTCTGCAGAACCCGCACCATGCGCTCCACCAGCGGCGACACCGGCGTGCGGTAGACGACGCTGTCGCGCTGCGCGGCAACGCGGGCGCGCTGCAGATAGTGTTCGACCTGCTTCTGCATGGAAGCGGCCTGCTCGACGATCAACTGCCCCTTGGCGCCGCCCAATGCCCGACCCTCATTGAGAAGCACCGCAAGCGGCGTCTTCAGCGAGTGGGCGAGATTGCCGACCTGGGTTCGGGAACGCTCGACGATGCGTTTGTTGTTTTCGATCAGGGCGTTGGTTTCATTGGCCAAGGGCTCGATCTCGGCCGGGAACCGGCCGTCCAGTCTTTGCGCGGTGCCCTCGCGCACCATGGCCAGCGCGTTCCTGACCCGGCGCAGCGGCTGCAGGCCAAGCAGGATGGCGACGGCATTGATGGCGATCATGCCGATGCCGAACAGGCCGAGATAGGTCAGCAAGCGGCGCTGGAACGTGCTGATCTCCTGCTCCAGTTCGCTCTTGTTGCCCATGACACGGAAGCGCGCGGCGCGATTCTTGGCATCGAGAACGAATTCGCTTTCGAAGACCACCAGTTGCTCGCCATCAATGCCTCTGGTGGCATAACTGCGCTGAAAATTGGCATTGAACGGCACATCCGCGACACTCGGCGACAGGATCGACGTGGTCATGGACGACGAATGAAGCTCACCATGCACGCCTTCCGAGGCAGGTTCGACCGACCAGTACCAGCCCGAATTCGGCTCCGAGAACCTGAGGTCGCCAAGATCGGGAGAGCCGGTGAGCGCGCCCGTGTCGGAAATGCCGACGGACCCGATCAGGTTGAACAGGTGCGCCGACAGCAAGCTGTCGAAACCACGCTCGCTAGCCTGGCGGTAGAGCGTCGTGATCAGGGTAAAAATGACGACGAGGGTCAGGATCGCCCAGACCGTCGAGAAGGCGATGACGCGAAAGGTCAGCGAACGTGGCCACAAACGCAGCAGAAACGGCCGCCTTGCGATTGGTTTGAGCGGTTCCGAGTTACGCCTCCGGCTCGCGCATGCGGTAGCCCATGCCGCGCACGGTTTCGATCATGTCGATGCCCATCTTCTTGCGCAGCCGACCGACAAAGACCTCGATGGTGTTGGAATCGCGATCGAAATCCTGGTCGTAGAGGTGCTCGACCAGTTCGGTGCGCGAAACCACCTCGCCCATATGATGCATCAGATAGGCAAGCAGGCGGAATTCATGCGAGGTCAGCTTCAGCGGCACGCCGTCGACATCGGCTTTCGAGGCCTTGGTGTCGAGGCGCACGGGTCCGCAGGTCAGTTCCGACGAGGCGTGGCCGGCGGCGCGGCGGATCAGGGCCCTCACCCGCGCCAGAACCTCCTCGATGTGGAACGGCTTGGTGACATAGTCGTCGGCACCGGCGTCGATGCCGGCAACCTTGTCGCTCCAGCGGTCACGCGCCGTCAGGATCAGCACCGGCATCTTGCGGCCGCCGCGCCGCCAGCGCTCGACCACGCTGATGCCGTCCATCTGCGGCAGGCCGATGTCCAGCACGACCGCGTCATACGGCTCGGTGTCGCCCAGGAAATGCCCCTCTTCGCCATCAAAGGCGCGATCGACGACATAGCCGGCGTCGACCAGCGCATCCGATATCTGGCGGTTGAGATCCTTGTCATCCTCGACGACGAGTACGCGCATTAGGAGATCGATACCTTTTGAAGAA
>NZ_JAFKIC010000131.1 GCF_017306585.1 Mesorhizobium sp. | reverse complement strand
ACCAGTTCCTCCTCGCCCTCGGGCCCGGACCAGACACCGAACGTGTAATCCGAATAGAAGCTGGAGCGTTTGCCATGGCCGCGCTGGGCATACATCAGCACCGCGTCCACCGTGTGCGGATCGCGCTTCCATTTGAACCATGGCCCTTTCGGCCGGCCGGCGACATAGGGCGAATCCCAGCGTTTCAGCATCACCCCTTCGATGATCGGGTGCGGTGGCGTGCGGCGCAATTCCTCAAGCGCTTGCCAGTCGGTGAACGCGACAAAGGGCGAAAGATCGAAGCGGCTCGGGTCGAGCGTCCCGACGAAGGCTTCGAGCCGGCCGCGCCGCTCGTGGAAGGGCAGCCCGCGCAGATCCTCGTCACCGATCTGGAGCACATCGTAACAGCGCATGAAGGCCGGATAGCGCTGCTGCATCTTGGGCGTCACCGTCTTGCGGTTCAGCCGCTGCTGCAGGTCCGAGAAGGTTCCCGTCGCCTCCCGCGGATCGCCGACGAGCAACTCGCCATCCAGCGCCGCCGAAAAAGTCATGGCCTCGGCAAGGTCGGGAAAGGCGCCGGAGACGTCGTCGCCGGTGCGCGAGTAAAGCCGGCTAATGCCGCCCTCGGCCACTGCCTGGACGCGGATGCCATCCCATTTCCATTCCGCCGCATAGTCGGCCGGGTCGAGCTTTTCGAGGTCGCCGTCGCCGACCGGATTTGAAAGCATCACCGGGCGAAACAGCGCCAGCGCGGTGCTTCTCGGCTTCTCGCCCTTGCCTTCCAGCCAGGCGAACAGCGCCGTGTAGGGCGGCGACAGCCCGTGCCACAGCTCCTCGATCTCGGCGACATCGACCTTGCCGAAATCGGCCAGCGCCTGCTTGGCCAGCCGCGCCGATACGCCGATGCGCAGGCCGCCGGTGACCAGCTTGATGATTGCAAAGCGCGACGAGATGCCGGCGCTGTCGAGCAGACCGGCAAGCACCTTCGGTCCATCGGAACGGCTGGCCGCCTGCAGCCGCGCCACCACCTCGCCGAGCGTCGGCTCGCGGTTCGCGATACGTCCGGGCACCTGCGGCCAGACCAGCGACACGGTTTCGGCGAGATCGCCGACATAGTCGTAGGAATAGCCGAACAGCACCGGGTCCATGCGCTCGGTGACCAGCGCACGCAGCATCGCCGGCTTGACTGCCGCGATATTCAGATCGCCAGTGATGGCGGCCAGGGCCAGGCCGCGATCGGGGTCCTCGACGGCCCTGAAATAGTCGATGAGCAAAGTGAGCTTGCCGTTGCGCGACGGCGTCAACACCAGTCGGTCGAGGAGTTCGGCGAAGCGGTTCATTGCAGGATACGCCACGCCAATAGCGAAACCCGGCGCGAGGCACCCCCCTCTGGCCTGCCGGCCATCTCCCCCGCAAGGGGGGAGATTGGCATCCTCGCCGTCGCCGCGCATTCCGTAACCTTGATGACTAGCGAAAACCGTCGTGACATCTGATCTCCCCCCTTGCGGGGGAGATGGCCGGCAGGCCAGAGGGGGGTGCGAAGGATCGCGGCGTCGGCGACTAAGGGATGAGAATGCACCATCAATCGCCCTCGTCCTCATACCCCACCAGATGCAGCGGCCGGGCAGCGATGCCTTCGAGTTCGCACCAGCGCACCAGTGCCTCCTCGCGGCCGTGGGTGACCCAGATTTCCTCGGCTCCGGTTTCCCGGATGGTGGCGGTGAGTTCGTCCCAGTCGGCATGGTCCGAGATGATCAGCGGCAGTTCGACGCCGCCCTGCTTGGCGCGCTGGCGGATGCGCATCCAGCCCGAGGCGAAGCACGAAATCGGATCGGGAAAGCGCCGCGCCCAGCGGTCGGCGAAGGCCGATGGCGGACCAACCACGATGGCGCCGGCGAAATCCTGCTTGCCACCTTCCACGGTCGCCGGTTCGAGTACGCCGAGATCGATGCCCTGGCTTTGGTAGTATTCGCTCAACTTCGCCAGTGCGCCATGGATGTAGAGTGGCTTGTCATGGCCCGCATCGCGCAGCAGCCGCATCACGCGCTGCGCCTTGCCGAGCGCGTAGGCGCCGACCAGATGCGAGCGTTCGGGAAACTGCGCCGCCGATTTCAGCAGGCGAGCTATTTCCTCCGTATCGGGCGGATGGCGGAACACCGGCAGGCCGAAGGTCGCCTCGGTGATGAACACGTCGCAGCGGATCGGTTCGAACGGCGCGCAAGTTGCATCCCTGCGCCGCTTGTAGTCGCCGGAGGCGACAATGCGCATGTCCTGATGTTCCACGGAGATCTGCGCCGAGCCCAGCACGTGCCCCGCCGGATGGAAGGAGATGTTGACGCCATTGAGGACAATCGTTTCGCCCAACGCCGCCGCCTGGGTCGTGCCGGCAAAATCCGCACCATAGCGCAGGCCCATAATGTCGAGCGTCTGCCGGGTGGCGAGCACCGAGCGATGGCCGGAACGCGCATGGTCGGAATGGCCGTGCGTGATCAGCGCCCGGTCCACCGGCCGCACCGGATCGATGAAGAAATCGCCCGGCGGGCAGTAAAGGCCCTCGGGCCGGGGGTGGAGCAGGTCGCTGGCGCGCATCGCCTAGAAATAGGCTATAATTGCGCCGCGTGAAGCCTCTTGCCACGGACTGCTGACACGTCGGGCAAAGACAGCTCAATTCTGTTCAGCTTCCGCCTGATTTGCTCTACATACTCGTGTGGCCGGCTGCTCTGCCGGTGGAACCATCTTCATGAAACCGCTCCAGACCACGTCGGGCGACCTGAACGCGGATCGCCGTGCCGACTATGCCGAGATGCTTTTTGCGTCCGGCGATCACGCCGCCGCGGCCGAATTGCTGCTCGGTGCGCTGGAACTGGCGCCGCAATGGGCAATGGGCTGGTTTCGGCTTGGCGAGATGCAGGAGGCATCGGGCCGGCTCGACCTGGCGGCGCAGGCCTGGAGGGCGTCGCTGAAACTCGATCCGGCCGATCGTCAGGGCGCGGCCCTCAAACTGCAGTTGACCGGCAAGGGACCGGTCGCCACCGCGCCGCCCAGCGCTTTCGTCGAAACACTGTTCGATCACTATGCCGAGACTTTCGAGGACATGCTGGTCGGCAAGCTCCACTACCGGCTGCCGCAGGTTCTCGACACCGCCATCCGCGAGGCGCGGCCGGGACGTTTCCGCCTGGCGCTGGATCTCGGCTGCGGCACCGGGCTGATGGGCGAGAGGCTGAGGCCGATCGTCGACCGGCTGGAGGGCGTCGACATTTCCGCCAGCATGCTAAGGAAGGCGCGGGCGAAAGGCGTCTACGACGCGCTGACAAAGGCCGATCTGCAGGGCTTTTCCCACTCGGGCGAAAGGCCTGACCTGGTGACATCGGCGGATGTGCTCATCTACATCGGCGCGCTTGAAAGCATCGTCGGGACGGTTGCCGGATTGCTTGCCGATGGCGGCCTGTTTGCCTTTTCCGTCGAGAGCCTGGCAGGCAAGGGCGATTTCGCCCTGCAGCCTTCCCGCCGCTACGCTCATTCGGATGATTATGTCAGGCGCACTCTGCTGGCCAACGGCTTCTCGATCCTGACCCTGGAACCGACAATCATCCGTCAGGATCGCCGCGAGCCTGTGGAAGGCCTGGCTGTCGTGGCACGCAAGGCGCATGCAGACTGAGCTGTTCATATCCCGCCCGCCAAGCTCTTCTGCTGCGAAAAAGTCCGATTTGCATGCGTGACTGATATTTGCGATCTGGTCGCATCAGGGCGGGATTTCAGGAGGAATGCGATGCGCTGGAACATGCTGGTCTTGGCATCGTGCCTGGCGGCCACCGGTTGCGTCGGCAATTCGATGTCGGAGCGGCAGGACGACAACATCGAGTCCTCGCTGCAGTATGACACGGTGCCCTGCGATCAGTTGCTGGCGCAGCGCAACGGGCTGGCGCAGCAGTACAACCTGCCGACGACGGCCAAACCTACCTTCTCCAACCCAGCCATGGGCTTCGGCCCGTTCACGCCGGATGTGCGCTCCAAAGCTCAGCGCGACACTGACAAGGCGACCGGCGAGATAGATGCCATGAACCGCTCCATCGACCGTCGCAACTGCGGCAAACCCGACAAACAGAAGAAATTTTCGCTCCCTGGCTGAAGCGACCTGCCGTTCGCATGGGCCGCAATCGATGACGGTGTTCGAAGGCTGCCATCGGCGTTTTTTCGCGCCGATACGGCGATTCCGATCCAGATTTCACCGCCTGTCGTTAAAAAGCGACGCTTTGGCGTAGCGACCGCTTGATGGTGATTGCCTGCAATTGTCGGTATCGAAGTGGCCTGTCGTTAACCTTTTATTAAACATTTAATTGACGCGGGGCATCGCCTTGGCGTTAGCTCACTCAGGACAAGCGTTTGAGTGGCAGGAACGGTCATGTTGCGTCGGTTGGTCGCCGGGGTTTTCTCGACATTTCTGGGTTTGGCTTCGTTGGCAAATGCCGGATCCGTCGGTCCGCAAATGAGCACCGAGGCCTATGCATCGTCCTTCAGGAGTTTCGCCATCACCTTCGAGGCGAAGATGCCGCGCAGTGGTCCGATGAGCTCCGCAACCGCCGCCTCCGTCGGCTCCAGGACGAGCATTCCCTACGGCTGGGTGGATTTCTGCGGCCGCCGGCCCGATCAATGCAAGGTCCCGGTTCTGCCGGCCGCCGACCTCAAGCTCACGCAGAAAAGCTGGGCCACGCTCGACCGTGTCAATCGCGAGGTCAACGGCTACATCGTGCCGGAGAGCAATCTCGACCATTGGGGCACCATGCAGGACCACTGGGACTATCCGGTCGATGGCAAGGGCGATTGCAAGATCTACGCGCTCTTCAAGCGCAAGCTGCTTCTCGATGCCGGATTTCCGCGGCAGGCCCTGTTGATGACGGTCGTCTATGATCTGCATGGCGAAGGCCACGCCATCCTGACGGTGAAGACCGACAGGGGGGACTTCATCCTGGACAACCTCGTCAACACCATCCGCTCCTGGGACGCCACCGGCTATTACTTCCTCAAGCGGCAATCGCAGCAGGACCCCAACATCTGGGTATCGATCAACCAGCGTGGCGATGGGGCGCTGAAGCGGGCCAAGGCGATAAACTGATCCGCCAGGACTGGAGTGGCTTCAGGAAAAGTGCGAAAGGGTTTGCGTCCGTTTCCGCGAAACGGTGAAGCCAATCCATTCAAGGCACGATCTGATGAACCTCTGGGATCTCGGGGATCGCATATGCATTCTGGGGCCGTCCAACAGCGGCAAGTCGACCCTGGCCGACGCGATTGCCCGCAAACGCGGCCTGGAGCCCGTTCATCTCGATCTGCTTTATCATCTGCCCAACACGGACTGGGAGCCGCGCCCAAGGGACGAGTTCATTGCCCTGCACGATGCCGCGATTGCCGGCGAGCGCTGGGTGATGGACGGCAACTACTCCATCGGCATGCCGCAACGCTTCCGGCGCGCGACCGGGTTGATCCTGCTGGATATTTCCACTCCGGCCAGCCTGCTGCGCTACTTCAGGCGAACCCTGTTCGAGAAGGAAAGGCGCGGTGGCCTGCAGGGCGGGCGTGACAGCGTCAAATGGGACATGATCCATCATATCGCGGTGACCACGCCGAAAAACCGTGAGCGTTACCGGGCCATGTTCGAAGAGCTCGCCCTGCCCAAGGTGCAATTGTCTTCGCTGCGGGCGATCAAGCAGTGCTTCGCCGACTGGGACTTGGCCAGGTAGCTTAATATCCCGCTTTGCGGTCCACCAGATTTTCGAGCTTTTCGCCACGCTCGAAGGCATCCATCTGGCGCAGCATGGGCGGCGCCAGATGGACCGGATCGGAGGTTGCCGCGGAATGTGGCGTCACGAAAACCTTCGGATGGTTCCACAGCGGACTGGTTTTCGGCAGCGGCTCGACCTCGAACACATCGAGGCTCGCCTCCTTCAGCGTGCCGTCATCCAGCGCGCGCAGGATGTCGGCGTCCTTCTGCAGGCGTCCGCGTCCGGCATTGATCAGAACCGACCCGCCTAGGCCGTTACGTTTGCGCAATTCCTTGAGCACGCCGTAATTGATCATGCCCTGAGTGTCGGGCGTCAGCGGGAGAAGCACGACCAATATATCGGTTGCCTTCAGGAAGGGGATCAATCCGGCCTCGCCGGAATAGGTTGTCACCCCTTTCATCGGCCGGTCGGTGCGCGACCAGCCATTGACCGTGAAACCGAGCGACAGAAGTACGGATGCCGCCGCCCGGCCGAGAGTGCCCAGTCCCATGATGCCGACCGAAATGTCTCCGGCGGGTCTCTGCGGCGGATCGTGCCAGACCTTCTTGGTCTGCTGTGCCCTGTAGAGCACGCCCTGGCGATGATGGTCGAGAACCCGCCAGACCACATATTCGGTCATGTATTGGGTAAGGTTGTCGGCGACGACCCTGACGATCGGCACGTCGGGCAGGCCGGGATCGGCGAAAACATGGTCGACACCGGCGCCGATCGAGAAGATGGCGCGCAGGTTGGGCAGCGACGACAACAGGTTCGGCTTCTGCTTCCACACCACTGCATAGGTGATCGACGGGTCCTTGGCGCCGTCCGGCTCAAGCACCACCTCGCGCTCGGCCGACAAGAGGTCTCGCCAGCGCTGCGGATGAAAGCCGGTGACGGCAAGCAGGATGCGGCCTTTTTCCATCGCGGTTCGTCTAATCCCTTCAAAAATTACTGGCTGACGATGCCGGCCGGCGCCGTCTCGATCTTGAAGGCCGCCGAGATCAGGGCCCGAGTATAGTCGGTTTGCGGCTTTTCAAAAATCTGCTCGGAAGGGCCGGCCTCGACGATCTGGCCATTGCGCATGACGATGACGTCATTGGCCAGCGCCCGGATGACCTTGAGGTCGTGGCTGATGAAGAGATAGGCGAGGTCGTGCTTGGCCTGCAGGTTGCGCAAGAGGTCGACCACCTGCGCCTGCACGCTCATGTCGAGCGCCGATGTCGGTTCGTCCAGCATCACGAAGCGAGGGTTCAGCACCATGGCGCGGGCGATCGCGACGCGCTGGCGCTGGCCGCCGGAAAATTCGTGCGGATAGCGGTTGCGGCTCGCCGGATCGAGGCCGACCTCCTTCAGCACGTCGACGACCTTGTCGTCACGCTCGTCGGGCGACAGCTTCGGCGCGTGGATCTTGAGGCCTTCCTCGATGATCTCGGCGATCGACATGCGCGGGCTGAGCGAGCCAAACGGATCCTGGAAAACGATCTGCAATTCGCTTCGCAGCGGCCGCATGGCATTGAAGGAAAGCTGGTTGATGTCGCGGCCGTCGAACTGGATCGTGCCGGTCGAGGAGATCATGCGCGCCAGCGCCAGGCCGAGGGTCGTCTTGCCGGAGCCGGATTCGCCGACCACGCCGAGCGTCTGTCCGGCGCGCACGGTGACGTCGATGCCGTCGACCGCCTTCACATGGTCGACGGTGCGGCGGAAGAAGCCCTGCTTGATCGGGAACCAGACTTTGATGTCCTTCCCGGTCATGACGGCCTTGGCGTCGGCATTGGCGGCCGGCGGCTTGCCTTTCGGTTCGGCGGCCAGCAGGTGGCGCGTATAGGGATGCTGCGGGTTGGCGAAGATGTCCTTGGTCGGTCCGGTCTCGACGATCTTGCCCTTGGTCATCACGCAGACCCGGTCGGCGATCTTGCGGACGATGCCGAGATCATGGGTGATGAACAGCATCGACATGCCCTTGCGGGCGTTCAGCTTGGCGAGCAATTCTAGGATCTGCGCCTGCACGGTGACGTCGAGCGCGGTCGTTGGTTCGTCGGCGATCAGCAGTTCCGGTTCGTTGGCCAGCGCCATGGCGATCATGACGCGCTGGCGCTGGCCGCCGGAAAGCTGGTGCGGGTAGGCGTCGAGCCGTTTCTCCGGATCGCGGATGCCGACCTCCTTCAGCAAAGCAAGCGTACGGGCCTTCGCAGGCCGGTCGGCCATGCCCTGATGCAGCTTCAGGATCTCGACGATCTGGTGCTCGATCGTGTGCAGCGGATTGAGCGAGGTCATCGGCTCCTGGAAGATCATGGTGATCTTGTTGCCGCGCACCTGGCGCAACTGCTTCTCGCCCATGGCCAGCAGATCGGAGCCCTGGAACAGGATCTTGCCGGAGGGATGGCTGGCGCTGGGGTAGGGCAGAAGCTTCAGCACCGACAGCGCCGATACCGACTTGCCGGAGCCGGATTCGCCGACCAGCGCCACCGTTTCGCCCTTGGCGATGTCGAAGGAGATGTGGTCGACCGCGACAGACTGCCCGCCGCCCTGGTTGAAGGCGACGCTGAGGTCCTGCACGCTGAGCAAGGGCGCTTCGCTCATTTGAACGTCTTGCGCGGATCGAAGGCGTCGCGAGTCGCCTCGCCGACGAAGACCAGCAGCGACAGCATCAGCGAGATGACGACGAACCCGGATATGCCGAGCCATGGCGCATTCAGGTTGCGCTGCGCCTGCTTGAGAAGTTCGCCGAGTGAGGCCGAGCCTGGCGGCAGGCCGAAGCCGAGATAGTCGAGCGAGGTCAGCGTCGAGATGGAGCCGGACAGCAGGAACGGCAGGAAGGTCAGTGTCGCCACCATGGCGTTGGGCAGAAGGTGCCTGAACATGATGGTGCGGTTGGGCACGCCAAGCGCGCGTGCGGCGTTGACATATTCGAAATTGCGGGCGCGCAGGAACTCGGCCCGCACCACGCCGACCAGCGCCACCCAGGAGAACAGGAGCATCAGCCCGAGCAGGATGAAGAAGCCCGGCGGCAGGATGGCGGCGACGATAAGCAGGAGATAGAGCACCGGAATGGCCGACCAGATTTCGATGAAGCGCTGGAACAGAAGGTCGGTCCAGCCGCCGAAATAGCCCTGCACCGCGCCCGCTCCGACGCCGATCAGCGCCGACCCGGCGGTCAGGATAAGGCCGAACAGCACCGAAATGCGGAAGCCGTAGATGACGCGCGCCAGCACGTCGCGCGCCTGGTCGTCGGTGCCCAGCCAGTTCCAGTTTCCGACGATGCAGGCCGGGTCGGCGGCACCTTGCGGATACTGGTTGCAGCGCGTCTTGGCGTCATACTCCCAGGACGGCTTGGCGGGCGCCGCCTCCGGAATGGCGTTGTTGACGGTCTGGTAGGAGTAGCGGATCGGCGGCCAGATCATCCAGCCATGGGCGTTGATCTCGTCCTGGATAACGGGGTCGCGGTAGTCGGTGACGGCATAGAAGCCGCCGAACTTTTCCTCGGGATAGGCGACCAGCACCGGAAACAGGATTTCGCCCTTGTAGGAAGCGATGATCGGCTTGTCGTTGGCGATGAATTCGGCAAACAGCGACAGCACGAACAGGACGAGGAATATCCACAACGACCAGAACCCGCGCCGGTTCGCCTTGAAATTCTGCAGGCGGCGCTTGTTGAGCGGCGACAGGAATGGCCTCGGCATCCGTACCGGCACCACCCCGGCGGTAACGCTTGCTTCCGACATCAGATGTCTCTCCGCTCGAAATCGATGCGCGGATCGACCCAGGTGTACATCAGGTCGGACAAGAGCCCGATGAAAAGGCCGAGAAGCGAGAAGATGTAGAGATTGGCGAACACCACGGGATAGTCGCGCTCGACCACCGACCGGAAGCCGAGCAGGCCGAGCCCGTCGAGCGAGAAGATGTTCTCGATCAGCAGCGAACCGGTGAAGAAGGCCGAGATGAAGGCCCCGGGGAAACCGGCGATGACGATCAGCATGGCGTTGCGGAAGACATGGCCGTAAAGCACCTGCCGTTCCGAGAGGCCCTTGGCGCGCGCGGTCACCACATACTGTTTGCGGATTTCTTCCAGGAACGAGTTCTTGGTCAGAAGCGTCGTGGTGGCGAAGGCCGACAGCACCAGCGCCGTCAGCGGCAGCGTCATGTGCCAGATATAGTCGGCGATCCTGGCCGGCCACGACAACTGGTCCCAATTGTCGGAGACGATGCCGCGCAGCGGGAACCAGTCCCAGAACGAGCCGCCGGCGAACAGCACCATCAAAAGGATACCGAACAGGAAGCCGGGAATGGCATAGCCGACAATGACCACGCCGCTGGTCCAGACGTCGAAAGGCGTGCCGTCCTTGACCGCCTTGCGGATACCGAGCGGTATGGAAATTAGGTAGGAGAGCAGTGTGATCCAGAGCCCGATCGAGATCGACACCGGCATCTTTTCGAGGATCAGGTTGAGCACCGAGATATCGCGGAAATAGCTGTTGCCGAAATCGAACCTGGCATAGTTCCACAGCATCATGCCGAAGCGTTCGAGCGGCGGCTTGTCGAAGCCGAACTGCTTCTCCAGCTTCTTGATGAATTCCGGATCGAGCCCCTGCGCGCCGCGATATTTCGAACTGACGTCGCCGGCGACGTCGAAGTTGGAACCGCCGGCATCACCGCCACCGCCGCCGAGGCGGTCGCTGCCGCCCTGGTTGGTCAGCTTGGCGATCACCTGCTCGACCGGGCCGCCGGGCGCGAACTGGATGACCGCGAAGGAGATCGCCATGATGCCGAACAGCGTCGGGATCATCAGAAGGATGCGGCGCAGTATATAGGCGCCCATCAGGCTTCAGGCCCCCGTAGGACCGACATCTCAGCCTTTGCCAATTTTTGCCGCCTTGCCCTTATCGACCCACCACAGCGCCTCGACCGGAAAGCCGAAATCGGGCTTCTGTTCGGGAAAACCGAACATGTCCCAATAGGCGCTTCGGTGATTCGCCAGGAACCAACTAGGAATCCAATCGCAGCGCGCGCGCAAGACCCGGTCGAGCGCCCGCATCGCTACCGTCAGGCTTTCGCGGTCCTTTGCCGCGCCGACCGCGTCGATAAGCGCGTCGATCGCCGGGTTCGAAATGCCAGGCAGATTGCGCGAGCCGGAGAGATTGGCGGTTCGTGAGTGGAAGAAGACTTCGAGATCGTCGCGCGTCGGCGTCGCACTGAACGAAAACGCGGCCGAAAGCAGGTCGAAGTCGAACGTCGCCTGCCGGGACTGGTACTGCGCCGAATCAACGAGCCGGATCGTGGCGTCGATGCCGATCGCCTTCATGTTGGCGACCCAGGGCGAATAGACCTGCACGAACGTGTCGTCATCGACCATGAACTCTGCCGACAGCCTGCCGCCCTTGTCGTTGACGACGAAATCGCCCGAGCGCTTCCAGCCTGCCGCTGCCAGCAGCTTCACCGCCTGGCCGAGCAGCTTGCGGTCGCGCCCGGAGCCGTCGGATGCCGGTTGGGTCACGGCCTCGCCGAACGTCTCCGCCGGAAGCTGGCCGCGCAACGGCTCAAGCAGGGCCAGTTCCTGTGGAGACGGTGATCCCTCGGCGCGAAAGTCGGATTTCTCGAAGCAGGATTGCGAGCGCTCGTAGGAGCCGTAGAAAAAATTGCGCCGCGTCCATTCGAAATCGAAGCAGAGCGCGATCGCCTGCCTGACCCTTGGGTCTCGAAATTGCTCGCGTCGCTGGTTGACCGCCGTGGCCTGCATGGAAGGCCGTTTCTCGGCCGGGAATTCGTGCTTCATGACCTTGCCGGCGACAAGCGCCGGGAAGTCGTAGGCGGTTGCCCAGACGCGCGAGACGAATTCCTCGCGATAGGTGATCTCACCTTTCTTGAAGGCTTCGAATCCGGCGTTGCGGTTCTGGTAGAATTCGATGCGGATGGTGTCGAAATTGTTCTGGCCGCGATTGACCGGAAGTTTGCTGCCCCAATAGTCCGTCACCCGGTCATATTCGATCCAGGCGCCGGCCGAGAAGCGACCGACCTTGTAGGCGCCGGAGCCGAGCGGTGGATTGAGCTGCGAGGAATCGAACGGATTGGCCGTATAAAAGGCCTTGGACAGGATCGGGAATTCCACGACGTTGAGCACGGTGCGGGCCGACTGCTTGCCGGAGAAGGTGAGCCGCAGCGTGCGGTCGTCGACGGCGACGGCGTCGGTCATATGCGTCAGCGACAGGGAGAGGTCGGGATGGCCCTTGTCCTTGTAGAGCTTGAAGGTGAAGGCGGCGTCCTGCGCCGTCAGCGCCGAACCATCGTGAAAGCGCGCTTCGGGGCGAAGCGAGAAGGTAAAGGTGTTGCGGTCGTCCGACAGCGTCACGCCGTCGGCGATCTGGCCATAGACGGCATCGGGCTCGTCGAGCGCGCGCACCATCAGCCCGTCGAAGCACATTTCCATGCGCGGCGGCGCATCACCCTTGTCGGCGAAGGAGTTCAGTGTGTTGAAGGTCTGCGTATTCTGGTTGTAGCCCCAGTTCGGCGGCGAAAAGTTGAAGACGCCGCCAGTGGGCGCGTCGACATTCACGTAGTCGAAATGCATGAAATCCGGCTTGTATTTCAGGTCGCCGAAGGCGGACAGGCCATGCAGTTTCGTGCCGGTCGCAATGTCGGCGAAGGCTTTGCCCGGCAGTAGGGCGACGGCCGCAGCGGCAGCTCCGCCGAGTGCCAGGAAATCGCGACGCGGCAGCTGCGCCATCAAGTGCCGCCGCATCAATTGCCACCCTTGTATTTGGCGGCGAGCGCCTTTTCCTTGTCGAGGTCGATCCACCAGGAATCGGGGTCATAGCCGCCATAGGCGGGCTGCTTGTCCGGAATGCCGAATTTGTCCCAATAGGCGATCCAGATCGCCGAGCGATAATATTGCGGCACGACGTAGAAGTTCCACAGTAACACCCGGTCGAGCGCATGGGTGGCGGCGACGAGATCCTCGCGATCGGTGGCGAAGATGACACGGTCGACCAGCGCGTCGACGGTCGGGTCCTTGATGCCCATCAGGTTGCGGGAGCCGGGTTTGCCTGCAGCCTGCGAAGTCCAGAAGTCGCGTTGCTCGTTCCCAGCCGAATCCGATTGCTGGAAGATCGAGGTGGTTACGTCGAAATCGAAATTGGTGATGCGGTTGATGTATTGGCTTTGGTCGACGATGCGCAGCGTGGCATCGATGCCGATCTTGCGCAGATTGGCGATATAGGGGCTCGAGATCACCTCGTCGGTATCGTACCAGCCCAGGATTTCGAACTTGAACGGCTCGCCGGTCTTGGCATTGACCATCTTGCCGCCCTTGATCACCCAGCCCGCTTTGGCGAAAAGGTCGATCGCCGCCTTCAGGTTCTTGCGCTCGGCCATTGGCGAATCATAGACCGGCAGCTTGAATTCCTGGGTGAACAGTTCCGGCGGCAGCTTGTCGCGATACTGGTTCAGGATCTCCAGTTCCTTGCCTTGCGGCAGCCCGCTGGAAGCGAGTTCCGTTCCCTGGAAATAGCTCGTCGTGCGGGTGTTGTAGCCGAAGAACAGCGTGCGGTTCATCGTTTCGAAATCGAACGGATAGGTCAGCGCTTCGCGCACGAGGCGATCCTGGAACAGCGGCCGCCTCTGGTTCAGCACGAAGGCCTGCATCGGCTGCGGCGAGTGGCTGTCGAAACTTTTCTTGATGACGTCGCCGGCCTTGATCGCCGGGAAATCATAGCCCGTCGCCCATTTTCGCGAGCTGTACTCGCGGTTGAGGTCTTCCAGGCCGCCCTTGGTGAAGGCGAGCCAGGCGGCGTTATTGTCGAGGATATAGGTGAAGCGCTGCGTAT
Source organism: Mesorhizobium sp. (assembly GCF_017306585.1). Lineage (GTDB taxonomy): Bacteria > Pseudomonadota > Alphaproteobacteria > Rhizobiales > Rhizobiaceae > Mesorhizobium. The sequence continues at coordinate 34,308 of NZ_JAFKIC010000131.1, read as the reverse complement.
CGAAATTCTCGCGGCCCACCTTCACCGGCAGCTTCGCCGCCCAGTAGTCCGGCACGCGCTGCCAGACGATCTCCGAGCCCGGCTTGAAGGAGGCGATCTTGTAAGCCGCCGATCCCAGCGGGATTTCCAGCGTCGGCTTGGTCACGTCGCGCTTCTTGCCGTTGGCGTCGGTGCCTTCCCACCAATGTTTGGGCAGCACGACGAGATCCCCCATGATCTTCGGCAGTTCGCGGTTGCCCTTCTGGTTGAAACGGAATTCGACCTCCCGGTCGGAGACGGCGACCGCGTCGGTGACGTTTTCGAAATAGCGGCTGTATTGCGGGCTGTTTGCCTTCAGCACCTGAAACGACCAGATCACGTCGTCGACGGTGATGGGCTGACCGTCATGCCATTTGGCGCGCGGGTCGAGCCGGTAGGTGGCCGAGGAATAGTCGGCGGGGTACTTGTAGGCGTCGGCAACCAGCGGATGGCTGACGCTGCCCTCGTCGGTCGCCTGCTCCATCAGCGTGTCGTAGAGCAGCCCGCCGCCAAAACCGACAAGGCCCGCCGCCGGCGATCCCTGCACGACATAGGGGTTGAAGCTGTCATAGGTGCCAAGCAGCACCGAATTGAATGTACCGCCCTTGGGCGCGTTCGGGTTGACGTAGTCGTAGTGCTGGAAATTGTCGCCGTATTTGGATTCGCCGATTAGCGAGGAGGTGGTGCGCCATTCATCGGCCCGGGCCGCCTGCAGCCCCGCCGCCAGCAGGGCCGCCGCCAGCAGTGACTTGAGAAGCGTTCGGCCAACCGTCATGCACTCTCCTCTTCGCGATGCGCTCCACATCATCCGGAACGCGATCCTAGATGATTTGGCGCTCGTGAAAACCGCAATGCGCCGGCTTTGTCGCCGCACCCGGTATTTTCCCAACAAAAAAGCCGGGCTGAACCCGGCTTTTTCAAGGTCGTGGCGACGATGCCAGTCTATTTGGCCGGCGCGGCCGGAGCCGGTGCCGCAGGAGCCGCGGGCTTGGCCGGTGCGGCGCCATCGGCGGGCTTGGCGGGGGCCGAGGCGTCGGCGGCGGCACCTGGCGCCGGCAGCGGCTTCGGATTGTCCGACAGCGTGCGCAGATAGGCGATGACGTTGGCGCGGTCCTCGTCCTTGGGCAGGCCGGCGAAGCCCATGGCGGTGCCCTTCACGAATTTCTTCGGCGAGGTGATGAAGTGGTTGATGTTGTCATAAGTCCACTTCTCGGTGCCGCCCTTGGAGAATTCCTTCATGCCGGCCGAATAGGCGAAGCCCTCATGCTCGGCGACGGGACGGTCGACGAGATCCCAAAGATCCGGGCCGACCTTGTTGGGGCCGCCCTTTTCGCCGGAATGGCAGGCCTGGCACTTCTTGAACACGGCCGCACCCGCCTCGACATTGGCTGTCTGCAGGAGATCGGCGATCGGCTTGGATTCGGCGGCAGGGGCTGCGGCGCCGCCTTCGGCGGGCTCCGCGGCCACGATCTCGAAGCCGGGCTTTTCCGGGGCGGGCGATGCAAACAGCGCGTCGGACACGAGCCCGACCGAGAAAACGACGAAAACGGTTCCGAGCAATCCGGCGAGCAGTTTGTTGACTTCGTTGGAATCCATTCGCCCCTTGCTCCCTTTTCCGGCGGACTGATCCGTCCATCCGTCCGTCGGTATCCAGCCCGGCCTCCAGAGCCGGTCAAATCGGGCGGAAACTAGGTCTTTTGCTCGGGCGTTGCAACACCTATAAGGACGCTTCCAGTGAGACCTTTTGCCACTTTTCCCCTCCTCTTTCGCAACGCCTTGCCAGACCGATGTCCACCTTGATCCTGATCCCGGCCCGCATGGCCTCCACGCGCCTCCCGGGCAAGCCCCTGGCTGACATATCCGGCGCGCCGATGATCGTCCATGTCGCCCGCCGCGCGGCCGAGGCCGGCCTCGGCCGGGTGGTGGTGGCGACGGACACTGAAAGCGTGGCGCAAGCGGTGCATGCGCACGGTTTCGAAGCCGTCATGACCCGCGTCGACCATGAATCGGGCTCCGATCGCATCCACGAGGCGCTCCTGGCGCTTGATCCTCGTGGCGAGGTCGACACGATCGTCAATGTGCAGGGCGACCTGCCGACCATCGACCCCGCGATAATCGCAGCTTCGCTGAGGCCGTTCGAGGACAGAGCGGTGGATATCGCCACGCTTGGCGTGGAAATCGTCCGCGACGAGGAAAAGACCAACCCCAACGTCGTCAAGATCGTCGGCTCGCCGCTGTCGGCCACAAGGCTGCGCGCGCTCTATTTCACCCGCGCCACCGCGCCTTGGGGCGAGGGCGCGCTTTACCATCATGTGGGCCTCTACGCCTATCGTCGTGCTGCGCTGGAACGCTTCGTGGCCCTGAAGCCGTCGCCGCTGGAGCGCCGCGAGCGGCTGGAGCAGTTGCGGGCACTGGAAGCCGGCATGCGCATCGACGCTGAGATCGTCCAGTCGCTGCCGCTTGGCGTCGACACGCCGCAGGACCTGGAACGCGCCAGGGAAATCCTTTCAAACTGAGATATCAGCATGCCTGAAAAGACCAACAGAATATCCTTCCAAGGCGAGCCCGGCGCCAATTCCGACACGGCCTGCCGCAATGTCTATCCCTCGATGGAGCCGTTGCCGTGCCCGACCTTCGAGGACGCGTTCAACGCCGTCGAGACCGGCAAGGCCGACCTCGCCATGATCCCGATCGAGAACACCATCGCCGGGCGTGTCGCCGACATCCACCACCTGCTGCCGGAATCGCGGATGCACATTGTCGGCGAATATTTCCTGCCGATCCATTTTCAGCTTATGGTGCTGCCCGGCGTCAAGCGCGACGAAATAAAGACCGTGCACACGCACATCCACGCGCTTGGCCAGTGCCGCAAATATATCAGAAAGAATGGCTGGAAGGGTGTGGTTGCCGGAGATACGGCGGGTGCCGCCAAGATGGTCTCCGAGGTCAAGGATCGCAGCATGGCGGCGCTGTCGCCGGCGCTGGCCGCGAAGCTCTATGGGCTCGATATCATCGAGGAGAACGTCGAGGATACCGATTCCAACGTCACTCGTTTCGTTGTCCTGACCAAGAGCAAGCAGTGGGCGGAGCGTCCGTCAACTGACGTCAAGATGATGACCACCTTCATCTTCCGCGTCCGCAACGTGCCGGCCGCGCTCTACAAGGCCATGGGCGGCTTCGCCACCAACGGCATCAACATGACCAAGCTGGAGAGCTACCAATTGGGCGCTTTCACCGCGACGCTGTTCTACGCCGACATCGAGGGCCATCCCGATGACCCGCTGGTCAAGCTGGCGCTCGACGAACTGCGCTTCTTCTCACGTGAAGTGCGCATTCTTGGCGTCTATCCGGCCAGCCAGTCGCGCGAGCAGTGGAAGGTCGCGGATTAGCGTCATCCCCAGTTGGGATGGGATCCACCTGAACTTTCAGCCGAAACCCAGCGGCACGTAGTCGATCTCCATGAATTTCTCGACTTCGGGCACCCAGCGGTCGCGCACGAAAGCGACGTGGTCGGGATGGTCGTTGTACCTGGTGTAGGCGGCCTGGTCGGCGAACTCCATCGAAAAGCCGAACTGGTAGTCGTTCTTCGGGCTGATCTGCCGCAACTGCTCGAAATGCGTGACGCCCTTGATCCCTGTGAGGATCTTCTTGGCGTCGTGTAAAAACCGCTTGGTCTCCAGTGAGTGCGGCGCATGCTTCAGCGTGAAGACGACGGTGTGACGGATCATTTCTCGGCTCCTATTGGCTGTCGACCCAGGCACGGATGAGGTGATGCGCGATGGCGCCTTTCGGGGGCGTGACCAGATTGTCCTTGTGCGTTCTTTCCAACATGGAGCGCACCTCGTCGCGGAAAAACCAGCGGCAGTCCTCCAGCTCGTTGAGGTCGGCCTGGATGTCCTCGTTGAGCGGCTCGCCGAAGCAGCCGATCATCAGCGAGTAGGGGAACGGCCAGGGCTGGCTCGCATGGTAGACGACGCGGCCAAGACGGATGCCGGCTTCCTCCAGCGTTTCGCGCCGCACCGCCGCCTCGATCGTCTCGCCGGGTTCGATGAAGCCGGCCAGCGCCGAATACATGCCCGGCGCGAAATGCCGGCCGCGCCCGAGCAGGCATTTCTCCCGGGTTGCAGTCAGCATGATCGCCACCGGGTCGGTGCGCGGAAAATGCTCGGTGCCGCAATTCGGGCAATGCCGCTTGTAGCCGCCGGCGCGCATTTGTGACTGGGTGCCGCATTTACTGCAGAAGCGGTGACTTGCATGCCAGGCCATCAGCGCCGCCCCTTGCGCCATCGCGCCGGCAGCCGCTTCGTCGATCAGCCCTTGCATGTACACAGAACGGTAGTCGATCGCCTTGACCGTTTCAGGCAATTGCTCTGCATCGATGCCGGCCAGAACCGCGACCACCGGTCCGTGTTCGGAAAAACCGAGCAGCACGCCCTGGTCGAAGGATGGTTTGAAAGGTTCGCTCTCGGCGACGCGGTACCAGGGGTCGAAACCACCATCGCCTGATTTCAGGTAGAGCCGGCCGCCATTCATGAGAAGCAGCCGCGTCCTCGGATCGGCCAGCGCCTTGTCGACCGAATCGTCGGCACGGTTCTCGGATTGCCGGTCGATCGTGTTGCCGGCAAAACCGACGAACTGGCTCGGCTCGCGCAGCGGCGCGTCAAACAGGCGAAAGCTCATATGGTTTCTGGTGCTCTGGGATGGACACGTTCGGAATGGACACGGCGAAGGCTTATAGCGCCGCCCGGATCGTTTCGGCAAACCGGTAGAGGTCGGACCGCTGATAGGGTTCGCGCAGGCCATGGCCCCACACCGGGCCGGGCCAGCCTGGATCATGCTCCGAGCGGGCAATGACATGGATGTGGAGCTGGCGGACGATGTTGCCCAGCGCTCCAGTGTTGATCTTGGTGCAGCCGGTCACCTTTTTCAGCGCCTGCGCCACCATATTGGTCTCGAAGGTCAGCATCGCCTGGTCGAGCGGCGTCATGTCGTGAATTTCCTCGGCACCCGGCCGTTGCGGCACCAGAAGCAGCCACGGCCAGCGGCGGTCGTTCATCACCCGCAATTCGCACAGCCCAAGCCACATCAATTGCTCGCTGTCCGCCTCCAGACGGGCATCCAGCATGAATCCGGCCTTCAGGCCCGGCAGCATCGGCGTTTCCTTGCTTTTCTTGGTTTCCTCAAACTCATGAACGCTAGAGCGGAGGCACGGGGGCTGCAAGCGAATCATTGTTCCGCTCACGGTTTGGTGCGGCAAATCTCGTGTGCACTTGCATTTCACGGCCGAATTGCCGATATGGGGGCCGGGAGGTTGGTGGTGGACGATCCACTCGCCAACCGGGTCAGGTCCGGAAGGAAGCAGCCCTAACGAGCCCGGAACGGGTCATTGTTCCAGCCTCCCACCTCATTGCCACCCCGCGACATTGACGACGCATTGCTGCGCGGGCGAAACTATGCGCAGGAATGAGCGCCTTCGGGCGCGGCCTTTTGGAGCTTTACGGGCGAATGAGCGAAGCCGGGAATTCGGGCCCAGAAAACCTGGAGAGGCAAAAGGCCGGCGCCTACCGCGTTCTGGCGCGCAAATACCGTCCTTCGAATTTTTCCGAGCTGGTCGGCCAGGAGCCGATGGTGCGCACCCTCACCAACGCCTTTGCCACCGGCCGCATTGCCCAGGCGTGGATGCTGACCGGCGTGCGCGGTGTCGGCAAGACCACCACGGCCCGCATTCTGGCGCGGGCGCTGAATTACAAGACATCAACGGTCGATCAGCCTTCGGTCGATCTCTCCGTGCCGGGCGAACACTGCCAAGCGATCATGGAAGGCCGCCATGTCGACGTGATCGAGATGGACGCCGCCTCGCACACCGGCATCGACGATATCAGGGACATCATCGAACGTGTCCGCTACGCCCCGGTCTCGGCCCGCTACAAGGTCTACATCATCGACGAAGTGCACATGCTGTCGACGCAGGCCTTCAACGGCCTGCTGAAGACGCTGGAAGAGCCGCCGCCGCACGTCAAGTTCATCTTCGCCACCACCGAGATTCGCAAGGTCCCGATCACCGTCCTGTCGCGCTGCCAGCGTTTTGACCTGAGGCGCATCGATGCCGGCGCGCTGGTCGCGCATCTCTCGGCGATCGCCGGCAAGGAAGGCATTTCGGTCGATGATGATGCGCTGGCGATGATTGCGCGCGCCGCCGAAGGCTCGGCGCGTGATTCGCTCTCCATCCTCGACCAGGCGATCGCCCATGGTGCCGGCTCAGTCAGCGCCGAAGCGGTGCGGGCGATGCTGGGCCTCGCCGATCGCGCGCGCATCGTCGATCTGTTCGAATATGTGATGAAGGGCGATGTGGCGGCAGCCCTTGCCGAATTCCGCGCGCAATACGACACCGGCGCCGATCCGGCCGCCGTGCTCACCGATCTTGCCGAGTTCAACCATCTCGTCACCCGGCTGCGTTTCGTGCCGACCGCCATGGACGATGCCTCGCTGTCGCAGGACGAGCGCCAGCGCGGCGCCGATTTCGCCGGTGCGCTGTCGGTTCGCGTGCTGTCGCGGACCTGGCAGATGCTGCTCAAGGGCATTCCCGAGGTGCAGTCCTCCAATCGCCCGGTCAGTGCAGCCGAAATGGTGCTGATCCGGCTGGCGCACGCCGCCGACCTGCCGACGCTGGACGAGGCCTTGCGGTCGCTCGAGGGCGCTGCGCCGGCTCAGGCCGGCTCACCGCGTCCCAACGGGACGTCAGCCGGGCCTGGCAATGGCGCCGGCGCCAGCGCGGTGGCGCAGACGCGCATGCCGGCCGGATCGGGCGGCGCGCAGACCATGCGGCTGGTCGAGGCCGCGCCTGCCCCGGCCGCCTTCGTCGCGCCGCCTGCGCCCGTGCCTGAAGTGCCGCAGGTTACCTTGAAGTCGCTGGCCGACATCGTTGCCCTTGCCGACGCGCAGCGCGACATCGCCCTCAAGGTGCTGATCAAGCGCTGCATCCGTCCCGTGCGTATCGAGCCTGGCCGCATCGATGTCAGCCTGACCAATGACGCGCCCAAGATGCTGCTCAACGAGCTGACCACCAAGCTGCGCGCCTGGACCGGCCGCAGCTGGCTGGTCTCGTTGTCGAAGGAAGAGGGCGGCCAGACGCTGTCCGAGATGGAATCGACCAAGCGCGAGAACGCCTTCCTCGATGCCAAGAGCGATCCGACCGTTGCCTCCATCCTGGCGCGTTTTCCCGGCGCCAAGATCATCGACGTGCGTATTCCCGACGCGCCGGAGGCGGATGCGGCCGAGGCCGAAGCCGAAGTGCCGGTCGAGCCGCCGGCCGATGACGACGAACCCTGACATTACAGCACCAATCCGCAAAGGATCCGACCATGAAAGATCTTCTCGGCCTGATGGGCAAGGCGAAGGAAATGCAGGCCAAGTTCCAGGCCATGCAGGACGAGATCGCCACGGTCGAGGCCGTGGGGCAGGCCGGAGGCGGCCTTGTCAGCGTGACGCTGAGCGGCAAGTTCGACATGAAGTCGCTCAAGATCGACCCGTCGCTGTTCAAGGAGGACGATGTCGAGATTCTCGAGGACCTGCTGCTTGCAGCCCACAATGACGCCAAGGCCAAGGTCGAGCAGATCATGCAGGAAAAGACCAAGGCGCTGACCGCGGGCCTGCCGATCCCGCCGGGAATGAAGCTGCCTTTCTGACGTCCCTCGCACGGAACCGTGCTTGAGGACAGGTTGAAGGCAGTGGCAACGCGCCCATGATCGACGAACCGTCGGAAAGACTGATCGAACAGCGTATCCGCAACAGGCTCTTCGAGATCCTGGAAATCCTGGCCGATTGCGATGCCGGCGTCGATATTGTCGGCATTAAGGGCTACTTCAACCTGTTCGAGGACTTCGTGCACCGGCCGTCGATCGAGGCCGGCTCGTCGGCGCTTTCGAAGGAGGAGCGAGACATCGTTCTGGAGATCGCCGAGTTCCTCGAGGCCGCCTCCGAGACAAATCCCGATTTCACCAAGGCCGAGTTCATCGACAGCGACTGGCCGGGCAAGATCGGACCGACGGCCAGGGCGGCGCGTGCGCTCTTCCTCCGGCGCGGCCTCTTCTCCGAGAAAATCGAAGAGAGCGAGCCCGGTCAGCCGGCTGCGATCACGGCCGGGCGGTAGGGTTGTTCCAGGGAAGAAACGGGCCGGCTGCCGCAATTGCGGCGAAACCAAGAGAGGGCCATCATCGCCTTTGTGAGACGATGGCGCGATCTATCTGGAAAGTCACGATTTGTGTCTATTCGGTAACAGTTCATCACTAATAACGTTTTAGCCATCATTTTGCCCGAAAGTGTCTCATTCTTGCCGCAGCCTGGGGCGGGCATGAAGTGAGAGGGTAGCCTGTTGATCGTCACGCGATGGAAGACGCCGCTGTTGCTCGGCGTCGTTACGTCTCCCTTGTTCCTGGCTGCCTGCAGCCAGACCACCTCGCACGGCATGTCGGTCTCCAGCCTGACCGACGCCATCACGCCGAGCTTCCTGACCTCGCGTGCCTCCAGCCATACGCCGAAGGACCGGGAGTGCCTGGAACGGGCGATGTTCTTCGAATCCAACCGCTCGAGCCGCGACGGCATGATCGCTGTCGGCACCGTGGTGATGAACCGTCTGCGCTCCGGCAACCATGGCAGCACCATTTGCCAGGTGGTGGGCGAGCCGGGCCAGTTCGCGCCCGGCGTCATGACCCGGCCGATGAATTCGCGCGCCATGCCCGATGTCGAGGAGGCCGCCGACGCGGTGCTCAGGGGCGAGCGCAAGGCCAAGCTCAAGAACACCATGTATTTCCACACCGCCGGCCTGCATTTCCCCTACAAGAACATGCACTACACCATGGTTGCCGGCGGCAATGCCTTCTACGAGAAGCGCGGCCGCAACTGGCAGCCGCTGCCGGATGAGCCGACGGTCGCCATCGCGTCCGCCGGATCCGAGATCGTGAAGCCGTCCACGCCGGTAACGATGGTTGCCTCGGCCGAGCCGGTGCGCTCCGCCAAGGCCGCCCGCAGCGCTCCGGCGCAACAGGTCTTCATGACCGCCGCCGCGCAGCCGGCACCGCGGGCCAAGACGAAGATCGCTCCTGCCCAGGAGGTCTACGAGACGGCATCCCTGGCGCCCACGGCGAAGTCCGGCCGCGTCCAGGCAAAGCAGACTTTGGTGGCGATGCAGGAGCCGATGGAGGAACCGGATGCCGCCCGTTTTGGCGGGACCTTGAACACGAAGGTCATCTCGTCCGTGCAGGGTCAGCCGCAGGAAGCGGCGATGGGCTTCCAGTCGACGCCCGAGAACACCGACGCCATCGCTGCCATGATCGTCAGCCAGGGCCGTCCGCTCGAGGCCAATTGATCCGTTTCCTACGATCCGTCATGGCAGCATGACGGATCGCGCATGGACGGAAGATGTTTCAAAGCGCACTGAAAAATCCTAGATCAAGGCGATGTCCAAGCGAATCGCCGGTCCCGAGATCGAACGCCTGATCCAGCTCCTGGCCAAGGTGCCGGGGCTTGGGCCCCGTTCGGCCAGGCGCGCGGCGCTCCACCTGATCAAGAAGAAGGAGCAGTTGCTCTCGCCGCTGGCCGCGGCCATGGGCGAGGCCGCCGATAAGGTGCGCATCTGCTCCACCTGCGGCAATGTCGATACGTCGGACCCCTGCATGATCTGCACCGATCCGCGCCGCGATGCCGCGACCCTGATCGTCGTGGAGGATGTCTCGGACCTCTGGGCGCTGGAACGGGCGGCGGCGATGAACGTGCGCTACCACGTTCTCGGCGGCACGCTGTCGCCGCTCGACGGCATCGGTCCCGACCAGCTCAATATCCGCTCGCTGATCGACCGTGTCGCCGGCGGCGAGGTCAAGGAGATCATCCTGGCCGTCAACGCCACTGTCGAGGGCCAGACCACGGCACACTACCTCACCGATCAATTGTCGGGTTTCGAGGTGAAGGTGACGCGCCTGGCGCATGGCGTGCCGGTTGGGGGTGAGCTCGATTATCTCGACGAAGGCACGCTGGCTGCGGCGCTGCGCTCGCGGACGGCGTTTTGAGGCGATTGGGGACCTTGGAAATGACAGCATTCCTTCGCGGCTTTTCCAACTTCGTATTTCTTCTGCTCACGCTATTCAGTGTCTTTTTCACTGTCCCCGCCCACGCCGCCAAGATCGACGACCAGTTCCAAACCTGGCTCCAGACCGACCTCTGGCCGGAGGCCAAGGCGAAGGGCATCTCAAAGACAACCTTCGACGCCGCCTTCAAAGGCATCAAGCCGAATCTGAAGCTGCCGGACCTCGTCATGCCCGGCGAGAAGCCGAAGACGCCGCAGAAACAGCACCAGGCCGAATTCGGCTCGCCCGGAGCCTATTTCGCCGAGAAGACGATCGGAGCGGTGACGGCAGGCGGCCGGGCGCGCGAAGCGGCCAACGCGAAGACACTCGCCGCACTCGAGAAGCGTTACGGCGTGCCGGGCGAGATCCTTCTGGCGATCTGGGGCCGCGAGACCGGCTTCGGCGCGGCGAAGATGCCATACGATGCCTTCGAGGTGCTGGGCACCAAGGCGTTCATGTCGACGAAAAAGGATTTCTTCCGCACCGAATTGCTTGCCGCGCTCGAAATCGTTCAGCGCGGGCTGGCTCCTGTCGGCGCCATGAAATCGTCCTGGGCCGGCGCGCTCGGCCAGCCGCAATTCATGCCGACGTCTTTCCTGAAGCACGCCGTCGCCTTCGACGGTGGCCGGCCCGACATCTGGAACTCGACGCCCGACGTTCTCGCCTCGATCGCCAATTATCTCGTCCATTATGGCTGGGTGAAGGGGCGCGGCTGGGGTTACGAGGTGACTGTGCCTCAGGGCGTGTCGTGCTCGCTCGAAGGGCCGGACCAGGGCAAGACGATCTCGCAATGGGCGGCGATGGGCATCAAGCGGGTCGGCGGCAAGCCGTTTCCGGCGAGCGAGCTGAAGGCGGAAGGCTTCCTGCTGATGCCGGCCGGACGCAGTGGGCCGGCCTTCATCGCCACGCCGAATTTCTATGTGCTGAAGGAATACAACACCAGCGACCTCTACGCCCTGTTCATCGGCCATGGCGCCGACCGCATCGCCCATGGCGACCAGAATTTTTCCGGCAAATGGGGTCCGGTCGGCGATCTCCACCGCTCCGACATCGCCGCCCTCCAGCGCACGCTGGAAGCCAAGGGCTATGATGTCGGCAGCGCCGACGGCCTGCCAGGCTTCAAGACCCGCCGCTCGATCGGCAAGTGGCAGGAGAAGAACGGCCAGGCCGCGACCTGCTTTCCCGATGCCGGTCTCGTCGCGGCGCTGAAATAGCGCTGAAATCAGCAGGATTTTCTCGATTCCATGCCTTGATTGGCATGCCTGTGCGTCGACGCGCCACCGCTCTGTCTGCTCCGATAAGCCATCGCTGAAATGCTCGTTGCCCGCCACCGGGCCGCCGGATATGCTGTTGACCAATTGGACAAAAACCACGACGGTACGTGGTCAACAGGGCCGTTGCCGGCCTTGAAAAGAACACCGCAATCCTGAGCCGGGAACTCAGGTCAACAAAACAGGGAACAATCGCCATGATGATGGAAAAGCTTGCTCTACGATCCCGCATCTTGCTTGCGGGCGCCGCCATGTCCGCGCTGCTTCTGGCCGGCGCGCCGGCCGGCGCGGTCACCCCCGCCGACACGCTGGTCGAAGGCTTCGCGATCGACGACATCATTTCCATGGATCCGGGCGAGGCGTTCGAGCTGTCGACCGCCGAGGTCACCGGCAACACCTACGACCTGCTCGTCCGTCTCGATCTCAGCGACACCTCCAAGGTCAAGGCCGATCTCGCCGAGAGCTGGACTGTATCGGACGACGGGCTCACCTATACGTTCAAGCTCAGGCCGGGCCTGAAATTCGCCTCGGGCAATCCGATCACGGCGGCCGATGTCGCCTATTCGTTCGAGCGCGTCGTCAAGCTGGACAAGAGCCCGGCCTTCATCATCGAACAGTTCGGCATCAGCGGCGACAACGTTGCCGACAAGGCCAAGGCCGTCGACGACACCACCTTCCAGTTCACCGTCGACAAGGCCTATGCGCCGAGCTTCGTCTTGAATTGCCTCTCGGCGACGGTCGCCTCGGTCGTCGACAGCAAGCTGGTCAAGGAGCATGTCGTCAAGGCCGCGCCCACCGCCGACTACAAATGGGGCAACGACTTCGGCAATGCCTGGCTGAAGACCGGCTATGCCGGTTCCGGCGCCTACAAGCTGCGGGAATGGCGAGCCAATGAAGCCGTCGTCATGGAGCGCAACGACAATTATTACGGCGAGAAGGCGAAGCTCGCTCGGGTCATCTATCGCAACATGAAGGAAAGCTCGGCCCAGCGCCTGGCGCTCGAGGCCGGCGACATCGACGTCGCCCGCAATCTCGAACCGAACGACCTCGACGCCATCGCCAAGAATGCCGACCTCGTCACCACCAGCGCGCCGAAGGGCACCGTCTATTACATCAGCCTCAACCAGAAGAACGCCAACCTCGCCAAGCCCGAGGTTCGCCAGGCGTTCAAATATCTGGTCGACTATGACGCGCTGGGCTCGACCATCCTCAAGGGGATTGGCGAGATCCATCAGACCTTCCTGCCCAAAGGCGTGCTGGGCGAACTCGACGGCAATCCGTTCAAGTTCGACGTCGCCAAGGCTAAGGAACTGTTGGCCAAGGCCGGCTTGGCCGATGGCTTCAGTGTGACCATGGACGTACGCACCGGCCAGCCGACCACCGGCATGGCGGAATCGATCCAGCAGACGCTCGGCCAGGCCGGCATCAAGCTGGAGATCATTCCCGGCGACGGCAAGCAGACACTGACCAAATACCGTGCCCGCAACCACGACATCTATATCGGCCAGTGGGGCCAGGACTATTTCGATCCGAACTCCAACGCCCAGACCTTCGCCTCTAACCCGGACAATTCGGATGCGGGCAAGAGCAAGACGCTCGCCTGGCGCAATGCCTGGGACATTCCGGATCTGACCAAGGAGACGGAAGCGGCATTGCTGGAGAAGGATTCGGGCAAGCGCGCCGACATGTACAAGGATCTGCAGCAGAAGATTCTCGACACCAGCCCCTTCGTCATCATCCACCAGCAATTGGAAGTCGCCGGACTGCGCAAGAACCTGAAGGGTTTCGCGCTCGGCCCGAGCTTCGATACCAATTTCGTCGGGCCGGTCTCGAAGGAATAGCATCGGCGGACGCCGCGCGTGAGCGTAGCTGAAAACCAGGTGGCGGCAGGGCGCGGCAGCGCCCGTGCCGTTGCCGTCGCGTCCGCTGTCGGCCGCTTTCTGATCGTCGCGGTCACGACCTATCTCGGCCTGCTGGCGGTGACCTTCTTCATCGGCCGCGTCATTCCGATCGACCCCGTGCTGGCCGTGCTTGGCGACCGGGCGCCGACGGCCGTAGTGGAGCGCACGCGCCGCGAAATGGGCCTCGACCTGCCCTGGATCGAGCAGTTCTACATCTATGTCAAAAATGCCCTCAGCGGTGATTTCGGTACCTCGGTGCTGACCACAAATCCGGTCATGACCGACATTCGCCGCGTCTTTCCGGCCACCATCGAACTCGCAACGCTGGGCACCATCATGGGTGCGGTTATCGGTGTGCCGCTCGGCGTGCTGGCTGCCGTCAAACGCGGCAGTCTCATCGACCAGGTCGCGCGCATCGTCGGCCTGATCGGCTACTCCGTGCCGATCTTCTGGCTCGGCCTGCTCGGGCTCGTGCTGTTCTACGCCAAGCTGCAATGGGTCGCCTTTCCGGCGCGGCTCGACGTCGTCTACGAATACACATTTACCCCGATCACCGGCTTCTACCTGCTCGACGCGGCCATGCAGGGCCAGTGGGATGTGTTCTGGGACGCCTGGCGCCACATCGTCCTGCCGGCGTCGCTGCTCGGCTATCTCTCGCTTGCCTATATCAGCCGCATGACGCGCTCCTTCATGCTCAACGAGTTGTCGCAGGAATATATCGTCGCCGCGCGCGCCAAGGGTCTGTCGGAACGGCGCATCATCTGGGGCCACGCGTTGCGCAATGCCGCGGTGCCGATGGTCACCGTTATTGCCCTGTCCTACGCCAACCTGCTCGAAGGTTCGGTGCTGACCGAGACCGTGTTCTCCTGGCCGGGCATCGGGCTCTACATCACCAATTCGCTGCAGAATGCCGACATGAACGCGGTGCTTGGCGGCACCATCGCCATCGGCTCTGTCTTCATAGGCATCAACCTTCTGTCCGACCTGCTCTACCGGCTGCTCGATCCAAGGACGAAATCGACATGAGCGCCGCCGTCCAGAGCCGTCGCGACTGGCTGCTTAGCGACCGGCCGGCCTCGCGCGCCCAGGCAAGGCTCGGCCGCGCCTATGTCGCCTGGCGGCGCTTCACGGCCAATCGGTTGGCGGTCGTCGGCCTGCTCATCATTCTGGCGCTGGTGGTGGTTGCCGCCCTTGCCGATGTGCTGGCGCCCTATTCGCCGACCATCGGCGACCTGAAGAACGCGCGCCTGCTGGCGCCTGGCGCGGCACACTGGTTCGGTACCGACGATCTTGGCCGCGACATCTATTCGCGCATCGTCTACGGCTCGCGCTGGACGCTCTATGTCGTCATCCTGGTCGCCATCATCGCCGCTCCCATCGGGCTGCTTGTCGGCACCGTTGCCGGCTATGCCGGCGGCTGGACCGATGCCATCCTCATGCGCGTCACCGATATCTTCCTTGCCTTCCCCAAGCTGGTGCTGGCGCTGGCTTTTGTCGCGGCACTTGGACCCGGCATCGAGAACGCTGTGATCGCCATCGCCATCACGTCGTGGCCGCCTTATGCGCGTATTGCCCGCGCCGAAACGCTGACGGTGCGCAACTCCGACTACATCAAGGCGGTGCAGTTGATGGGCGCCTCGCCCTTCCGCATCGTGCTGCGCCACATCATGCCGCTCTGCATCTCCTCGCTGATCATCCGCGTCACGCTCGACATGGCCGGCATCATCCTTACCGCCGCCGGCCTTGGTTTCCTCGGGCTCGGCGCACAGCCGCCGCTGCCCGAATGGGGCGCCATGATCGCGTCGGGCCGCCGCTTCATCCTCGATCAATGGTGGGTGGCCGGCGCGCCGGGCGGCGCTATCCTCATCGTCAGTCTCGGCTTCAACCTGCTCGGCGATGGGCTGCGCGACGCGCTCGATCCCCGGAGCGGCGACCAATGAGTGGCGACCGATGAGCGCTCTTCTCGATGTCGAGGACCTGCGCGTCACCTTCCCGACCCGCGTCGGGCTGGTCGAGGCCGTGCGCGGCGTTTCGTTCTCGCTCGGCCGCGAGCGGCTGGGCATTGTTGGCGAGAGCGGCTCCGGCAAGTCGCAGACCGGCCGCGCCATCATGGGGCTGACGCCGCCGCAGGCCAGGATATCGGCCAAGACATTGAGCTTCGACGGCATCGACCTGCTGGCCGCCTCGCCGCGCGAACGCCGGGCGCTGCGCGGCAACCGCATCGCCATGATCCTGCAGGACCCGAAATACTCGCTCGACCCGGTTATGAGCATCGGCCGCCAGATCGTCGAGACCTTGCGCACGCATGAGAAGGTCTCCAAGGCGGAGGCCCGCGAGCGGGCGCTCGCCATGCTGGAGGCGGTGCAGATCCGCGATCCCAAACGCGTCTTCGACCTGCATCCGCATGAAGTCTCCGGCGGCATGGGCCAGCGCGCCATGATCGCCATGATGCTGATCGCCGGGCCGGAAATGATGATTGCCGACGAGCCGACCTCCGCGCTCGATGTCACGGTGCAGCTCGAAGTGCTCGGCATCCTCGACAGGCTGGTCAGCCAACGCGGCATGGGGCTGATCTTCATCTCGCATGATCTGCGCCTGGTCTCTTCCTTCTGCGACCGCGTGCTCGTCATGTATGCCGGCAAGGTGGTCGAGCAGCTCAAGGCCTCCGAACTCAGCCAGGCTCAGCATCCCTATACGCGCGGCCTGCTCAACTGCATGCCCAGGATCGATGCCGACCGGCATCCGCTGCCCGTGCTCGACCGCAAGCCGGAGTGGGCGGCATGACGTCAGCGATATCAGTCGACAGGCTGGAGGTGATCTTCGACCGGTTTCGCGCGCTGAAGGGCGTCAGCCTCGACGTGCAGCCGGGCGAATCCTTCGGCTTGGTCGGCGAGAGCGGCTCCGGCAAGTCGACGCTGCTCAGGGCGATCGTCGGGCTTGCGCCGGTCGCCTCGGGCGGCATCGCCGTCAACGGCAAGACGCTCGGCCCGCGCCGCGACAAGGCGTTTTACCGTGAAGTGCAGATGGTCTTCCAGGACCCCTACGGATCGCTCCATCCGCGCCAGACGGTCGATCGGCTGTTGCAGGAGCCGCTTGCCATTCACGGTTTCGCCGACAGCGAAAAGCGCATCGAACGCGCGCTGGACGAGGTCGGTCTCGGCAAGGGGTTCCGTTTCCGCTATGCGCATCAATTGTCGGGCGGCCAGCGCCAGCGCGTCGCGATTGCGCGAGCGCTGATCCTCGAACCTTCGATCCTGCTGCTCGACGAGCCGACATCGGCCCTCGATGCCTCGGTCCAGGCGGAGGTGCTGAACCTGCTGGAGGAAGTGCGACGGCGGCGCAAGCTCACCTTCCTGATGGTCAGCCACGACCTCGCCATCATCACCCACATGTGCGAGCGGCTGATGGTGATGCAGAACGGCGGGACGGTGGAGAACCTGGCAGCGAGCGATCTTGTCGAGCGCCGCGTCACCAAGGATTATACGCGCAACCTGCTGCGGGCGAGTGATGGGTTTGTGAGGGTGTAGCAGGCTGCCAGCGTCGAGTTCCTTCGCGCCCCCCTCTGTCCTGCCGGACATCTTCCCCACGAGGGGGGAGATCAGCGGTTTCAGCGCCACGCACACTATTCAACGCTGAAGATTGGCGAAGGCCGCGATGACAGCCAATCTCCCCCCTTGTGGGGGAGATGTCCGGCAGGACAGAGGGGGGCGCGACAGAACTCGACCTGTCTTAAGTTTCGGCAACAACGGCAGGTGCTTGGTCGCTCTCTTTCGGCTCCTTGATCCGGAACCACGTCACATAAAGCGCCGGCAGGAAGAGCAGCGTGATCGCGGTGCCGGCGATGATGCCGCCCATCATGGCGTAGGCCATCGGTCCCCAGAACACTTCGCGCGCGATCGGGATGAGCGCCAGGCTGGCGGCGGCCGCCGTCAGCGCGATCGGCCGCATGCGGTGTTCGGTGGCCTCTATGACGGCTATCCAGCGGTCCTTGCCCTCGCGCACGAGATCCTCGATCTGCACGATCAGGATCACCGAATTGCGGATCAGGATGCCGATCAGCGCCAGCACGCCGAGTATCGCGACGAAGCCGAGCGGCGCGCCGCTCGGCACCAGGGCCGCCACCACGCCGATCAGGCCGAGCGGGGCAACCGCCACCACCAGGAACAGCCGCTGGAAGCTCTGCAGCTGCACCATCAGGATGGTCGCCATGACGAACAGCATCAGCGGCACCACGGCCGCGATCGGCCCCTGGCTCTTGCCGCTTTCCTCGACCGAGCCGGCGGTCTCGATGGAATAGCCCGGCGGCAGCTTGGCGATGAAGGCCTCGACCGACGGCTTCAGTTCGTTGACGACGGTCGCCGGCAACACGTCGCCGACAAGGCCGGCGCGCACGGTGATTGTCGGGATGCGGTCACGCCGCCACACCGTCGGCTGCTCGAGATCGTAGCGGAAATTGGCGACCGCGGCGAGCGGGATCGCCTCGCCGGTGCTGGTCGGCAACTGCATGTTCTGCAGCGTCTCGATCGAGCCGCGCTCGGCATCGCGCGAGCGCGCCACGACGTTGATGAGATAGGTCGCGTCGCGCACCTGCGTGATCGTCGCTCCGCCCACCGTGCTGTTCAGCGCGCTGGCGATGTCGGAGGACGTGATGCCGAGTTGGCGCGCCTTGTCCTGCAGCACGTCGACCCTCAGCACACGCTGCGGTTCGTTCCAGTCGAAGGTCGGCGCGGCGAGTTTCGGATTGGCCGAGATGATGCCGGCGAATTGCTGCGCCAGTTCCCGCACGGTCTGGATGTCGGGGCCGCCGACGCGATACTGTACGGGGCGGCCGACCGGCGGCCCGAGCTCCAGCGGCTTGACGAAGGCGTCGGTGCCGACGAACTCCTCGCGCAGCAGCTTCTCCAGCGCCGGCTTCACCCGGTTGCGCGCCTCGATGCTCTTGGTGACGATCACGGTCTGGCCGAAATAGGGATTGGCCGGCTGCACGTCATAGGCCAGCACGAAGCGCACCGCGCCCTGACCTATGTAGGACGAGAAATGGTCGATGTCGGGATTGCCGACCAGCGCGCGCTCCTCGAAGCGCTCCATCTGGTCGCGCGTTTCGGCGATCGAGGAATTCTGCGGCAGGTTCCAGTCGACGATCAGTTCCGGCCGGTCCGACGGTGGGAAGAACTGCTGCTGGACGAGGCCGAAGCCGGCGATAGAACCGGCGAACAGAAGCACCGTCACGATGATCGTCAGCCAGTGGCGGCGCACCGACAGGACCAGTATGCGCCGGAACAGGGAGGTGAAGCGTCCCGGCTGGTCGTGATGCTTGGTCTTCATCGTCGCCGGCAGGATGGTGACGCCGAGCAGCGGCGCGAACAGCACCGCCACGATCCATGATACAAGCAGCGAGACGGCGATGACGACGAACAGCGTGAAGGTATATTCGCCCGCAGCACTCGAATTGAGGCCGATCGGGATGAAGCCGGCGACCGTTACCAGCGTGCCGGTCAGCATCGGGAAGGCGGTCGAGGTGTAGACGTAGGTCGCCGCCTTGCGCAGGCTGTCGCCGACCTCCAGCCGCGCCACCATCATCTCCACCGCGATCATCGCGTCGTCGACCAGAAGACCGAGCGCGATGATCAGTGCGCCGAGCGAAATGCGCTGCAGCGAGATGCCGAGATACTCCATCACGGTGAAGGTGATGGCCAGCACCAGCGGGATCGACAGCGCGACGACGAAGCCGGCGCGCATGCCAAGGCTGATGAACGACACCGCGAGCACTATGGCAACAGCTTCGAACAATGCGCGCGTGAAGCCCGAGACGGCTTCCTCGACGATCACTGGCTGGTCGGCCACCAGATGCACGCCGACGCCGACCGGCAGGTCGGCAAGCACCTTCTCCATCTCCTTGTGCAGCGCCTCGCCGAATTTGAGCAGGTTGGCGTTGGGCTTCATGCCGATGGCGAGACCGATCGCGTCCTGGCCGTTGAAGCGGAACAGCGCCGTCGGCGGGTCGGCATAGCCGCGCGTGATCGTCGCCACGTCGCTCAGCCGGAAGAAGCGATCGTTGACGCGCAGGTTGATGGCGCGCAGGCTTTCCTCGGATGTGAACTGGCCGCCGACGCGCACGCTGATGCGTTCAGGGCCGGATTGGATGACGCCGGACGGCGTGATCGCGTTCTGGGCCTGCAGGCTGGCGACGATCTGCTGCTGGTTGAGGCCGAGTGCTGCGATCTGGCGGGTCGAGAATTCGAGGTAGATCGCCTCGTCCTGCGCGCCGACCAGATCGACCTTGCCGGCATTGGGCACGGTCAGGATCTTGGTGCGGACATCCTCCACATAGTCGCGCAGCTGGCGCGGCGTCAGCCCGTCTGACGTGAAGGCATAGATGTTGCCGTAGACATCGCCGAAGCGATCGTTGAAGAACGGTCCCTGCACGCCTTGCGGGAACTGCGCCTTGATGTCGTTGACCATGTTGCGCACCTGAAGCCAGTTCGGCACGACGTCGCGCGCTTTGGTGGTGTCCTTCAGGTTGACGAAGATGACGGTCTGGCCGGCTGTGGTGACCGACTTGGTGTAGTCGAGGCTGTCGAGTTCCTCGAGCTTCTTCTCGATGCGGTCCGTGACCTGTTGCACCGTCTCCTTGACCGAGGCGCCGGGCCAGTTGGCCTGGATGATCATGGTCTTGATGGTGAAGGCCGGGTCTTCCTCGCGGCCCAGATTGAGATAGGAGAAGATGCCGGCCACGACGAAGACCAGCATGAAATACCAGACCATGGAGCGGTGGTTGAGCGCCCAGTCGGAGAGATTGAAGCCCTTCATCAGACGCCGCCCTCCGGCACTTTGACTTTCTGACCTTCGCTGAGGCTGTGGACGCCCGCGGTGACCACGCGCATGCCGGCCTCGAGGCCCGTGGCGACCGTGAAGGTGCCGCCATTCTTCGCCGCGACGGTGATGTCGCGCGTGCTCACGCTCGATGTCTGCGGATCGACGATCCAGACCTTGGCCGAGCCGTCCTTTTCGAGCAGCGCCGAGATCGGCAGTTCGATCGTGGGTGTGACCTTGGTCATGCGGGTGGCCGTCACCGTCGAGCCCAGCCTGAAGGCCTGCGGCGGATCGGTCAGCGTCAGCTTGACACGCCGCGTGCGGGTCGAACCCTCCGACTGCGGCGCGATCTCACGCAACTTGGCCTCGGTCTGGATTGTCGGCAGCGATTGCAGGATGACCTGGAACGGGGTGCCTGGCGCAAGATCGCCAGTCAACTGGTCGGGGATGTCGACCACCGCTTCGCGCAGGTCCGAACGCGCCACCGTGACAACTGTCTGCCCGGCCGCGACCGTCTGGCCAACCTCGGCGCCGACAGCGGTGACGACGCCGTCGAAATCCGAAAACAGCCTGGCATAGCCCAGTTGTTCCTGCGACTTGGCCAGCGAAGCCTTGGCCCGCTCGACGCTGGCTTCCGCGGCCTTGCGAGCCTGTTGCGCGGCGTCGAAGACGGATTGCGGCGTGTTGGCCGAGGCGAGCAGCTGGCGTTGCCGCTCCTCGCTGGCGGCGGCATTGGCGAACTGCGCCTCGGCGTTGGAGAGTTCCGCCTTGGCCGCCTGGACGGCCAGTTCCAGCGCGGTCGGATCGAGTGCGGCGATCGTCGTGCCCTTGGTAACGATGTCGCCGACCTTGACGTCGCGCGAGACGACGCGGCCGAGCAGGCGGAAGGCGAGGTCGGCACTGACCTGCGGCTCGACGGAGCCGGCGAAGCCGAAGGTCTGCGTGGTGCGCGGCTCGACCACGACCGACAGCACGGGACGGATGATCTCCGGCGGCCTTTCCTCCGATTTCGAACAGGCGGCGAGCGCGCCAAGCGCCGCAAGGCCAAGCAGGACAGGCAGCACCCGGTTCATTGCGCCGCTCCCGATATCTCGACTGTCTGGCCGGGGCTGAGCAATTGCCCGCCGGCGGTGACCACGCTCTGGCCTTCATTCAGGCCGCTGGCGATGACGACGGTGCCCGAATCGAATGCCAGCACCTCGACCGGCGCCGTCGACACCGCCTTGGTCGAGGGATCGACGACCCAGACGGCCGGCTTGCCGGCGCTCGACGTCAGCGCCTGCCAGGGCAGCAGGATCGCCTTTGCCGGCTTGGCGCTGACCGAGCCGATGACGGCCGCCCCCAGCGGCATGCCGGCGGGCGTGTCGGCAATGCCGACCTTGACCCTTATCGAACCGGAGGCCTGGTCGACCGCCGGCGAGATTTCGCGCACCTTGCCGGTTGCCCTGACTTGCGGATCGGACAACAGCGTGATCGTCACCGCCGGCGAGGCCGGCGTCTTGGCGACCAGCGTCTCCTGCACGTTGAACACCGCGTCGCGGTCGCCGTCCTCGGCGACGGTGAAGACGGTTTGCGCCGCCTGCACGACCTGGCCGGTTTCGACCTGACGGGCGGTGATGACGCCGGCGGCCCCGGCCTTGAGCTCGGTGAAAGACAGATTCTGCTGCGCGTTGGCAAGCGCGCTTTGCGCGGCGTCGACACTGCCTTGCGCCACTTTCAGCGCCTGGTCGGCCGCGTCATAGTCGCGCCTTGTGGTGAAGCCCTGCGCAAGCAGCGTCTTTTGCCGCTCGAAAGTGGCCGAGGCCTGGGTCAGTTGTGCCTGCGCGGCGTCAAGGTCGGCCTGTGCGGAGCGCAGATCGGATTCCTGCTCCTGCGGGTCGATGCGCGCAAGCACCGCGCCCTGGTCGACATGCTGGCCGATCTCGACAAGCCGCTCGGCGACGCGGCCACCGACCCGGAACGACAGATTGTTCAGCGTGCGCGCCGCGATCACCCCGGTCAGCGAGGTTCTCGGCGCATAGTCGGCGATTGCCACCGTCTGCGTGCGTACCATGATCGGCAGTTTCTTGGCCGCCGCTTCCTGCTTCTGGCAGCCGGCCAGCACCAACAGTGCCGCGCAGGCGGATATCGCGATCGGGAAGGACAAAAGACGGGAGAATCTGACGGATGGCGGCGAGACGGACGATGTCGCGTACCTGCTCATGGACTCCTCCAACCGCGGGCTTCTCGCTCGTCGCGATGCTTCGCGAACATCCGGAGGATAATCAATCCCGGGAAAAAGGAAACCGGTCTCGTACGCGTACCGCCAGAACGGTTAAGGCGATGCCGTCGTCAGGCCCAATCGACGCGGCGATGGTGCCGGCTTGAGGAAAATCTGAAATAAGGCCAGAAGGGGCTTCAACATCATCAAACCAGAACGGGCGCCGGCCCGATGAGGGATATCATGAAGAATTCAGCCATTTCCGAACGCAAGAACCAGTCGATCTCGCGCGGCGTCGGCATGACCACGCAGATCTATGCCGACCGGGCTGAGAATTCGGAAATCTGGGATGTCGAGGGCCGCCGCTACATCGACTTCTCCTCGGGCATTGCCGTCGTCAACACCGGCCACCGCCACCCCAGGGTGATCGAGGCGGTCAAGGCCCAGCTCGACCGCTTCACCCACACCTGCCATCAGGTGGTTCCCTACGAGAGCTACGTGCGTTTGGCCGAACGCCTGAACGCCATGCTGCCGGGCAAGTTCGAGAAGAAGACGATCTTCGTCACCACCGGCGCCGAGGCGGTCGAGAATGCCATCAAGATCGCTCGCAACGCCACGGGCCGTCAGGCCGTCATCGCCTTCGGCGGCGGCTTCCACGGCCGCACCTTCATGGGCATGGCGCTGACCGGCAAGGTCGTGCCCTACAAGGTCGGCTTCGGCGCTATGCCGGGCGATGTCTATCACGTGCCGTTCCCGGTTTCGCTGCATGGCGTCTCGGTTGCCGATTCGCTCGCCGCGCTCGACAAGCTGTTCAAGGCCGATGTCGATCCGGCCCGCGTCGCCGCCATCATCATCGAGCCGGTCCAGGGCGAGGGCGGCTTCTACGACGCGCCGCGCGAGCTCCTGACGGCGCTGCGCAAGCTCTGCGATCAGCACGGCATGCTTTTGATCGCCGACGAGGTGCAGACCGGCTTCGCCCGCACCGGCAAGATGTTCGCCATGGACCACCATGAGGTGGCCGCCGACATCACCACCATGGCCAAGAGCCTGGCCGGCGGCTTCCCGCTGTCGGCGGTCACCGGCCGCGCGGAGATCATGGATGCGCCCGGCCCCGGCGGGCTCGGCGGCACCTATGGCGGCAGCCCGATCGGCGTCGCCGCCGCGCATGCGGTTCTCGACGTGATCGAGGACGAGAAGCTGTGCGACCGCGCCAACACGCTGGGCGCGCGGCTGAAGCAGCGCCTGGAGTCGATCCGCGACGACGTTCCCGAGATCGTCGACATCCGTGGCCTCGGCTTCATGAACGCCGTGGAGTTCAACGACGTCAAGAAGGGCTTGCCGTCGGCCGAGATCGCCAACGCCATCCGCTTGAAGGCGCTCGACAAGGGCCTGATCCTGCTGACCTGCGGCGTCTACGGCAACGTCATCCGCTTCCTGGCGCCGATCACCATCCAGGACGAGGTCATGAACGAGGCCCTCGACATACTGGAAAGCTCGATCCGAGAGGTCTGCGCCGCCTGAGGGGGAGGCGACGCCACTTCTCCTCAAGGTCTATCCTTCAGGAGCTTGAATTTTGAAGCCAAGCGGGAATGTCCCGCTTGGCATGCAGTACCCGCCACACATCGATATGGTCGGGCTGCTCAAGATAGAAGATCAGGTATGGATAGCGCTTGAGTTGCACATTGCGCAGGCCAGGCAATCCAATTTCATAGGCAAACCTAAGAGAGCCGGATGCTGGATGGCTGGCTATCAACTTGTAGGCGTTCTGAAGATCCTCGACGTAAGCCAGCGCCACGTGCGAACCGGCTTCGCGCACATAGTAATCAACGGCGTCCTCGATATCCCTCAGAGCAACGCTTCGAGGAATGATCGCCTTCGTGGCCACCTGGTTTATTGACCCTGCGCTCGTTTTCGTAGCGCGGCGAAATAGTCATCATCAACGGGAGAACCTGGCGCGGATGACGCGCCATCGAGGAGCAAGCCGCGCAGGAGTTGACGGTCCTGATCGTGGCGTATCAATTCCCGCACATATTCGCTGCTAGTGCCATAACCGCGATCCGTCACTTGCTGATCGACAAAATGCTTCAAGCTTTCGGGCAGCGAGATATTCATG
Source organism: Mesorhizobium sp. (assembly GCF_017306585.1). Lineage (GTDB taxonomy): Bacteria > Pseudomonadota > Alphaproteobacteria > Rhizobiales > Rhizobiaceae > Mesorhizobium. The sequence goes on along the minus strand of NZ_JAFKIC010000131.1, from coordinate 9,874 downwards.
GTGCTCATCTGGATGTTTTATGGCGGATGGCAAAAATTGGCAAGCCTACGCTCTGGCTTTGGCTGGCTCCATACTCTGAAACGCGGCCAGCGCCGCCTTCAGCCCATCCGGTCCCTCCGCGACCGTCTGCGGTGTTGGCGAGAAGCCGGCGCCGAGCATCTTGCGGCCGAGCATGTGGTCTCCAGGACGATTGACGGATTCGATGCCGAGCAGCCGGTCGCCGGCATAGTGGTAGATCGAGAACTTGTTGTCGGGCAGGTCGCCGAGAACGACATGGCTGTCGCCACCCGATGTCAGCCCGACCATCTGCAGCTTCATGTCGCCGATGTCGGACCAGAACCATGGCACCGCCGAATAGGCGTCCGCGTGACCGGTAATCGTGCGGGCGGCAAGGCGCGCCTGGTCGGTGGCGTTCTGCACCGATTCCAGCCGCACGTCGCCGCCGGTGAACCAGTGCCGGTAGGAGGCGGCATCGCCGATGGCCAGGATTTCCGGCACCGAGCTGCGCATCTGGTGGTCGACGCGGATGCCGTTGGCGACGTCGAGGCCGGCGGCCTGCGCCAGTTCGACATTCGGCACCGCGCCAATGCCGACGATGACCATGCGAGCCGGCAAGCGCTCGCCCGATGAGGTGATCGCGGCGACGACATGGCCGTTCTCGCCTTCGAGCCTTGCAATCGAGGTGCCGGTCAGGATGCGCACACCGGTCGCTTCCAGCCGTTGACGGACATGGCTCGCCACCACCGGCGCCACGGCGCGGCCGAGCAGCCGCTCAACCGCTTCCACCACCGTCACCGTGCGGCCGGCGGCCCGCAGCGTCGCCGCGATTTCCAGTCCGATGAAGCCGCCGCCCAGGATGACGACGTCTTCGCTGTGCGCGCTCAGATCCCGGATCAGCCGTGCGTCCGACAGCGAGCGCAGCGACAGCACGCCCGAGAGATCGGCGCCCGGCAACGGCAGGGCGCGGGGGCGCGAGCCGGTCGCCAGGATCAGATGGTCGAAGGCGAGGTCACCGCCGCCGGCGATGCCGAGGCGGCGGCCGCCGGTATCGATATGGTCGATCCGCACACCCGGCCGGTAGTCGATGGCGCTGCCGGTGTAGAAAGCTTCACCGCGCAGCGGCTGCGGTTTGGCCTCCGTATCCTTGATGAAAGTCTTCGACAGCGGCGGCTTGTGGTAGGGAAGGTCGTTTTCATCGCCGATGAGGATAACCGGCCCGTCATAGCCGTCCTCGCGCAGACTGGCAGCAGCCTGCACGCCCGCATGACCCGCGCCGACAATGACCACACCGTTCTTCATCGCGTTCCCATCCCGATTGTATCTTATAGCGTCCCGCCAGATGGCGCTTGTCCGTCGCCGCCGCAAGAGCGCATTGCGGGTCGCACCCGGAACGGCGGCTGTCAATCGGGCAGCTCGGAGCAAAAACCGGTGCAGACAGAGCGCCTAAAGTTGACCATCCTAGTTTAGAATAATTCTAAACTATTGTTTCAATTGGCTTTTCTCATCGATTTTCATTGACTTCCAACCACACCGAAGCTTTATGGGAGCCTGCGCGTTAGCGCATCCCTTTGATGTCTGGGCCTTGAACCCGTTCGATTGGAGGCATTTTTGGTGTCTTTCTTCCGCGAACCGCGCGCAGGCGCGGCAAGTCCTGCGCTTTATGGCATCGCCTGGCGCTGGCCGGCGCGCGCGCCGCTTATGGAATTTCCGAGAAACTGGAGAGCGATAATGACAGCACGATATGGCGGCAGGCTCGCGGCGATTGGCGCGACGGCCTTGCTGACGGCGGCGGTGTTTGTGCTGCCTGCCAAGGCTGAAACCGATGCGAAGGCGGTCATCAAGACCTACGCCGACATCGGGCTTGCCAAATACGAGGATTCGCTGACCACGGCGCAGGCGCTCGACAGGGCAGTCGACGCGCTGCTGGCGAAACCGTCGGCTGAAACGCTGAATGCCGCCCGCGACGCCTGGAAGGCGGCGCGCGTGCCCTATCAGCAGACCGAGGTCTACCGCTTCGGCAACAAGATCGTCGACGACTGGGAAGGCGAGGTCAATTCCTGGCCGCTGGACGAAGGCTTGATCGACTATGTCGCCAAGAGCTACGGCACCGAATCGGACACGAATTCGCTCTATACGGCCAATGTGATCGCCAACAAGGAGATCGAGATCAACGGCAAGAAGGTCGATGCCTCGAAGCTGTCGCCCGAATTCCTGTCGGGCACGCTGCAGCAGGCCGGCGGCATCGAGGCCAATGTCGCTACCGGCTATCATGCCATCGAATTCCTGCTCTGGGGCCAGGACCTGCACGGCACCGGCCCGGGCGCCGGCGAGCGGCCCTACACCGACTATGATCTCAAGAACTGCACCGGCGGCAATTGCGACCGCCGCGCCGAATATCTGAAATCCGCCACCACCCTTCTGGTCTCCGACCTGCAGAAGATGGTCGACGACTGGAAGGAAGACGGCGCCGCGCGGAAGAACCTCGTCGATGGCGAGCCGAACACCGCGATTTCGGTGATCTTCACCGGCATGGGCTCGTTGTCCTACGGGGAACTGGCTGGTGAGCGCATGAAGCTCGGCCTCCTGCTGCATGATCCGGAAGAGGAGCATGACTGCTTCTCCGACAACACCCACAACTCCCACCTCAACGACGCCATCGGTATCCGCGCCGCCTATCTCGCTAACTATACGCGCCTCGACGGCACGGTGATTTCCGGGCCCTCGGTGCATGACATGGTGAAAGCGGCCGATCCGGCGATCGACAAGGAACTGTCGGACAAGCTCGACGTCACCGTCGCCAAGATGGAAGCGATCAAGGCGCGGGCTGACGCAGGCGAAGCCTATGATCAGCAGATCGCCGAAGGCAACGCGGCGGGCAATGCCACCGTGCAGGCCGCGATCGACGCGCTGGTCGACCAGACCAAGTCGATCGAACGCGCCGTCGGCTCGCTGAAACTCAACGCCATCGCTTTCGAAGGCTCCGACAGCCTCGACGCGCCCGACAAGGTCTTCAAATAGGCCACCGGACCAACCACCAGCCAAACGGCGCCGGACCGGCGCCGTCAGCCAAGGCAATGAAATGCTTATCTGCCATTGCAACATCATCACCGAGAGGGAGATCGAGCAGACGATCATCGGACTGCTGGACCAGGACCCCTGGCAACTAATCGTGCCGGCAAAGGTCTATCACACGATGCAAAAGCGCGGTCGCTGTTGCGGCTGCTTCCCAAATGTGGTGGAAACGATCATTCGGGTCACCGAGAACTACCACGCCCGCTCGGAGGCGAGCGGCGTGGACATCGTTTCACATCTGGATCGCGTCAGAGGCCTGCGCGTCCAATACGGGAGCAGAACCCATGAAAGGCGAAAAGCAGATCATCGAGCGGCTTAACGAGGCTCTTTTCCTGGAGCTCGGCGCCGTCAATCAGTACTGGGTGCATTACCGTCTGCTGGAGGACTGGGGATACGCCAAGCTGGCCAAGAAGGAGCGGGCGGAATCGATCGAGGAGATGCAGCATGCCGACAAGCTCGTCGCCCGCATCATCTTCCTGGAGGGTCATCCGAACCTGCAGTCCGTCGCGCCGCTGCGCATCGGCCAGAACGTGAAGGAAGTGCTCGAATCCGACCTTGCCGGCGAATATGACGCGCGTACCGCCTATAAGCGCTCGCGCGAGATCTGCAACGAAGCCGGCGATTACGTGACGATGAAGCTGTTCGAGGAATTGCTGGCGGACGAGGAAGGCCACATCGACTTCCTCGAAACCCAGCTCGACCTGCTGGCCTCGATCGGCGAGGAGAAATACGGCCTGCTCAACGCCGCATCGGCGGACGAGGCGGAGTAAGGACATGCGGGAATGCGGCGCGCCATAAGACTCCTGCGCCGCTCGTGGCGGGCCGCCGGCCCGCCGCTCTCGCCCCGAACACCAGCCGTCCAGGTTGGCAGGTGCTGCGCCGTTCTCGTCTTGGCGCTCTCATCATCCGCGTTGGCCGGCGACCTCCAACCTGGCGGCCTCGCCACCAGCCGCACCGACCTCGATGCGAAGGATCAGGCGCGCGTCATAGCCGTCACCAGGCCGGCCACGGATTTTTCCAAACCTGAACCGTTCGAGCGGATGCAAGGCGGCGCCGGCACCTCGCAGAAGGCCGTCAGCCGCGATTCCTTCTCGCACCCTTCGGCCAACCTCACCTTCGAGGAAGAAGGCACATTCAAGCTCGGCAATGCCCTGTTCCGCAAGAACTGGGTGTCGTCACCGTCCTCGACGCAGGCTTCCGACGGGCTCGGCCCCCTGTTTAACGAGCGCGCCTGCCAGAACTGCCATTTGAAGGACGGCCGCGGCCGCCCGCCGCAAGGCGACGCCGGCACCACCTCGATGTTCCTGCGGCTCGCGCGCGACGCCAGCACCGCCGAGGAAAGAGCAGCCATCGCCAGCCACCAGCTGCTCAATTTCCCGGATCCCGTCTATGGCACGCAGTTGCAGGAACTGGCCGTGCCAGGCCTCAAGGGCGAAGGCAGGATGCATATCGAGTATCAGGAGCGTAAGGTAGAGCTGACGGAAGGCACCGTGATTTCCCTGCGCAAGCCGACCTATTCGGTTGCCGATCTCGGCTACGGGCCGCTCGATGCGCACACCACCCTGTCGCCGCGCCTGACCCCGCCGATGATAGGCCTTGGCCTGATCGAACAGATAGCACCGGCCGATATTCTGGCCCATGCCGACCCTGACGATCGCGATGGCGACGGCATTTCGGGTAAACCGAACATCGTGCGCGATGGCCTCACCGGCGAAGTGACGCTCGGCCGGTTCGGCTGGAAGGCGCAGACCGCTTCGATCCGGCAGCAGGCCGCGGATGCCTTCGCCGGCGACATCGGCATCTCGACGCCCGAAGAGCCGAAACATTGGGGCGACTGCACCGCCGCGCAGAAGGAATGCCTTGCCATGCCCACCGGCGTGCAGAAGCGCCTCGGTCCGGCCGAGGCGCCGGCCCCGGTCCTGGATCTCGTCACCTTCTATTCGCAGAACCTCGCCGTGCCGGCGCGGCGGGACCTTGATGCGCCCGATGTGCTCGCCGGCAAGAAGCTCTTCTACGAGATCGGCTGCGTCTCCTGCCACACGCCGAAATTCGTCACCCGCCGCGACACGCCCAACAAGGCGCAGGCCTTCCAGCTGATCTGGCCCTATTCCGACTTCCTGCTGCACGACATGGGGCCTGATCTGGCTGATGGCCAGTCCGTCGGTGAGGCGACCGGCGCTGAATGGCGCACCCCGCCGCTATGGGGCATCGGCCTCACCGAAACGGTCAACGGCAATTCGTTCTTTCTGCACGACGGCCGCGCGCGCACCTTGGTGGAAGCGATCCTGTGGCATGGCGGCGAGGCGCAAAAGGCGCGCGACCGCTTTGCCGCCGCGAACGCCACCGAACGCGATGCGCTGGTCAAATTCCTGGAGTCACTGTGATGCTGAAGCGCTCTCTATTGGTTCTCGTTCTTCCGCTGGCCTTGTTGGGTATCTCGCCCGCATCGGCGTCGGTGAAAGCCTCCGATATCATCCAGCGCGCGGTCGAGGGCTTTGTCCGACCTGCCTATGCCGGCCTGCACGACCATGCGCAGGCTCTGGCGAAAGCGATGCACAAGCTCTGCGAGGCGCCCTCGCAGGCAGGCCTAGATGCGGCGCGGGTTGAATTCTCCGCCACCGTCTATGCCTGGTCGTCGGCCGAGATCATCGGCTTCGGCCCGATCAAGGAGAACAACAGGCTGGAGCGCATGCTCTATTGGCCCGATCGCAAGGGCCTCGGCCTGAAACAGGTGCAGGCTGTGTTGGCCGCCAGGGATGCGTTGGCCACCGATCCGGCGCAGCTGGCAGGCAAGAGCATCGCCATGCAGGGGCTGGGCGCGCTGGAATTCGTGCTTTACGGCGACGGCGCGGATGCGCTGGCCGGCAAGGACGACCCTTATCGTTGCGCCTATGGCGCGGCGGTCGCGGGCAACATCGAAACCATCGCCGGCGAGGTTGCCGATGCCTGGAACAAACCGGATGGCTTCGCCGCGCTCTGGGCCAATCCCGGGCCGCAGAACCCGCTCTACCGCGACGGCAACGAGGCGGTGACCGAACTGGTCGGCGTCTTCATCAACGAGCTGGAGATGGTGCGGGATGTCCGCCTGAAAGGCTTCCTCGGCGCCAAGCCCGACGCCGACAAGCCGAAGCAGGCGATCTACTGGCGCTCTCAGAACACCACCAATTCGCTGGCCGGAAATCTTGCCGGCATCGACGCCTTGTTCCAGGTCTCGAAGCTTGGCGATGCATTGCCCGAGGATGCGCGCTGGATGGCGCAATCGATCCACATCCAGCTCACCAACGGCGTCTCGACCGCAAAATCTGTCCAGGGTCCAATCGACAAGGCGCTCGCCGATCCGGCGCTGCGCGAGAAGCTCGAACATCTCAGGCTGATAACCTCCAGCCTCTCCACCCTGGTCGGCACCAGGCTGACCGCCGAATTCGGCCTGACCGCTGGCTTCTCCTCGCTGGACGGGGACTGAGCATGAAGACGCCGCTCATCGACCGCCGCGATTTCCTCAGGGCCGCCGGTATTGGCTTTGCCGCCGCGATGGCGCCGACGGCCTGGGCGAACACGCTCGCGGCGGACGCCATCTTCGCGACGGCCTTCGTCAAGCGCGACGGCAGCTACGGGGCGGCCGTCCTGTCGGAGGCCGGCAAGGTGCTGCATACGGTGGACCTGCCTGACCGGGGACATGATGTCACCTTCGATCCGGTTTCCAAACGCTCCGTCGTCTTTGCCCGTCAGCCGGGGACCTTCGCTGTCGTTTTCGATCACGCCGGCCGCGAGGCCCCGCAGACCATCGCCAGCATCACCGGCCGGCACTTCTTCGGCCATGGCGTGTTCTCGCCGGACGGCGCGCTGCTCTATGCCACCGAGAATGACTTCGACAACGCTGCCGGCGTGGTCGGTGTCTATGATGCGCGCGCGAAATTCAGCCGTATCGGCGAATTCCCGACCTATGGCATGGGGCCGCACGAACTCCTGCTGCTCGGCGACGGCAGGACCATCGCCGTCGCCAATGGCGGCATCGAGACCCATCCGGACTATGGCCGCGCCGAGCTCAACATCGCCACCATGAAACCCTCCTACGTGCTGATCGACCGTGTCACCGGCGATCTGATCGAAAAACACGAACTGCCCCCCGCTCTCCACCAATTGTCTATCCGCCACATGGACACCGACCAGGCCGGCACCGTCTGGTTCGGCTGCCAGTACCGAGGCCCAGGCACCGATCGTCCGCTATTGGTCGGCCGTGCGGCGCGCGGCAAGGAGTTGCAGCTGATCGACATGCCGCCGGACGTGTTGTCGGGCTTCCGCAACTATATCGGTTCGGTCGCCGCCAATCCGGCCGCCGGCACGGTCGCCGTGTCGTCGCCGGAAGGCAATACTTTCGTCGTCGTGGACGCGACGAGCGGCAAGGTCGTCTCGTCCAAGGCCCTCATCGAGGTCTGCGGCCTGGCGCCTGACGCAGCCGGCTTCATGGCGACAACCGGAGCCGGCGAAATCGTCGACGGCAGCGGCGCTTCCCGTTCCGAACCGGATTATGTCTGGGACAATCACATGCTGCGCATCGACCGCGCCTGACCGCCGAAGCGAAGCCGCTTAACAAATTATGCACTATGCTCTTGCGGCGGCGCGCCGTGGCGGGCACAGGGAAAGTGTTTTTCGAACCGGTCGTTTCATGAAAGTGCTCGCCATCGACTGTGCCGCCAGCCTCTGCGCTGCCTGCGTCTACGACGCGGCCGCCGGGCAGGAGCTTGGCCGCTCGGTGCTCGACCTCGGCAAGGGCCATGCCGAACATCTGATGGCGGTGATCGCCTCGGCGATGGAAGCCGGCGCGGCCGGCTATCCCGATCTCGGCGCCATTGCCGTATCCGTCGGCCCGGGCTCGTTCACCGGGTTGCGGGTCGGCGTCTCGACCGCGCGTGGCCTGGCCCTGGCGCTCAGGGTTCCGGCGATCGGGGTGACGACGCTGGAGGCACTGGCCGCCGAGGCAGCCACGGCATTTCCAGGCCGTGCCGTGCTGGCAGCGCTCGACGCAGGCCGTGAGGAAATTCATGCCGCTCTCTACGATCAAATGTCAGTTTTGACTTACGGGCCGGCAGTGACCACGCTTGCTGACGCCGTGGCCATGGCGATGGACCATTCTTCGGTGCTGGCCGGTTCGGCGGCGACACAGATCGCCACGCTTGCCGGCCACGACTTCAATATCGGGCCTCGCACGGCCACCGCCGACATTCTCACCTACGCCCGGCTGGCTGCCGTGAAGGGCGAGGGCGAGAGGCCCAAACCGCTCTATTTGCGCGGCGCGGATGCCAAGCCGCAGGCCGGGTTCATTCTGTCGAGGCAAAAAACTTAATGCGCATACCTTTTCTCCAATCGCGGCGCCGGGACTACGCGCTCGAGCCGCTCAGGATCACCGACAGCCGCGCGGTTTCGGTGCTGCATCGCGAGGATTTCGTTCGCCCGTGGACAGACGGCGAGTTCGCCGCCTTGCTCGAACAGGACACTGTGTTCGGCTATGCCGCGCGCGAAACCGGGCAGGGCGCCAAGCCGCCTGTCGGCTTCGTGCTCGCCCGCCTTGCCGCCGGCGAGGGCGAAATCCTGACGGTCGCCGTGGCACGCTCGCATCGCCGCCAGGGACTGGGCTGGCAGTTGATGGACGCTGTGCTGCGCGAACTCCATTCGCAGCGCGCCGAGGCCCTGTTCCTAGAGGTCGACGAGACAAATGCCGCCGCGATAGGCCTTTATCGCCGGCTGGGCTTCCGGGAAGTCGGCAAGCGTCCCGATTACTACAAGTCGCCCGATCGTGGTCCGACCGGCGCGCTTGTCATGCGCCGCGATCTTCGCTAGCCAAGCGCCGGGGTTAGGGCCAGGACGCATGATCGCAAAAATCAGGATTTTCCTGGCGCTGGGCCTGGTCATTGCCGGCACGCTGGTCCTCGTGCCCCTGCAACTCCTGTCGATGAAGACCGGCTGGTGGCCGGAAACCGTGATCCTCAAGATCTGGCACAGGTTGATCCTGCGGGCGCTCGGCATGCGCGTCCACGTCAAGGGCGCATTGTCCGACAAGCGCCCCTTGCTGGTCGCCTCGAACCATATCTCCTGGACCGACATCATGGTGCTCGGCTCCTTTGCCGATGTGAAGTTCATCGCCAGGGCCGACATGGAAGGCTGGCCGCTGATCGGCATGCTGTCGAAACTGCAGCGCACGGTTTTCATCGAGCGCGAACGCAAGCGCAAATCGGGCGATCAGGCGAGCGAGATCGCCAACCGCATGGCCAAAGGCGACGCCATGGTGCTGTTCGCGGAGGGCTCGACCGGCGACGGCAATGTCGTCCTGCCCTTCAAGAGCACGCTGTTCGGCGCTGCTTCCATGGCGATCTCCGAGGGAGCCGCTGAGCAAGTGTTCATCCAACCGGTGGCCATCGTCTACACGCGCCTGCACGGCGTGCCGCTGGGCCGCCGCCACCGTCCGATCGCGGCGTGGATAGGCGATGAGGATCTGATGCCCCATCTCAAGGTGCTGATGGCCGAAGGAGCACTCGACGTCGAGGTGCATTTCGGCGAGCCGATCGCCTTTTCCAAGGGCTCCAACCGCAAGGAAACCGCCCGGCTGATGGAAAGCCGGGTGCGCGAGATGATGCAGGCCGCTCTCGCCGATCCTTTGCCGAGCCGTTAGCCCGGCTGGCGCTGGCCCAGAATCGTCTGTTTTTTGTCACGGAAAGGCGTTAGAAGCCGCCGGATGGACTTGAACACGATTGAAAGCGACGACATCGGCAGGGTGGCCGGACAGCCTGCCGCCCACGCAGCGGTA
>NZ_JAFKIC010000357.1 GCF_017306585.1 Mesorhizobium sp. | reverse complement strand
ACCTCGCGCTGATAGTCGGCGGGAAACTGCTCCAGCTTCCACACGCCCGGATTTCTGTAGCACAGGAGATCGACCAGCAGGTTGAACGGCGAAAGCAGCCAGGTGAAGAGCCCGTTGCCGAGGAAATAGCCGCTGAACAGCGAAAGGTCCTTTCTGTCGTTGCGCAGCACGTCGATCAATCCGCAGACGATGAAGATCGTCGTCAGGATCGGGATGAAGTAGAAGCCAAGGGCGAAAAGTGGAATGGCGATGGCGAATTTGCGAAGGGTTTTGCGAAGGGTCTTTGTCATTTTTCCACGCGCGAAGCGCGATCCTGTTGCGAATGAGTGATGCCGAAATCACGGCAACGACCACCGCCCGGTCGTGCGCCTTGATAAGGTTTTTTGGGTCACCACACAACGGCCAGTGGTATGCCGGCCGGCTGGTTGCCTTGTGAAACCTGCCGGTATCAGGTCAGTGCACCGCCGGCAGGCCAAGCTCGTCCCATTTCTCCCTGGGGACCAGATCGCCAACCAGAAATTCGAAGCCGACGACACTTTCGCCGTCTCCAGCCAGCTGGCATCTGAACTTCAGACCATACCAGTTTCTGCGGCTGCGGAAAGCCGCGCCGTCGGCGGCAATCGTGGTTCCGGTGATTTTCTCCTCGGCCGTCGCGTAAGGCACCACGCGCTCCGGCTGAAAGTCTGCGCGCCAGCGGCGGATCTGATCCATCGCCTCGAGATTGCACAATTGCACCATGCGCTCATCGGAAGCGAAAGTTTTCAGGTCGGCGCGTGCCTGCCGGCTGCGCGGATCGGCAAGTGTCTTGGCCGACAGCATTTCTGTCGGCCGGATCATCGTCGGCGCGGCGGGCGGTTGAGGTTTGGCCGGTATCGATGCAGGCGTTGGCGGTGCCGCCTGCACCTGCGGCGGCGCGGAAATGGCCTCAAGCTTTGGCGGCGGCCTGGTCGATGCCTCGAACTGTTGCGGCGTCAGGATGTCGACCGACACACGCTCTTCTTCCTGCCGGTTCGGCCGCTTGGGCAAAGGCATCAACGCCAGAAGCGCGGCGAACACCGCATGGAGGACGACCGAAGTTGAAACGCCCCAGGGCGAAGCCTCGTCTCGCGGCGTCACAACCACCGGACCACGCAAATGCGCTATCCCCGTTCCCTGCGCAGCTTTGCCCAATAGTCCAGCCGCTTGCGGATATCGCGCTCGAAGCCACGCTCGGGCGGATCATAGAAGGTCTGGCGGCCCATCTTCTCCGGGAAATAGTCCTGGCCGGAAAAGGCCTCCGGCTCGTCATGGTCATAGCGATAGCCGGCGCCGTAATCCTCCTCCTTCATCAGCTTGGTCGGCGCGTTGAGGATGTGCTTGGGCGGCAGCAGCGAGCCATGCTCCTTGGCGGCGCGCGTGGCCGCCTTGAAGGCGGTGTAGACAGCGTTGGATTTGGGCGCGGTGGCGAGATAGACCGTGGCCTCGGCGAAGGCGAGTTCGCCCTCCGGCGAGCCAAGATAATCATAAGCGTCCTTGGCGGCGTTGGCGACGACCAGCGCCTGCGGATCGGCAAGACCGATATCCTCCATCGCCATGCGCACCAGGCGGCGGCCGAGATAGAGCGGATCTTCGCCGGCATCGAACATGCGGGCCAGATAGTAGAGCGCGGCATCGGGATCCGACCCGCGCACCGACTTGTGCAGCGCCGAAATCAGATTGTAATGGCCGTCCTGGCCTTTGTCGTAGATCGGCGCGCGGCGCTGAACGATGCGCTGCAGGCCTTCGGCGTCGAAGATCTCGCCCGGCTTGGCGGCGCGCCATACTTCTTCCGCTAGCGTCAGCGACGCGCGGCCGTCGCCGTCGCTCATGCGCACCAGCATTGCCCTCGCCTCGTCGTCGAGCGGCAGCGCCTTGCCCTCGGTCTCCTCTGCCCGCGCCATCAGCCTGGCGATGCTTTCCTCGCCGAGCGAATGAAAGACCATGACCCGTGCGCGTGATAATAGCGCCGCATTGAGTTCGAAGGATGGGTTCTCGGTCGTGGCTCCCACCAGAACCACCGTTCCATCCTCCATGACCGGGAGAAAGGAATCCTGCTGGGCCCGGTTGAAACGATGGATCTCGTCGACGAACAGCAGCGTCTGGCGGCCATTGGCGCGGCGCAACCTGGCGGCCTCGAAGACTTTTTTCAGGTCGGCAACGCCGGAAAAGATCGCCGAGATCTGCTCGAATGCAAGGCTGGTCTCACCGGCAAGCAGCCTTGCCACGGTTGTTTTGCCGGTGCCTGGCGGCCCCCAGAAGATCATCGAGCCGAGCGAGCCGGAACCGATCAGGCGGGTAAGCGCGCCATCTGGCCCGGTCAGATGTTCCTGGCCAACCACCTCGCCAAGGTTTCTCGGCCGCAGCCTGTCGGCCAATGGCCTGCCTGGCGGCGCCTTTTCCGGTTCGTCGACACTGAACAGATCGGCCATGCACTTCTTTTGGGTTGGAGCGCGATCTCTTCAGAAACCGAACTCAGTAACGCAATACCTGGCGCAGTATCTGCCCGCCACGTTCGACCGTAAAGCGCCACCAGCGCGTATCCTGCTGGGCTATCTGCGCCAGCGTCGCGGCGGTGTCGATTGCGGTGCCATTGACCTCGCGCACGATGTCGCCCGGCTGGAAGCCGAAATCGGCCGCCGGCGAATCGCGATTGATGTCGATCACCGTCACACCCTTGAGGTCGGTACGCAGGCCAAGCTTCTGGGCCAGCCGCGGCGACAGTTCGGCGACCTTGGCGCCCGAGAACGGGCTGCGGCCATGCAACGTGACTTCGGCAGCCTTCGCACCCTCGGGGGCCCGCTCCAGTGCGATGTCCATCGCCGCCTGCTGGCCCTTGGTCAGGATCGCGAAATTGGCCTTGGTGCCGATCGACAGCGTCGCCATGCGATAGTCCAAGGCTTCGATGCTCTCGACCGGCTTGCCGTTGACTTGCAGCACGACATCGCCCGGCTTCAGCCCCGCTTTGCCGGAGGGACCGGTCGCCTCGACGGAAGAGACCAGC
>NZ_JAFKIC010000356.1 GCF_017306585.1 Mesorhizobium sp. | reverse complement strand
GTTGCGCAAACATGGCGGCGGTCATACGACGCTGGTGCGCGCGGCCCCCGCTCATCGCGCCGCCTTGCCGGTGTTCGAGCCGCAAGCGCCGGCGCTGGCGGCGCTCAGCCAGCGGCTGAAACAGGAATTCGATCCGAAGAACATCCTCAATCCCGGCCGCATGGCCTAGAGCAATTCCAGGAAAAGTGTGAAACGGTTTTCCCACAGGAATTGCGTCTAAATAGAGCGTCAGCGATGCAGACCAATTTTTCGCCTGCCCAGCTTGCCGACCCGCATGTCGCGGAATCGGAAAAGATCCTGCGCAAATGCGTGCATTGCGGCTTCTGCACCGCCACCTGTCCGACCTATGTGACGCTGGGCAACGAACTGGATTCGCCGCGCGGCCGCATCTACCTCATCAAGGACATGCTGGAGAACGGCCGTCCCGCCGACAAGGAGATCGTCACCCATATAGATCGCTGCCTGTCGTGCCTCGCCTGCATGACCACCTGTCCGTCCGGCGTCAACTACATGCACCTGGTCGACCATGCCCGCGCCCATATCCAGGAAACCTACAGGCGGCCGCTAATCGACCGCCTGACGCGCGCCATGCTGGCCTTCGTTCTGCCCTATCCCCGGCGCTTCCGCGCCGCGCTCAAGCTGGCGAAGCTCGGCAGGCCGTTTATAGGCCTCTTCGAAAGGGTTCGGGCATTGAAGCCGCTGGCCGCGATGCTGAAGCTCGCGCCGGCATCGATTCCGGCTGCTTCGCCGATGGCCTCCCCAGGCGTCCATGCCGGACGGGGAGCAAAGAAGGGCCGTGTCGCGATCCTGACCGGCTGCGCCCAGTCCGTCCTTGATCCAGCCATCAACGACACCACCATCTCGCTGCTGACACGGCTTGGCATCGATGTCGTGGTGCCGCCCGGCGAGGGCTGCTGCGGCGCGCTGGTCCATCATATGGGGCGCGAAGAGGCGGCGCTTGCCTCCGCAAGGCAAAATGTCGATGCCTGGACCCGCGCCATCGAACAGGGCGGGCTCGACGCAATCGTCATCACCGCATCGGGCTGCGGCACGACGATCAAGGACTACGGCTTCATGCTGCGCCTCGATCCGGCCTACGCCGCCAAGGCCGCGCGGGTGTCGGCGCTGGCCAAGGATATCACCGAGTATCTCGCCGGCATCGATCTGCCCGAACCGGTGCGCAAGCCCGGAACGGTCGTCGCCTATCACTCGGCCTGTTCTATGCAGCACGGCCAGAAGATCACGCGCCAGCCGAAAGAGCTTCTCACCAAGGCCGGCTTCGTCGTGCGCGAGCCGCGCGAGGGCCATCTGTGCTGCGGCTCGGCCGGCACCTACAACATCCTGCAGTCCGAGATTTCGGCCAAGCTGCGCGATCGCAAGGTGAGGAACATCGAGGCCACGGGCGCTTCGATCGTCGCCACCGGCAACATAGGCTGCATCACGCAGATCGCTTCGGCCGCCAGAATGCCGGTCGTGCACACGATAAAGCTGCTCGATTGGGCCTATGGCGGTCCGAGGCCCGAAGGTGTCCGGGAAGAAAGTCTTGTCGCCGCGGAGTGAGATGCTGTCGCGCTATTCCGCCGCGATCTGGTCCGGCACGCCATAGGTCGCGCGATAGAGCGCGCGCTGGCGGTTGAGCGCCACCATGGTGTTGCGCAGCAGGATCGCTACCGTGAGCGGACCGACGCCGCCCGGCACCGGCGTGATCCAGGACGCCACTTCCTTGACGCTGTCGGTATCGACATCACCGACGATGCGGCTTTCGCCGTCGGGGCCGATTTCCGAATTGATGCCGATGTCGATGACGCAGGCGCCAGGCTTGACCATGTCGGCCTTGATCAGCCGTGGTTTGCCGACGGCGACGAACAGCGCATCGGCGCGGCGCGCGTGGGCGGCCAGCGAGCGTGTCATGTGATGGCAGACGGTCACCGTCGCGCCCTCGCTCATCAACAGGAAGGCGATCGGCTTGCCGACGATCTCGGAATGGCCGACGACGACCACCTCGAGCCCCTTGAGTTCGAGCCCGGTTTCCTTCAGCAGTTCGACCGAGGCGGCTGCCGTGCAGGGCGCCAGGTCGAGCTGGTTGTAGACGATGTTGCCGATCGAGGCCGGATGCATGCCCTCGACGTCCTTCAGCGGATGCACCGCCGCCTGCAGCGTCTTGATTGGGATGTGCGCGGGAACCGGCCGCTGGATGATGATGCCGGTGACGCGCGGGTCGGCATTGAGGCCGTGGATCGCGGCTTCCAGTTCACCCGCGGTGATGTCGGCGGCGAAGCGCCTTTCCTCGAAGCTGATGCCGGCAAGGGCGGCCTTAGCGCGCTGGTTGCGCACATAGACGTCGACGGCGTCGGTGTCGCCGACGGTGATCGAAACCAGCTTCGGCGGAAAGCCTTCCGCTGTCGCGATTGCCGCGTCCTCGCGCACCGAAGCGATGATGCGCTGGGCGACCGGGCCACCTCTGAGGTAGCGGCTGTCGTCGATCCGGGTCATGGCTGGCACCTCTGCCTTCTCAGGCAATTCCAGGGAAAGTACGAAGCAGCTCCCTGCGGAATTACGCAAAACTGTGAATTGTGCACTGCAATAGCAGAGGCCGGCGGGGAAATCAGCCCCGAAAGCGAACCGTTCTGCTTTCGGGACGACTTGCCGCTCCCTGCGTACCAAACCCGGCGTGTCGGTCAAAACTGGGTAGGGGGAAACGGCGCATCAAAAACCCGAAAACGAAAAGGGCAGCGCGGTTTCCCGTGCTGCCCTTCTTGACCGGCCGCATCCCCATACGGCCCGTCCCCCGTTATTCCTTCCGATCCGGACAGAGCCGGGTCAGGTGATTCGTCGCAGCTATTATATCACCTCGACCGTGGTTCCGACATTGACCCGCTCATAGAGGTCGACCACGTCCTCATTGCGCATGCGGATGCAGCCCGACGACACCGCGCCACCGATCGTCCAGGGCTGGTTGGTGCCGTGGATGCGGTATTCGGTCGTGCCGAGATAGAGCGCGCGCGCGCCGAGCGGGTTCTCG
>NZ_JAFKIC010000130.1 GCF_017306585.1 Mesorhizobium sp. | reverse complement strand
TCGGCCGTGCGGGCGATGTTGAGCGTGATCGTGACCTCGACTTCCGGATGCAGCGCGATCGCGACATTGGTGAGGCCAATGGTCTTGATCGGCTGGTTGAGCTGGATCTGGTTGCGGTTGACCGTGAAACCTTCCGCCGTCAGCAGGTCGGCGATGTCGCGGGTCGAAACCGAACCGTAGAGCTGACCGGTCTCGCCGGCCGAACGCACGGCGATGAAGCTCTTGCCGTCGAGCTTCTCGGCGACCTGGGCCGCTTCCGACTTGCGCTCGAGGTTGCGGGCTTCGAGCTGGGCGCGCTGGCCTTCGAACTTCTTCTTGTTGGCTTCGTTGGCGCGCAGCGCCTTGCCCTGCGGCAACAGGAAATTGCGGGCAAAGCCGTCCTTGACCTTGACGGTGTCGCCCATCTGGCCGAGGCGGGAAACGCGTTCGAGAAGAATGACTTCCATGGTTTTGTTCCTTTTGGTTGGGCGTCTATCCATTAAGGCAGGCGCCGAATTCTCTGGAACAGGTCAGGAAGCAAAAGGGGCGTTACCGCCGGTGTCGCTGTCCTGCCTGTCGCGGCAGTTAGAGGTTTTGACCTCAACTCGGGATTTGATGCTTGAACCGGTCATGCCCGTCATGGCCGGTGAAATGAACGGGCGGCGAACCGCCCGTTCGAGAGAATTAGCGGACCACGTAGGGCAGCAGGCCGAGGAAGCGGGCGCGCTTGATCGCCTTGGCGAGCTCACGCTGCTTCTTCTGGCTGACGGCGGTGATGCGCGACGGCACGATCTTGCCGCGCTCGGAAATGTAGCGCTGCAGCAGACGCACGTCCTTGTAGTCGATCTTGGGCGCGTTGGCGCCGGAGAACGGGCAGGTCTTGCGGCGGCGGTGGAACGGGCGCCGGGTCGGGATCTGGTTGATGTCGACCATTATTCTGCACCCCCTTCAAAGCCTTCGCGCGGACGGCGCGGACCACGGTCGCCGCCTTCGCGGTCACCGAACGAACGCGGGCCACGATCGCCGCGGTCGCCGAAGCTGCGCGCCGGGCGGTCGCCACGGTCACGGTCGCCGAAGCCGCCACGCTCGGAGCGCTCTTCGCGCTTCTGCATCATGGCCGACGGGCCTTCCTCATGCGCTTCGACCTTGATGGTCAGGAAACGCAGCACGTCCTCGGACAGACCCATCTGGCGCTCCATTTCGTTGAGAGCGGCCGGCGGGCAGGTGAGGTCCATCAGCGTGTAGTATGCCTTCCGGTTTTTGTTGACCCGGTAGGTGAGGGACTTCAGTCCCCAGTTCTCGACCCGGCCGACGGAGCCGCCATTCGCCGCGATGACACCCTTGTACTGTTCGACAAGTGCATCGACCTGCTGCTGCGAGAGGTCCTGCCGGGCAAGGAACACATGTTCGTAAAGAGCCATTATGTCTTATGCCTTTCTTCGTTTCTCTCCCGGTTCCCGGCGGCAAAAGCCTCTGCAACTTCTCTGATCCGCTGAACCTTCGAAAAGGGAGCGGAGAAGAAAGGAGCATGACGAGACGGTCGAGAGCGGAGACACGGGAGGCGGAAGCGCTTCTGGCTTCACACGAAGGTCTTCTATAAACCTCCGGCCCTCCGTTCAGCCCCCAGCTGGGACCGGCAGATTGGGCGCGTCTATACAGCAATCCGGCGATAAGGCAAGGGCAAGCGACGTGCCCAATGACGCAGGATGCCGAAAATCAGGCGCGGGCGTCGGCAAGACGGGCGAATTTCCGGCAACCAGCCCTTAACCACAATGTCAGGTTGTGCAGGGTTGCGAGCCGCCGTCAACCGTCGATTCATCATGGAAGGCGCAAAAGCCCGGATAAGTCGCGCATGACAGGCGGCAAGCATTTCCGGGGGTAAGGATGCTTCTCAAGAAATTCTGGCGCTCCAGGAGCGGCAATTTTGCATTGTTGCTCGGCCTCGGTCTGCCGGCCATCCTGTCGGCCGTGGCCTTCGCGGTCGACGTCTCGACCATCATGCGGGCCAAGAGCAACCTGCAGAATGCGCTCGACGCGGCAAATCTCGCCTCCTCGCATCTGGGTGACCTGGATATTACCCGCACGGATGCGTTCGATCGCTATTTCCAGGCCAACATCGCCGGACATGGCGAGCTCGCCAACGCGCAGGCGACGCTGACCGTCGACAAGGGCGTCAACTTCATCAAGACCAAGGCGGTCGCGTCGGCCGACGTCAATCTGAACTTCGCCTTCCTGTTCGGCCAGAGCAAGCACATCGTGGTCGATGCCTCGGCGGTCGAATCGAACAATCAGCTCGAAGTCGTGCTGGTGCTGGACAACACCGGCTCGATGGCCGGCGCCCGCATGACCGCCTTGAGAGCGGCGACGAAGTCATTGCTGGATACGCTCGAGGCAACGAAGTCGCCGACGCGCCAGGTTCGCGCCTCGCTGGTTCCGTTCGTCACGGCCGTCAATGTCAACGGTGACGGATTCGATCCGGCATGGATCGACATGGACGGCAAGTCTTCCACCAACGGCATCAATTTCCCGCTCATCGACGGCAAGCGTCCGAACCACATGGCGCTGTTCAGACAACTCGGCCTGAAGGGCGGCTGGAACAATACCGGGTGGAAGGGCTGTGTCGAAGCGAGGCCCGGCACCTACAACATCTCCGACGCGCCGCCCGATCCGTCGAAGCCCGACACCTTGTTCGTGCCGTATTTCGCTCCGGACGATCCCGCGCCGGCGACCAAGCCGTCGGGGTCCTATGGAAACTCCGCCACGGGCTACAACAATTCCTATCTCGACGACACGATAGACAAGAACAAGCTCAAGCAGGCCGGCGTCAATGTGCTGGGTATTGACCTCAGCGGCCTGCTCGGGGGTGTGGTGGACGCGCTGCTGGGAGCCGATCTGGAAACGGTGGCCAAATATGTGGCCTCGACGAACCAGATTGTCACCGAGACCGGCAGCGCCATCACCGTGGGTCCCAACCGGTCCTGTCCGACCCCGGTTGTTCCCCTGACCGACGATTTCGACAAACTGCGCAAGGCCGCCAGCCAGATGACGGAATGGAACGGCTCGGGCACCAACGTGTCGGAGGGCTTGTCCTGGGGTATGCGGGTGCTTTCGCCCGGCGAGCCCTATACCGGCGGCGCGCCGTTCAGGACGGCAGGCGTCAGCAAGATCGTCATGCTGCTGACCGACGGCGAGAACGTTGTCTATGGCGCCAGCAATCAGCCGACCAAGTCCGACTATACATCCTATGGATACCTGGCGGGTGGTCGTTTCGGGTCGGACAACCAGACGACGGCGGCTCGCAATGTCGACGGCTGGACCAAGAGCGTCTGCACGCAGCTGAAGAACCAGGGTGTGCAAATCTACACGATGGTGCTGCAATCCGATACGGCGGCCAACCGGGCGCTTTACAGCGCCTGCGCTTCCGATCCGAGCGGCTATTATGCCGTCAACGATCCGGCCAAACTGCCGAACGTGTTCCAGCAGATTGCCAACAAGTTCTCGCAGCTGCAGTTGACCAATTGAGCGACAAGCCCTTGCCAAAGGGCGGTATCGCGAGGGCCTTCTGGGGCCTTCAACTCGTATGGGCGACGATCTTGTCGACCGTTTCGGGGAAGAAGTCGGGCGCCGCATCGCGCTTGCCGAACATCATGTCGTACTGGATCAGCCGGAAATCGCTGATTGCCGGGTCGATGTCCTTCTGGCGCGACCAGTCGAGCGTGGCTTGGCCGGCGGGGGTCAGCAGCATGTTGCGGTCCACGACCCGGTAGCGCTCCCGCATCTCGCCCAGGAAGCCCGTGTAATAGGGGTGGGTGATGCCGGCGGCGGTGAGGATGTGATAGGGCAGGAACGCGGGGCTGACCGTGCCCAGGCCCTCGACCGGCCCGGAACGGTTCGACCATATGACCAGCGGCGTCTCGTGATGTTCGAGCGCTGCCTCCGGCGTCGGTTCCTTGCGTGGTGCGACGTTGTCCTTCAGGAAACCGGTCTCGACATAGACCGGTCCGAGCGGCGGCAGATGGTCGCCGAAGAAGGCGACAATCGTCGGCCGCTCGCGCTTCTTCGCCCACTCGATCAGCCGTTGCAGGCCACGGTCCGCATCAGCTGAACCCTCTGCGTAGGAGAGCAGCGAGGCCCGCGCCCACTGGCTGATCGGCGCATCCACGGAGTGCGTTGGATTCTCATAGCGGTTCGGCTCGTAGGGGCCGTGATTCTGCAGGCTGACGGCGAAGAAGAACACAGGATCGTCGCTGGCGTCGGCTTCGCGGATGATCTCGTCGGTCATCGACGCGTCCGATGCCAGCGGTCCGCGCTTTTCCATCGGCGGCAGGGTCTCTTCCGATTTGAAATCGTTGAAACCGAAATCGGCGTAAACCGCGCCGCGATTCCAGAACCAGTTGGTGCCCGGATGGATGGCGCGCGCCCGGTAGCCTTCGCTCTTCAGGAAGGTTGCCATCGAAGGCGTCGGCGTGCGCACATATTGCTGGTAGGGGATGCTGCCGGCGGGCAGGAACGCGTTCGAGAAGCCGGTCAGCGCCTCGAATTCAATGTTGGCTGTCATGCCGCCGAATTCGGGCGAGAACATCGAGCCCGAACGCAGAGCCCGCACGGTTGGAATGGGGTCCGGCGTGATGGCTACGCCCGGCAGCTTGGCCGGATCCCAGAAGGATTCGCTCATGACGACGATGATGTCGGGCTTTTCATCAGGCACCGAAGCGGTCGTCTGCGGCCGCTCGATGGCGGCGATCGTCTTTTCCGAATAGCCGGGCGGCGCCGTGACATGCGCCATCGGCACGTTGAGCGCGAAGGCGAGCGCGAACCCGTTGGAGGCGTAGTTTTCCTTCTGATCCCACATCATCGGGATGATCTGCAGCCGGTCCCGGGTCCACGAAAAGGTGGCGTAGTCCATGATCGAGACGAAGAAGGCCAGCAGCGGCACTGCCAGCGCCAGTCGGGCAAGGCGCCCCTTGTGGCTCAGCGCCGGAACCTTGCGGCGCCACAGCCGCCATCCATAGACAAGCAGCGACAGGCCGGCGACGATGCCGGCCACCATTGCCAGTGCCGTCATCGGCCGGTCGCGCACCAGAAGCGGCAGCAGGGCGAAAATCTGGCGGGCATAGAGAAAGTCGGTCGGATAGAGAGGATCGCCGAGATAATGCGATTTCTGGTGTCCGACAAAGGCAAGGCTAAGGGTCAACGGCGCGACGATCATGAGGCTCTGATGGCTGCGCCCGAGAATGGCGTCGAGGCCGATCAGTATCAGCGCGAACACGATGATCGTGGTCCAGCCGGGCTTGAGCGGCTGCAGGAAGAACGAGGCGGTGCCGGCGACATCGCCGCGCACGATCAGTTCGATCGCGAACACCAGGACAGCCGAGATCGCCAGGCTTATCAGCCCATAGCGCAGGACCGGCCATCTGCGACCCGGCAGGTAGCCGGTGGACGGATCGTCCTCCAGGAACTGCGGGACGGCATCGCCGGCGCGTTTCGAACTCTTGGCCACCTTAACTTCCCCACCCAGTGACAGCCGCGTCACTCGATTGTCATCAAACTGTCATGCAAAGTTAGCGCCTGTAGCGGAAATAAGAAGAGCCAGCAAACGATTCGTGAGCGGCTTTCATCAGGATTGATCGTCAAAAAGCTCTTTGGGAACAGAGACTCCGCACAGGGTTCTGATCTGTCGACGGCGGAAGCCGGGCTTGACTTGCCGGCCTGCCTTGCGCCACAGGCAGGAAAATTCGTGTTATCAGGCAAGCAGAACCAGTCTGGAGAGCCCCGCATGGCCGTCGCATTCACCTTTCCGGGACAAGGCAGTCAGGCCGTCGGCATGGGCAAGGATCTCGCCGACAATTTCCCCGAGGCCCGCCAAATCTTCCAGGAAGTCGATGACGCACTCGGCGAAAACCTTTCGAAGCTGATCTGGGAAGGTCCCGAAGAGACCTTGACCCTGACCGCCAATGCGCAGCCGGCGCTGATGGCGGTATCGCTGGCGGCGGTCAAGGCGCTGGAATCGCGTGGTCTTTCGCTGAAGGGCAAGGTTGCCTACGTCGCCGGCCATTCGCTTGGCGAATATTCGGCGCTCGCAGCCGCGGGCTTTGTTTCCGTTGCCGATGCCGCGCGGCTGCTGCGCATCCGCGGCAACGCCATGCAGGCGGCCGTGCCGGCCGGCGAGGGCGCGATGGCGGCGATCATCGGCCTGGAACAGGGCGATGTCGAAGCCGCCTGCACTGAGGCCGCCACGGCCGGCGTTTGCCAGATCGCCAACGACAATGGCGGCGGCCAGCTGGTCATATCGGGCGCGAAGGCAGCGGTCGAACTGGCGGCCAAGCTGTGCACCGAAAAGGGCGCCAAGCGGGCGCTGATGCTGCAGGTTTCGGCGCCCTTCCATTCGGCGCTGATGGCGCCGGCCGCCGGCGTCATGCGCGACGCGCTCGCTGGCGTGGCCAGGAACGCGCCGGTCGTTCCCGTCATCTCCAACGTGTCGGTGACGCCGTCGAGCGATCCCGACGAAATCACACGCCGTCTGGTCGAGCAGGTGACCGGCCGCGTGCGCTGGCGCGAGACCGTCGAGTGGTTCGGGGCGAACGGCGTCACTACGCTCTACGAGATCGGCGCCGGCAAGGTGCTTTCCGGACTGGCGCGACGCATCAACCGCGATATCGCGACCGCGTCGGTCGGCTCGGCGGCAGATGTCGAGGCGGCATTGTCGGCACTTGGTTGAACGGATGCCGTTCGACCGCACCTGTACAGCGGATATTCTCTTCTCAATCAGGAGATCAAGATGTTTGAACTGACTGGCCGCAAGGCGCTCGTTACCGGTGCATCGGGAGGCATCGGCGAGGCGATTGCTCGGGTTTTGCACGCACAGGGCGCGATCGTCGGGCTGCACGGCACGCGCGTCGAGAAACTGGAGGCGCTGGCCACGGAGCTTGGCGACCGGGTCAAGCTCTTCCCCGCCAATCTGTCGGATCGCGACGAGGTCAAGGCGCTTGGCCAGAAGGCCGAGGTCGATCTCGAGGGCGTCGACATCCTGGTCAACAATGCGGGCATCACCAAGGATGGATTGTTCGTACGCATGTCGGATGCCGACTGGGACAGCGTGCTCGAGGTCAATTTGACCGCCGTGTTCCGGCTGACCCGGGAACTTACGCATCCCATGATGCGCCGCCGTCATGGCCGCATCATCAACATCACCTCGGTTGTCGGCGTCACCGGCAATCCCGGTCAGACCAACTACTGCGCCTCCAAGGCCGGCATGATCGGCTTCTCCAAATCGCTGGCGCAAGAGATCGCCACGCGCAACATCACCGTCAACTGCGTCGCTCCGGGCTTCATCGAATCGGCCATGACCGACAAGCTCAACGACAAGCAGAAGGAGGCGATCATGGCGGCGATCCCGACCAGGCGCATGGGCACCAGCGCCGAAGTCGCGTCCGCGGTTGCTTATCTGGCTTCGAACGAGGCCGGCTACGTCACCGGACAGACCATTCACGTCAATGGCGGCATGGCAATGATCTGAGCACCGCCGGCGGCGGCAGCGCCTCCGGCTTGTGAAAAGAGACCATTTCGGCTTGGACGCCCATGATTTTTCGTGTAATGCGGCCCGCAACCCGGCGGTTCGGGCAAAAACCGGTCTGTCGCCGTTGCGTTTCCGGCAAGACCATCTTTCAGCTTGATTAGCGGCATTCCGCCCGCTAACGAAGACAGACAAACACAAGACGAGGATGCCCCAAATGAGTGACACCGCAGAGCGCGTCAAGAAGATCGTCATCGAGCACCTTGGCGTCGATGCCGACAAAGTGACGGAGCAGGCGAGCTTCATCGATGATCTGGGCGCAGACAGCCTCGACACGGTTGAACTTGTCATGGCCTTCGAAGAAGAATTCGGCGTCGAGATTCCCGATGACGCGGCCGAGACCATCCTGACGGTCGGCGACGCCGTGAAGTACATCGACAAGGCTTCGGCCTGACGCATTCCGCAGTCATCACTGGGGAGGACCTGCGATGAGGCGTGTCGTCGTCACGGGCCTTGGCCTGGTTTCGCCGTTCGGTATGGGCTTCGAGCATGGCTGGAAGGAACTGCTGACCGGCCGCAGCGCCGCCAAGCGCGTCACCGAGTTCGAGGTGGACGATCTTGCCTGCAAGATCGCCCACGTCATCCCGCGCGGTGACGGCTCCCACGGCACGCTCAATCCGGAAGCCATTCTTGAGCCGAAGGAACTTCGCAAGATCGGCGACTTCATCCTGTATGGGATCGCGGCCGCCGATGAAGCCCTGAAGGATTCCGGCTGGCAGCCTTCGACCGAAGACGAGCGTTGTGCGACCGGCGTGATGATCGGCTCCGGCATCGGCGGCCTCGAGGGCATCGCCGAGAACGCGATCATCCTCAAGGAACGCGGGCCGCGCCGCATCAGCCCGTTCTTCATTCCCGGAAACATCATCAATCTGGTATCGGGCCAGGTTTCGATCCGGCACGGGCTCAAGGGCCCGAACCACGCCGTCGTCACCGCCTGCTCGACCGGTGCGCACGCCATTGGCGACGCCGCCCGGCTGATCATTTTCGGCGATGCCGATGTCATGCTGGCCGGTGGTGCTGAATCGCCGGTGACGCGGCTTTCGCTGGCCGGCTTCGCGGCCTGCCGGGCGCTTTCCACCGAGCGCAACGATACCCCGCAGACGGCATCCCGCCCCTATGACCGCGACCGCGATGGTTTCGTCATGGGTGAGGGCGCCGGTGTCGTCGTGCTGGAGGAACTCGAGCACGCCAAGGCGCGCGGTGCCAAGATCTACGCCGAAGTTACCGGCTATGGCCTCACGGGCGATGCCTACCACATCACTGCTCCCGCCGAGGACGGTGATGGCGCGTTCCGCTGCATGACGGCCGCGTTGAACCGGGCCAAGCTTACGCCCGCCGACCTCGATTACATCAACGCGCATGGCACCTCGACCATGGCCGACACGATCGAACTCGGCGCTGTCGAGCGGCTTGTCGGCAATGCCGCGTCCAAGATATCGATGTCCTCGACCAAGTCGTCGATCGGCCATCTCCTGGGTGCTGCGGGCGCCGCCGAAGCGATCTTCTCGATCCTTGCCATCAGGGACAATATCGCGCCGGCGACCATCAATCTCGACAACCCGGAGCGCGAAACCGCGATCGACCTGGTGCCGAATAAGCCGCGTTCCCGCCAGATCGACGTGGCGCTGTCCAATTCCTTTGGCTTCGGCGGCACCAACGCTTCGCTCGTGTTCCAACGTTACAACGGCTGAAGGTCCGGCCGCCGGGGCGATGCTACGGCGTGCCGTCAATTTTGCCATATTCGCCCCTACTCTGCCGCAGGGGATTCGTTGGGCGACAAAACGGTAGGGCGAAATGAACACAAATCCGTCGGGCAACGGAGGAATCGGACAGCGTCCGGCCAGCAACGGTCCGATCGTGCCGAAGACAGCCAGCGAGGCCTTGCGGCCCGAAGCTGGGACACCGCCGCCGAAGCGCTCGCGCGCCTCGCGCAGCCAGGTCGTCGTCTTCATGAACTTCGTCATCTCCTCGGTGATGCTGATGGTTCTGGCGGCGGGCATCGCGCTCTATTTCGGCAAACAGGAATTCATCGAACCCGGTCCCTCGGCCAATGGCGACACCTTCCTGGTCAAGCCGAACACCGGCGTCCAGGATATCGCCGACCAGTTGGAGCGCCGCGGACTGATCAGCGACGCCCGGGTGTTTCGCCTTGGCGTGCGTGCCTTCGGCAATGATTCCGCGCTCAAGGCCGGCGAATACGAGATCAAGCCGCGGGCATCCATGCGTGACATCATGGAGCTTCTGAAGAGCGGCAAGTCGGTGATGTATTCGCTGACCATTCCGGAGGGGCTGACCGTCGATCAGGCCCTGCAGCGCATCGCCGACGAAACCGCGTTGAGCGGTGACATGCCCAAGAGCACGCCTCCCGAGGGCAGCCTCGCCACCGACACGCTGCGCTTCACGCGCGGCGCGACACGCCAACAGATGATCGACAAGCTGCTGGCCGACCAGAAGAAGCTGGTCGATGAGGTCTGGCAGCGGCGTGCGCCGGATCTGCCGCTCGCCAATGTCGATGACTTCGTCACCCTGGCTTCGATCGTCGAGAAGGAAACCGGCAGGGGTGACGAGCGTTCGCGCGTCGCCGCCGTGTTCCTGAACCGGCTGGCCAAGGGCATGCGGCTGCAATCCGATCCGACCATCATCTACGGTCTGTTCGGCGGTAAGGGCAAGCCCGCCGACCGGCCGATCTACCAGTCGGACATCCAGAAGCAGACGCCCTACAACACCTATGTGATCAACGGCCTGCCGCCCACGCCGATCGCCAATCCGGGCCGCGCCGCGCTTGAAGCCGTGGCCAATCCGTCGAAGACCGACGATCTCTATTTCGTCGCGGATGGAACTGGCGGTCACGTCTTTGCCGCGACATTGGACGAGCACAACGAGAACGTCGCGCGCTATCGTGCCCTGCAGAAGAAGCAGGCCGATGATGCCGCCAAAGCCGCTGCCGCGGCTGGTGCGAACAGCAATGCCGACAAGCCTGCGGCCGACAAACCCGCCGACGGCAGTGACGCCACCGGAGGCGACAGTGGCGATGCCGGCGGCGATGCTCAGTAAGAAAAAGGCGTTGCGCGGAAAGCGATAGCCTGACATTTGAAGGAACGCCGCGCGCCGGATTTCGACGCGGCGTGGTTGTTTCAAGCAGCACCGGCCCTGTCCGCAAACGGGTGACGGGGTGACGCGCCAGGGATATGCAGGCGACATGAATTTGCAGAGCATGACCGGATTTGCACGCGCCGCCGCCGAGCATGACGGTACGTCGATTGCCTGGGAGGTCAAGTCCGTCAACGGCAAGAGCGTCGAGGTTCGGCTGCGGCTGCCGCAAGGTTTCGAGCGGCTGGAGCCGGCGATCAGGCAGACCCTGCAGAAGCGCTTCGCGCGCGGCAATTTCCAGGCGACGCTGACCATTGGCCGCGCCGCCGGCGCGCAGGCGCAACCTGTGGTCAACGAGACCTTCCTGAAGGACCTTGCCGGCCTGGCCAAGCGGTTGCAGGAACAGTTCGGTGTTGCCCCCGCGACCGCCGACGGATTGTTGTCGCTGCGTGGCGTGCTCGATGTTCCCGACACCGTCGAAACCGACGAGGCGCGCGCCGCTCTCGATGTCGCGATCATGGCCGCCCTCGACATTGCGTTGCAGGGGTTGGAGCAGGCGCGGCAGGCCGAGGGGGCAGCCCTGGCCGCGCTGTTGGCGGGGCATATCGACACGATCGAGGCGCTCACGCTGCGGGCCGAGGCGGATCCATCACGAGAGACGGCGGCGATCCGGGAGCGCATCGCCGAGCAGGTCAGGCTGCTGATGGACGCGTCCGCAAATCTGGATGCGGGCCGGCTGCACATGGAAGCGGCGTTCCTGGCCACCAAGGCCGACATCCGCGAAGAGATCGACCGGCTGAAAACGCATGTCGCGTCTGGCCGTGCTTTGCTGGAGGGGGGCGGCGCCGTGGGCCGCAAGCTCGATTTTCTGGCACAGGAATTTAACCGCGAATCGAATACGCTGTGCTCGAAGTCGAACGCTGCGGCCGTTACCGCGATCGGCCTGGAACTGAAGGCCGTGGTCGACCAGTTTCGTGAACAGGTCCAGAATCTGGAGTAGCCTATGGTCGCCAAGGAACCGATGGTTCCCAGGGATTTGGGGTCCCGCATCCGCCGCCGGGGGCTGATGCTCGTCCTGTCGTCGCCTTCCGGCGCCGGCAAGTCGACGATCGCGCGCAACCTTCTGGAAAGCGATTCCAGCCTCGAACTGTCGGTCTCGGTCACCACCAGGCCGCGCCGCGGCTCCGAGATCGAGGGTGTCCACTACCACTTCCGCACGATGCGCGAATTCGAACGGTTGCGCGATTCCGACGCTTTGCTCGAATGGGCTGAAGTGCACGGCAATTGCTACGCGACACCGCGTGAACCCGCCGAACTGGCTTTGGCGCAAGGGCGCGACATGCTGTTCGACATCGACTGGCAAGGCGCCCAGCAGCTCAAGGAAAAGATGCGCGCCGACATCGTCTCGATTTTCATCCTGCCGCCGTCGATGAAGGAATTGAAGGCGCGCCTGAAGCGTCGCGCTGAAGACCAGGAAGCAGTGATCGAGACGCGGCTCAAGAACGCGCGCAACGAGATCGAGCACTGGAAGGAATATGATTTCGTCATCGTCAATGACGATCTCGATCGTGCCTTCGCCGAGGTGCGCGGCATTGTTATCGCCGAAAGGTTGCGGCGGGATCGCCGGCCGGGCTTGTTCGATTTCGTCTCGGGACTGCTCGACGAGAAGACGGTGTGACTCTTCTTCCTTCTCCCCGTAAACGGGGCGAAGAGAGCTACACCGCGTTCGTCAACCTTACGAATTCCTCGACGTTGAGCGTTTCGGCGCGCCGTGTGGGATCGATGCCGGCGCGCTCGAGCAGGGCTTTACCGCCCAGGCTTTTCACGCTTTGCCGCAGCATCTTGCGCCGTTGGCCGAAGGCGGCTTCGGTGACGCGGCCGAGTTTCCTGACATCGGCGGGCAGGGGCATGGCGCGCGGTTCCAGATGCACCACCGAAGAAGTTACCTTTGGCGGCGGCGTGAAAGCCTGTGGCGGCACATCGAAGGCGATCCTGGCCTGCGTGCGCCAGCCGGCCAGCACGCCGAGCCTGCCATAAGCATCGCTGCCGGGCGCCGCGACGATGCGCTGGGCCACCTCGCGCTGGAACATCAGCGTCATTGAGGCGTAGAAGGGCGGCCAGTCCGTGACCGTCAGCCAGCGCACCAGCAGTTCGGTTCCGATGTTGTAAGGCAGGTTGGCCACGATACGGACGAGACCATGATCCCCGGCGGCGGCGGCGATCGCCGCGAAATCGGTCTTCAGCGCATCGCCGGAGATCACCTCAAGCCGGTCCGGATAATGGGCGGAGACCTCGGCAAGGGCAGCAAGGCAGCGCTCATCGCGCTCGATGGCAACGACCCGGCGGGCGCCGTTGGAAAGCAGTGCCCTTGTCAGTCCGCCAGGGCCGGGGCCGACTTCGATCACCGTGGCGTTTGTCAGGTCGCCTGCGCTCCGGGCGATCTTGCCGGTCAGATTGAGGTCGAGCAGAAAATTCTGGCCGAGCGCCTTTTTTGCCTGCAGCCCATGGCGCTCGATGACGTCGCGCAGCGGCGGCAATCCGTCGAGGCTCATGCTGCGGCGGCCTTGGTGTCGGTGTCGGCGAGCTTTCTGGCAAGCTTCAACGCGGCGATCAGGCTGTCGGGTCGTGCCACGCCCTTGCCGGCTATGTCGAAGGCGGTGCCGTGGTCCGGCGAGGTGCGGATGAAGGGCAGGCCGAGCGTGACATTGACCGCCTCGTCGAAAGCCAGCGCCTTCGCGGGAATCAATGCCTGGTCGTGATACATGCACAGCGCTGCGTCGTAGCCGGCGCGCGCCCTGGCATGGAACAGCGTATCGGCGGGCAGGGGGCCGGAAGCATTGATGCCTTCGGCGCGCAGGATGTCGATCGCCGGGCGCACGATCTTTTCGTCCTCCAGGCCCATGGAGCCACCTTCGCCGGCATGCGGATTGAGGCCGGCAATGGCAAGCCTGGGTTTGGCGATACCGAAGCGGCCGGCGAGGTCGGCCGCGGTTATGCGGGCGGTCGCCACGATCAGTTCCGTGGTCAGGACCTTCGGCACCTCGGCGAGCGCGATGTGGATTGTGACGGGAACCGTGCGCAGGCCAGGCCCAGCCAGCATCATGACAGGCATCGCGTCGATCCCGCTATGCCGGGCCGACAGGTGCGCCAGATATTCGGTATGGCCGGGAAAGCGGAAGCCGGCATCGTAGAGCGGCTTCTTGGCGATCGGGCAGGTCACCACGGCCGCGGCGTCGCCGGCTAGGCACGCGGCCACGGCGCGGTCGATGGCCTCGATCGTTCCGGCTGCATTGGCCGGATCCGGCCGGCCAGGTTTGTCGATGAAGCGGGCAGCGAGCGGAACGATCGGCAAGGCGTGGCCAAACACTGCCGCCGCTTGTGCCGGCGTCACTTCCTGGACAGGCAGCGAAACACCGAGATGGCGCGCGCGTAAAGCAATCTGCGCAGGGTCGGCAAGAAGATAAAAGGCAGGCACGGCGACCGCCGCCCGCGTCAGAAACGCCGCAATCGCGATTTCCGGCCCGATGCCGGACGGATCACCGACGCTCACCGCCAGTGCGGTCGTCACGCCGGGCACCTCAGCGCTTGACTATGCGGGCTTTTGCCTTCAGCTCATCGACATATTTCTTGCTGAGGTCTTCGGCGGCCTTGTCGTTGGAGCCTTCGCTCTGGAACACCATCTGGGCCGTCTTGTCGTCCGACACTTCGCGTGACGAGCAGATGCCGATGAATTCGATACCGCGTTCGGTCTCGCGCGTGACGGTGGCGCCGCCGACCTTGGTCGCCTTGATCTGCTCGGCCCAGTCCGGCGGCAGCTGCGGCGCCAGCACCCGGCCGAGATCCCGCACGGTGACGTCGATCAGGCCCTTGGCGAACTCGCGTGTCGTGTTGCAGCCGTTGAAACGGGCGCGCATGGCGTCGGCCTCGCGCTTGCGCTTGGCCAGCGTCGCGCTGCGTTCGGCGGCCGGCACGACGAAAATAACCTGCTGCAGCATGTATTCGGTGGCGCTTGGCTTGGCTCCGCCCTTGTCGAGCATGCGCCTGACGGCATCCTGCTCGGTCACGCTGCCGCCTTCGCCGGAGCGGTAGCGCGCGCTCAAGGCCTGGCTCCACGCCATCTGGGAGCGGATGAACTCCTTGAAATGATCCTTGCCGACGCCGGATTTTTCCATGACGCCGTCGAGCTGCGAGAGCTGCATCTTGTTGTTGGCGGCAAACCGCTGATAGGCGGCATCCACCTGTGCGTCGGTGATACGGATGCCGAGCCTTTTGACCTCGGCCATACGCAGCGTCTGGTCGATCATCTCCTGGGCGGCGTCGCCCTTCTTGCGCTGCAGTTTCAGGAAGGCCGCGCGATGGGCGATATCGCCTGACGTGATCGGTATGTCGTTGACGACGTACTTGATCTCGCTGGCGAAAGCCGGCGGCGTTATGACGGTCATCGACACCGATGTTGCCGCCACAAGCAGCGCAAACCCTGCTGAAAAGAGGTATTTCCTCATCATTGGCATCCCAATTCTATCCCGGCTCCGCCCAATTCCGTCCCCTTCCGGATAGGCGAACCCCTGCCAGCCCTATGCGGCGAAACGATGTCGCCGCCTAAAGCGCATCGCGTCGAAACGGCTTCATGCAACGCGCTCTAGGCTTTGTTTTCATGCATGTCGTTGTCTCAAAACCGGGACCACTTTTGAGCGCCATGCATTATTGGATGGTGTCGACCGCGTTGGTCGACGAACCGAAGTCGCCCAGGGTGCGGAACGACAGGTTGAAGCCGATGCTCTTCGTCACCTCCCTGGTATTCAGGTCACGCGACTGCGAGTAGGTCATCAGATAGGTGAAACAGGAATCGCTGTAGGCGAAACCCACCCCGTCCTTGACCAGCAGGCTCTCCTGCAGGTCATAGGTTCCCGTCCCGAACACGCGCCAGTTCTCGGCGAGATGCGTCGACGCACCGAGCGTGACCTCGTGACGGTCGGTCGTGAAACCGTAGAGCGGCTGCGCCTGGATGAAGGCGTATTTGGCGCTCAACGACACCGGCAGGCCGGAATAGGCGGCCTTGAACTCGGCACGACGAACCTCGAAAGTCTGTTCGTCGAACCGGCCGCTGACCGAGGCCGCGAAACCGTTCGGGCTGTTGATGCCAAACAGGCCGACATAGTCGGACTTGGTGGTCTGAAGACCCGAATAGGCGCCTACATTCACCAGGTCCGGCGCGGCGAACGAGTTCTCGCCACCAATCTGGTAGGACTGGCCGAAAATCGCGTTGGTACCCCAACCGTTGATGTAGGAGCCGGAATAGCGCAGGCCGACATTGGCGCGCGAGCCACCCTCGATGCGGTCATAGCCGGAGAACTTGTCGCGCTCGAACAGCGTGGTCGCGTCGAAAACCATGCTTTGGGCGTCTTCGTTCGGGATCGAAAGGCCGCCGACATATTGCTCGTTCGGCCGCAGGAACACCTGCGCCATCGGTTCGATGACGTGGCTCGATCCGCTGGCGAGCGAGAACAGCACTGGCCAGCGCATCTCGAGGCCGGCCGTTGCCATGTAGCGGGCAAACGACGAACGCATGTCGGCCTGCTGCCCCAGATTCGTCGCCATCTGGTTGACGGCGATAAGCGATCCGGATGAAGCATCAACGTAGTCGGTGTCGCCCTGCAGCGCCAGCAACGGCGTGACAACCAGCCCGTCATCGGTGACGAACGTCCGCTTCCACTCGGCCTCCGCGGTCAGACGGCTGGATTCGCCCGCCAGACCGCGCACGCGTTGCACGTCCGGACTAGGAACGTAAGGAATGTTGAACGTCTCATCCAGATCGTCGCGACGGATGACGCGCGCGTTGACATTGAGCGAGAGCTGGCCGCCGGCGACCGACACGTCGGGGATGTAGGCGTAGTCGAGCGACGGCAGCACCCAGGGCTGCTGGCCGCTGCGGGCGGCGGGATTGCCGTTGGGCGTGTCTTCCTGCACCTCGAAGTGCATGGCGCGCACGTCGAAATAGTTCCGGTCGTTGAGGCCTGTCAGGTAGATCGCCGACTGATGGACGGCGTCATTGTATTTGTCGATCTTGTAGGTGGCCGAAAAGTCCTTGTCGGTCTGCAGCAACACGTCCCAGCCGAAATTCCAGCGTTCGTTGATCGCGAACTGTCCCTGCGTACCCATCATGCCGCGGAACCTGTTCGGGTCGCCGGCGGGGCCCGAATCGACGTTGTGACCTCCGGTGGTGGGGAACGCGGTGGTGTCGATGAAGGCGTCGGGGTTCTGCTGCTGAATACCGGCGATCTTCAAAGTGTATTCGCCATTGTTGAAGCGCTGGCGCCACTCGGCTTCTCCGAGGAAGCCCTGTTTGGTGTAGCCGCTTCCCGTCACCGTCAGGTCATATGTGGGCGAAAGGGCAAAATAATAGGGAATCTTGACGTTGTATCCCAGATGGCTGTTGTAGCCCATGCTGGGGATCAGGAAGCCGCTCTTGCGCTTCACCGTCGGGTCGGCGATCTCGAAAGCCGGCAGATAGGCGAGCGGGAAGCCGAAGAATTCGAAATTCGCATTCTCAAAGCGAACCGTCTTCTTCTCGCCGTTCCAGATGATCTTCCGCGCCTTGACGCGCCAGGTCGGCGCCTTATCCGGCTTGTCCTCGCACGGTTCGCAGGCGGTATAGACGCCATTGTGGAAGGTGGTCAGCACCCCACCCATGCGCTCGGCGCTTTCCGCGGCGAAATAGGCCTTGTCGATGGTCTCGACACGCAGCGCGTTGACGAAACCGTCGGCGAAATCGTCGGTGATGTCGATGTGATCCGAATTGATCTTGGTGCCGTCGCTATTGACGATCTCGACATTGCCGCTGGCAACCATGCGCTTGGTGTTGCGGTCGTACACGACCTTCTGGGCAACGAGGCGGTTGCCGCCGTAGTCGATCTGCACGCCGCCGACGGCGGTCACCGTCTGGTTGTCGTTGTTGTATTCGAGCGTGTCGGCCGCCAGCAGCATCTGCGAGTTGGACGGCACCTTGGTGGCCATATCGCCGACATCCTGCGCGAACGCCGGCAATGGAACGGCATATGCAAGCAGGCACGCCAAGGCGCTCGCCGCATAAAGGCG
Source organism: Mesorhizobium sp. (assembly GCF_017306585.1). Lineage (GTDB taxonomy): Bacteria > Pseudomonadota > Alphaproteobacteria > Rhizobiales > Rhizobiaceae > Mesorhizobium. Next base: position 32,750 of record NZ_JAFKIC010000130.1, on the reverse strand, counting down.
CGCCAAATTGGCCTGCCTGCTGCTTGGCAAAACCGCCTCCCTCACTAGCCGTCTTCCTTGTATAGCAGGAAAGTCACCCCGAAGAACATAGCTACCACGACCGGCACCCAGGCGGCTATAGCAGTCGGCACAAACCCTGCCACGCCAAATGCCTTCACCAGCACCGAAACGACATAAAGCAGAAAGCCGGCAACGACGCCACCCAGAATCATCGTTGCCGATTGTCCCATCCTCGCAAATCGCATTGAAACTGTTGCCGCAATCAGCGTCATGGCGACGAGCAGGAACGGCAACGCCACCAGCGAATCAAACTGCATGGCAAAGGCATTTGCCTTGAGCCCGAACGAACGGGCAACCTCGATTTTCGCCGGCAGGTCGTAGAAGGGAATGGTTTCCGGCCGTGCCAGCCGCTCCTGTACGAATTCGGGCTTCAGATTGGTCGGCACGCGATCGTTCTCGGCGGGTTCGATGGTGCCGTTCCTGAAGGTCTTTACATCCTGCAATTCCCAATAGCCGTCGCGCAGGTAAGCCCGCGCCGCGTCCTTGCGCTCGACGATGTTGCCTTGCTGGTCGAGGACGAAAAAAACGGCGTCGGCCATCTCCAGGCCCTGGTTGAGGATGGCCCGCGCGCCGATGATGGTGTCGCCCGAACTGGTCTTCTGCCGAATCCACGGGGCGGCGTCGGCCGAAACCGTGTTCGATTTGCCGGAGCGCAGCTGGGTCTCGATCTGCTCGGACCAGGAAAAGGCATGCGCGGCGAGGGGATTGATGAGCCCGACCGACACGATGCCGAACAGCAAGGCGCCGATGCAGCACGGCAACAAGAATTGCCAGGCCGAAACGCCGGCGGATCGCGCGATGACCAGCTCGTAGCGGCGGTTGAGCGAAACCAGTGTCGCCATCGCCGAGAACAGGCCCACAAATGGCACCGTCTGCAGCATGATCATCGGCATGCGAAGGCCCGAAATGGCCATCGCCGTGCCGTAGGTGAAGCCGGGCAGGCCGGTGGTGCGGCCGGAGAGTTCGGTGAAATCGATCAGGAACACCAGCGCCAGCAGGCCCAGGAAGAACCAGATCGTGATCGTCACATAGCGGAAGAAGAAGTAACGGCCCAGCGTCCAGCCCATCAGCCGACCCCTTGACCTGATGTGCCGCGCCTGGAGAAGCGAAGCTTCAACGCGTTCCAGCCGTCGCCTATGCGGCCGGCCAGGTTCGTCATCCAGTCCGCCCAGGCTACCGGCAGTTCCATGGTCCGGTTCGACACGATGAACCAGATCGCTACGGCGGACGCCACGATGGGTACGCCATAGACCATATAGGCATATTGCGGGACTTCGTCGGCCTTGCTTGCGGCAAAGAAACCCAGCCATCGCACGAACAGCGATATGGCTATGGCGGTGATCAGCGGATTGACGCGCGCCTCGCGGTGCGATCGCGCGTCGCCGGCAACGGCAAGCGCGATCAGGGCGAAGACCATCGAGTACGTCCACTCCGTGAACCGTTGATCGACCTCGGCCCGGTACTCCTGGGGATTCTGCTGGTAATTCTTGTCGTTGGGGCTCGGATTGAGCAGGTACTGGGTTGTCTGGTCCTTCGGCAACAGCGTTACCTGGTTGGCTGCCGACATGAAGGCGGACATGTCGAAGGCATAGGAGGTGAACCGGATGACCGAGAGGTCGCCGGTCACCGTTTTGCGGTGAATGACGCCGTCATTCATCATCAACACCTTCTCGCCGTCGCGCTCGATGATGCTGCCGGTCTTTGCATAATAGACGAGGTTGACGCCTTCCTCGCGCGAATCGGCGACGAAAATACCGCCCAGCCGGTTGTCCGGGAGCCGTTCGCCGATCTGCAGGAACAGTCCGTCCTCGATCTTGCGGAAGGTGCCCTCCTGGATGATCAGGGACAAAAGATCGGCGCGTGATTCCGCCACCAGCGCGCGGTTCTTCTGGCGCGCGTAAGGGTCGATGCCGTTGTCCACGGCGAAGGAAAAGACGCTTGCCGCCAGCGCCAGGAGCATGATCGGCCGCACGATGGTCCACCGCGAGGCGCCCGAGGCGTTGACGACGGCGAGTTCGGAATCCGAATTCATCACGCTGAGTGTCTGGGCGACAGCCACCACCAGCGCGAAAGGCACCACGATCGGAATGATCGAAGGCAAAATTAGCGCGGCGACCTCGAAAAAGGTCAGTGAGGACTGCCCACTGTCGGTGACCAGATCGATCTTGGCCAGCACCTGTGTCGTCCACACGATGGCCAGCGTCCAGACCAGCGCCGCCAGGAAGACCACGAAGGCGCGGCGCATGATGTAGCGTTCAACGACCTTCATGAAGGCTTTACTCGATTTTCTCGAACGGCATCATGCCACCACACTTAGGGTAGCTGTCCGGCGACGCCCGCACAACTGGCTCCGGTTGACTTCGTCACACAGGCGATCCGGTTCCCGTCCCACATCGCTTGCCGCAATGGACCGGAGTGTCGGCGGGAATGGATAAGAAAGGGCGAACATCGATGGTTAACAACAGGTTGCGGCATGAAGCGGGGCCGTGCCGCGACGAATCGCCATCGATTCCACACGTCATATGGGTAGTCATTTAGGCAAAGTCTTGCCAAATGCCGGAAAACGACCAAATGTCGCGGATCGCCTCAAATCGCTTCGCGCCACGTCGCACAATCCCCGAAAGCAGGACATGATGAGCCCGAGACCGTCGATAACCTTTGCAAAATTCGCTGCCCCTCAGACGGCGGCGAACAGGAAGGGCACGGTGTTCGTGCTGTCGGCGGAAGACGGCGGCCTGAGCGAAAATGCACGGGCCTACGACCCGGGCAAGACGCTGGAGCGGGCATTCCCGGTGGCCGAGTTCACCGGCAAGTTCGCCGGTGTCGTCGAGGTTCTGGCGCCGGAAGGAACGGCGCTCGACAGGCTGGTCGCGGTTGGCGCCGGCAAGGCCTCGGGGCTTGATGAATATGCTTGGTTGAAACTTGGCGGCACGATTGCTGCATCCCTGCGCAAGGCAAGCGAGGTGGCCGTGGAACTCGACCTGGCCGGGGCTTCGGTCGACGGGAAGGCCGCCGCCAGCCTTGCCGCCGGCATTCTCCTGCGCAGCTATTCCTTCGACAAGTACAAGACCAGGAAGGACAAGGATGACGCAAAGGCGGACCCGAAGAAGCCGGTCAAGATAACCATCCACACCGCCGACCCGACCGGCGCAAGGAAAGCCTTCACGGATGCCGAGGCGGTGGTCGACGGCGTGATTCTGGCGCGCGACCTCGTCAACGAGCCGGCAAATGTACTGGGACCGGTCGAGTTCGCCGCCCGCGCCGGGGAACTCGAGGCGCTCGGCGTCAAGGTCGAGATCCTGACCGAGAAGGAAATGAAGAAACTCGGCATGGGTTCGCTGCTCGGCGTCGCCCAGGGCTCGCCTCGTGGCGCCCGCATGGCCGTCATGCAGTGGAACGGCGGCAAACCGAAGGATGCGCCCGTAGCCTTCGTCGGCAAGGGCGTCACGTTTGACACGGGCGGCAATTCGATGAAGCCGGCGTCGGGCATGGAGGACATGAAGGGTGACATGGGTGGCGCGGCTGCGGTGACCGGCCTCATGCACACTTTGGCGGCGCGCAAGGCGAAAGCCAATGTCGTCGGCATCATCGGCCTTGTCGAAAACGCCGTCGACGGCCACGCACAACGCCCGGGCGACATCGTCACCTCCATGTCGGGGCAGACCATCGAAGTGCTCAACACCGACGCCGAGGGCCGTCTCGTGCTGGCCGACGCGCTTTGGTATTGCAACGACCGCTTTCAGCCGAAATTCATGGTCAACCTGGCGACGCTGACCGGCGCCATCATGGTCGCGCTGGGACTGCACTATGCCGGCCTGTTCTCCAACAATGACGAACTGGCGCAAAGGCTGACCGAGGCGGGGCAATCGACGCAGGAACGGCTGTGGCGCATGCCGCTCGGCGCCGAATACGACAAGCTGATCGATTCCAAGAATGCCGACATGAAGAACATAGGTGGCCGCTATGGCGGCGCCATCATCGCCGCGCAGTTCCTGCAGCGCTTCGTCAAGGACACGCCCTGGGCGCATCTCGACATCGCCGGCACGGCGATGGCTTCGCCGTCGAACGAGATCAACCAGTCATGGGGTTCCGGTTTCGGGGTGCGGCTGCTCGACAGGCTGGTGCGCGATCACTACGAGGGCTGATCCCGATCCATGGCCGATGTGCTGTTCTACCACCTGACCGAATCGACGCTGGAGGAGGCGTTGCCGGGACTGCTCGAGCGCAGCGTCGATCGCGGCTGGCGCGCGGTGGTGCAGACCGGCACCGAGGAACGCCGCGACGCGCTCGACCAGCATTTGTGGACTTTTCGCGACGATTCCTTTCTGGCGCACGCCACCGACCGCGAACCCTATCCCGCCGACCAGCCGATCCTGCTGACCACCGGCGACGGCAATCCCAACGAGGCGAGGATAAGGTTCCTGGTCGACGGCGCCGTGCCGCCCGAGCTCAGCGGTTACGAGCGTGCCGTGTTCCTGTTCGACGGCCATGACGCGGCCCAGGTCGACGCGGCGCGGGCGCATTGGAAAACGGTGAAGGACGCCGGTCATGCGGTGACCTACTGGCAGCAGACACCTGACCGCCGCTGGGAGCGAAAAGCTTAGAGGCTGCCAGGTCTTTTGCCGTAGCCGAATTCGAGAAGACATTCGAACTCCCCCGGCATATTGCTGGAGCAATGGGGATGTCTGCGGCGCCGCGTCAAGGCAGGCTTGCGAACGATGATTACAAGGTAACGGTCTGAATGCGCTCTCTGTTTGTCCTGATCCTGCTGGCTGGCACCGGCATCAGCTTCATCTACCCCTGGGCGATGACCAACTTTTCCGGCCGTGAGATCGGCACCTGGCGGGTCTACGAACAGGGTCGCTTCAAGCCGCTGACCGTGTCGCTGAAGAGCAGCGATGCGCCGGTGCGGGTCCTGGTCGACCTGACCGCGAGGGCCGAACGCATCGTTTCGCAGCAGCGCACCGTGTTGACGCTGACCGCCGCGACCAGCGGCCGCACGGTGCTCGCCTCGACGCTGCAGTTCAACCACGTCGACAATCCGCGCCAGGCCAGCCCGCAACTACCCGACAAGATTTTTCGCGACGACGCCGGCGTGATCGCGACGGTCAATTCTGGTCCCTACATTTTCACCGCCGGCCCCGGTGACGCTGACGATATTCCGATGCGGGCGGTCGACCTCGTGCTGCGCTCCGGTGTCGGCGAGGCCGACAGCCGTGCGCGGCCGGTCGGCTTTTCGATGATGGCGGTCGGCCTGATCGGCTTTCTGCTGTCCCGACGTTCCGGTGGCGGCCGGCCGGAAAATCCGAACTCGCAGCCGCCACCGCCACGCTGGGGCAGGGGAGCCAAGTGAACTACCGTCACGCCTATCACGCCGGCAATTTCGCCGATGTCGTCAAGCATGTCGTGCTGACGCGCCTGCTCGAATATCTGAAGCAGAAGGACAAGGCGTTTCGCGTCATCGATACCCATGCCGGTATCGGCCGCTACGATCTGTCGTCGGTCGAGGCGCAGAAGACCGGCGAGTGGCAAAGCGGCATCGGCAAGCTGATCGGCGCGCCGCTTGACGCCGGAGCGGCGGCATTGCTGGCGCAGTATCTGGAAACGGTGCGCTCGCTCAATCGCGAAGGTGGGGTGAGGAAATATCCGGGCTCGCCGCTCCTTGCCCGCAACCTTCTGCGCAAGCAGGACAGGCTGTCGGCGATAGAACTGCATCCAAAGGATGCCGCGAAATTGAAGGCGGAGTTTGCCGGCGATTTTCAGACCAGGGTGATGGAGCTTGACGGCTGGCTGGCGCTTGGCGCCCATCTGCCGCCCAAGGAAAAACGCGGTCTGGTGCTCATCGATCCGCCATTCGAGGAGGAGGGCGAGTTCAGCCGCCTCGTCGATGGGTTGGTCAAGGCGCACAAGCGCTGGCCCGGAGGTATCTACGCGCTGTGGTATCCGATCAAGGACCGCAAGGCCGTGATCGCATTCAGGAAGGCGCTGAAGCAGTCCGGCATCCCGAAACTCCTCGACATAGAATTCGAGATCAGGCCGGCCTCTACCGAACCCAGCCTTGATGGTACCGGCATGGTGGTGGTCAACCCGCCCTTCACGCTGGAAAGCGAATTGCGGACCGTCCTGCCGGCGCTGCACAACATGCTCGCCGTGCAGAAGCCGGCGCACTGGTCGCTGGAATGGCTGGCCGGCGAGCAGGCTTGAGGACTGCCCCCAAGGCAATTCTCATGGCGATCGGCGCTTCGACGCATTTATTTTATCGCTTTGTCAGGATATTCCTGACTGTCAGGGCTGTCCTGACAAATGGAGCTTGCCGTGACCCGATCGACTCAAACTGCGGAAATCCCGCTGCGCTCGCCCGCCAACGAGGCGCGGCCGGTTCATTGTTCCTTTTGCCTCAAGCCTCAGTCCGAGTTGAAGGCGTTGATCGCCGGACCGGGCCTCGTCTTCAATTTGCGACGAATGCGTCGGCCTGTGTACCGAGATCCTGTCCGGACGCATGCCCGACATGTCGCGATTTGGTTCTCTGGACAATCAACCTACGGACAGGTTGCTCGACATGCTCGGCCCCACGGATGAGACGATCCAGGGCAAGGGCACGTATCTGCAATTGCTGGTCGACACATTGCGCTCGCGAAAAGTCAGCTGGGCCAGGATCGGCGATCAACTGGGGGTTTCACGCCAGTCCGCCTGGGAACGGTTTTCCTAGGCGGCCGCCGGTACGTCCCGGCGGAAACCATTGTTCGTGCTGCCGCTTGACCGGACGTCAGCGAATCCGCAGAGTGCGCGCAATCGACCTTTGAGAGGCTGCCATGACTCGCTTCGCCAAATCCGCCCTTGCTGCCCTGATTTCGCTCTGCACTCCCCTTGCGGCGCCTTTCGGCGTCACGCAGACGGTTCACGCGGCCGACCTCGGCGTCTACTCGGAAGACGACGGTAGCGTTTGCGGCGAGTCGTGGGTGCTGAGCAGGATCACCGACAGGTTCTCCTATCAGGTCCATCATGTGCCGCATCTGCCGGACGTCGGCATCACCGATTTTCATAACATCCGCCAGCACCGTTATCAGCAGGCCAGCGAGGAATGGCCGATCGGCCGTCATTACTGCCGGGCAACCGTCCGCCTGTCGGATGGACGCGACCGTTCGATCTTCTATCTGATCGAGGAAGGTCAGGGCTTTGCCTCGATAGGTGACAATGTCGAGTTCTGCGTCTCTGGCTTCGATCGCTGGATGGTCTACAACGGCCGTTGCCGCGTGCTGCGTTGAGGATTCTCTCAACCTGATCTGGCTAATCTGGAATGGACATCCGTTCCAGTTTCATGATGGTGCGTTCGATCCAGTCAATCACCGTCGCGATGCGCGCGAGGTGGCGAAGGTCGGGATGTGTCATCAACCAGATTTCACGTTCGGGCAATCGACCGCCGTCGACTGCAATGCGAGCCAGGCCTGATACGTGATCGGCGACGATGCAGGGTAGCAGTGAAATGCCAAGCCCTGCATGCACGGCCTGCAACAAGCCTTCTGCATCATTGACGGCGATAGCCGAGCGGTCGCCGTTCTGTTGCATCGCCCTGTCGATCCAGCGGGCATGCGGGAGGTGCCGCATGCCCTCCTCGTAGGTCAGCCAGGGGAGGTCTGTCGCCCGACCTTTGTGCTGCTTTCGCGCATAGGCTGCATAGGTGATCGTGCCGATGCGTTTGGCCAGCACATGGCTCGCGGTTTCGTCGCCAGGCCGCGCTAGGCGAAGCGCGATGTCGGCCTCGCGCCGCGACAGGCTGAGGTCGCGGGATTCCGCCACCAGTTCCAGCCGCAAGCCCGGATGATCCGCGATCAACTCGTGCGCCGCCGGAATGAAAACCCTGTTGATCAGGATCGGCACCGCCGTCACGCGCACCGTGCCATTGGCGGAACCGCTGGCGTCCTGCACAGCCGCCGAGAGGCCGCCGATCTCGGCCTCTATGGTCTCGGCGCGTTTGGTCACAAGTTCACCAGCTTGGTTCGGCCGCATTTCGCCTTGTGGCCCTCGCTCGAACAGCCGGACGGCGAGGGCTGTCTCGATGGCATGCAGGCGGCGCGCCACCGTGGTCGGGTCGATCCCCAGTCGCCGGCCCGCGGCGGCATATGATCTCTCCCGTGCAAGGGCGAGGACATAGCGAAGATCGTTCCAATCGGGAGCATGCATTTATGCAGGATACGCCTGCAAAAACTCGGGGTGAAGCCGCAAAGATACTGGTTATCATATTAACCCAAAGGGAGATGAGACATGCTTTTCGCAGTTCTGTTCGAGGACAATGTCGAGCTCGCGCACGACGCGCGCCGCCGACACATGTTGGCGCATCTCGATTTTCTGGAAAGCAACAGCCTGGCAATCGGAGCCGCCGGTCCACTGTCCGATGAAGGCGGCATCCCGGCCGGCGGCCTGTGGCTGGTGGAGGCACCCGGGCGTGAGCAGGTCGAGCGTCTCGTGCGGGCGGATCCTTTCTGGCCCACGGGATTGCGCAGTGCGGTGCGGGTGCTCGCCTGGACACAGGTCTTTGCGGATGGCGCCCGTCGCATGGTGCAGGGCTAGGGATGTCTTTCGATCCACCCGACCTGCTTCGTCTGCTGCTGGCCGGACTCTCGGATCGGGAATTCCTGGTCCTGCTGGCAGCGGCGTTCATTGCCGGCCTTGCACGCGGATTTTCAGGTTTCGGCGCAGCCCTGATCTTTGTGCCAGTGGCGAGCGCCGTCATTGGTCCGAAGCTAGCCGCCCCACTGCTTCTTGTCATTGATGCGGTCGCGGCACTCGGGCTCCTTCCGAACGCGTGGCAACGATCCGACAGGCGAGGGGTGGGCACGATGGCCATCGGCGCGTTCGTCGGCATTCCGCTAGGCACCGCGGTGCTCGCGCTCGCCGATCCTCTCGCGGTTCGCTGGATCATCGTCGTCGTCGTTGCCGCTCTCTTGCTTCTTCTGGCTTCCGGTTGGCGTTACAACGGTCAACCATCCTCATTTCTCACGGTAGCAGTCGGGGCCATATCCGGTATCTTCACCGGAGCCGCTCAGATCGGGGGACCACCGGTGGTCGCCTATTGGCTTGGTGGCACCATCCCAAGGGCGATCGTGCGCGCCAACATCCTGCTCTACTTCGCCATCTCCAGCGTGCTGACCGGAGCAAGCTATCTTGTCGGCGGCCTGCTGACGCGGGTCGTTATTGTCCTCTCGCTATCGGCGGGACCGCTCTACGGACTGGGACTGTATTTCGGATCCCGCCTTTTTGGTTGTGCGAACGAGACCACGTTCCGATGGGCATGCTTTGTTCTGATCGCCGCTGCTGGGTTGTTCAGCCTGCCGGTTCTTGATTCCTTGATCCGCTGAAGCGCATCGGACCAGGCCGCTATCGCGGCGCCATGGTTAGCCTGCGGTTCCGCAGGCGCTTTTCCGCGCGGTGTTGACAGGAGCCATGATCCATCGCATAGATGTAGACAGACCTGTCTCACCACTTGGTGCTTATGATGACGCCGTCCTCTCCTTTCGACAAGCGTCAGCATGTCGTCGAAACGGCCTACGCGCTTTTCAAGCGCGCCGGCTTCCATGCCACCGGCATCGACCGGATCATCGCCGAGGCCGATGTGGCCAAGATGACCATGTATCGTCATTTCCCGAGCAAGGACGAACTGATCGTCGAGGTGCTGGAGTATCGCGCCAGGCGTTTTGAGCGCCAACTCGACCAACTCGCTCAGGAGAGCTTGGCGCCTGAGCGGAAGATCGCCAGGATCTTTGACTGGCATCAACGCTGGTTCCGCAGCCCTGATTTTCACGGCTGCCTCTTCGCCCATGCGCTGGCAGAATTCGGCGATCCCCGGCATCCGGTATTCAAGGCTGTCGCCAGGCAGAAGAATGGCCTGAGGCAGCGCATGCAGGCGATCCTCGTTGAGATGATGCCGCGCGGGCGGGCCGAGAGTGTCTCGGCGACATTGCTGATGCTGATCGAGGGCGCGACCCTGATGGCGCAGATGGGTGAGGGGGATGCCGCCATCCGCGCCGCCCGCAAAGCGGCCCTGGACATCATCGCCGCCTCGCGCGGGCCGCAATGAGCCCGCTGGTCGTCGGGCTCGCGCTCTTCGCCGCGATCCTGCACGCGAGCTGGAACGCCTTCCTGCGGACCGGCGCCGACAGGTTATGGACCGTCACCGTCATGAGTTTCTCCAGCACGGCGCTGGCTGTTCCTCTTGCCATACTCAATGGCTTCCCCGCCACGCCGGCCTGGCCCTATGTCGGGCTCTCGGCCTGCCTGCAAGTCGGCTACAGCCTGTTCCTCGTGGCCGCCTACAGATATGGCGAACTGGGGCAGGTCTATCCGATCGTTCGCGGCAGCGTGCCGCTGCTGGTGACACTGGGCGGTTTCCTTCTGGCTGGCCAGCAACTCACCGTTCTGGAGACGGTGGGTGTTGCTCTGGTCGGCGGCGGCATCATGGGTCTTTCGCTTGGACGGGGGCGAGCCGCCATGACATCCATTCTCTATGCGCTGGCAACGGGCGCAATCATTGCCGCCTATGCGACGGTCGATGCGATCGGGGTTCGCGCGGCGGGCAATGTCGGCGCCTACACCGCCTGGGTCCTGCTGGCCTATGGCGCATTGCTGCCGGCGACTTTCGTCGCCAGCCGCGGCCGGCTCGATGTCGATCTACGGGCGCCGGAAACCTGGAAGGCGCTTGGCGGCGGCCTGTTCGCGCTTCTAGCCTATGGCGTTGTCGTGGCGGCTTTCGCGCTTGGCCCTGCCGGTCCCATCACCGCGATCCGCGAGACGAGCGTCGTCTTCGCGGCCTTCATCGGCCGCCTGTTTCTCGGCGAGACGCTGACGCCACGGCGGGTCGGCGCCTGCGCCATCGTCGCGTTCGGCGCCATTTGCCTCGGTTACCAACCATGACGATAGCCCACGCACCCGCCAATACGCATGGCGCCACGGTCGACAATGCTTTGCTCGCCATACTCGCGGTTGCCGCGGGACTGACCGTCGCCAATAACTACTACAACCAGGCGATGCTCGGCCTGCTGGCGCATCAGTTCACTTTGTCGCCCGGCGCGGTGTCGGTCCTGCCCGTCATGACGCAACTGGGCAATGTCGTCGGCATTCTGTTCCTGGCGCCGCTCGGCGACCGGCTCGAGCGGCGTTCGCTCATCCTGGGGACGATGGCGGCGGTGGTCCTCGCGTTGATTGCTGCCGCCCTGGCGCCTGGTTTTGTCTGGCTGGTCATCGCCGGTATCGGCATTGGTCTGTTCGCCACCGTCACGCAGCAGATCGTGCCTCTGGCCGTGCATCTGGCCGCACCGCACGAGCGCGGCCGTGTGCTTGGCATCGTCACGGGCGGCATCCTCATCGGCATCCTGCTCGCCCGCACCGTCAGCGGCATCATCTGCGACATGTGGGGATGGCAGGCCGTCTTCTGGGTTGCCGCCGGGTTGATGCTTGTCACCGGCATGGCGCTCGCGTGGCGTCTGCCGCGCGTCGAGCCGGTCACCGATCTAAGTTATGCCAGGTTGCTCGGTTCACTGTGGACGCTGGTGCGCACGCATCGTGTGCTGCGGAAGGCGATTATCGTGCAGGCGTTGATCTTCGCCGCCTTCATCGGCTTCTGGTCGACGCTTGCCCTGGCGTTCGACGCCGCTCCCTATCATTTCGGCGCCACCGCCGTGGGCCTGATGGCGCTGGTCGGCGCCGCCGGCGCGCTTGCGGCCCCGCTCGCCGGCCGCTTCGCGGACCGGCGCGGGCCTGATGTCATCGTCTCGATCGGCGCCGGCCTTGTGGTTGCCGCCTTCGCCATTCTTGGCCTGTGTCAGGGATCGCTCGCGGCGATGATTGTCGGCGTGCTGATCCTCGACCTTGCGGTGCAATCCTCGCAGGTCGCCAACCAGGCCCGCATCCATGCGCTCGATCCGGCGGCCCGCAGTCGCCTGAACACCATCTTCATGGCGGCGATGATTCTCGGCGGCGCCTGCGGCTCGGGCCTTGCCGGGCTCGCCTATTCGGCGTGGGGATGGAGCGGCACCTGCCTGTTCGGCGCCGTGGTTGCCATTCTTGCGCTGTTGTCGTCGCGAAGGCGCTGACGCTACCGCGATCGGCGACGGGCAAACCAGCTATCCTGAAAGCCCGGGAGCTATTTCGCGCGCCGCATTGCCTGGGGCTGATCGATGATCTTGCGAAGAAAAGCGATGTGGCCGCGAAAGGCGCGCCGTCCGATCGTTGTCGCCTTGATCCGGGTCCGCGGTCGGCGGTCGACGAAAAGTTTTTCGACATCGACATAGCCGGCCTGAGCCAGCGTATCGATGTGTGCTCCGAGGTTTCCGTCGGTCGTTTCGACCATGGCCTTCAACTGGGTGAAATCCAGCGCCTCCCGCCTTTCCAGCGTGTTGAGGATGGCCATGATCCTGAGCCGCGTGCTTTGGTGGATGATGTCGTCGGCGCTCATCAAGGGCTTCCAATGTCGCAAGGCCTGGTGCTGCAAGCCAAGCAGTGCCTATCCAGCACAGAATACTCTGTGGCACAGAGCTATCTGTCAATTGACGATCAGGTGATGGTCGTGCTTGACAAGGTGATCCTGGGTTGTTCGTCGCATCACTTGCATGATCTGCGTGCGCCTCTCGGCTTGCAAAAGATCATTGCGACGACGAAGTGGATTCTGACGATGTTGATGATCTCGGATCACGCGCCGTGCTGCGGGCTAGTCTTCGAAGCTGCGCGGTTCGCTCGCATCGGGAATGTCGCTGTCAAATTGCTGGCTGCATCGGAAGATCAAAAGCGGATTTTTGCGATGATGAGTGCGATCATGTGCCGATCGCAACCAAAATTTAAGCTGAGAAAATCATACCATTGCTTCGCTGGCTAGCGAGCCGCGAGTCAGATATGCATTGCGCGCCGAGGTCATTCACGGCCATCGGCATAACGTGAAGGGGCATGACATGGCTAAGCAGTCATCTAAAGCGCCGGCAGCCAAGACACAGACACCGGCAAAGAAAGCACCCGCAAAAGCAGTGGCGGCGAAGGCCGCAACGGCAGTGAAGAAAGCAGCGCCCGCGAAGGCAGCCGCAAAGCCTGCGGCGAAGGCTGCACCGGCCAAGAAGCCGGCGGTGGCCAAGGCCGTAGCGAAGCCGGCAGCCAAGAAGGCTGCGCCCGCGAAGGCAGCGGCCAAGCCCGCAGCAAAGGCGGCACCTGCCAAGAAGCCGGCAGTTGCCAAGGCTGCGGCGAAGCCGGCGGCCAAGAAGGCAGCGCCTGCCAAGGCTGCAGCGAAGCCTGCTGCGAAGCCGGCCGCGAAGGCCGCGGCAAAGCCGGCCGCCAAGGCTGCGGCAGCCGCGACAAAGCCTGCCGTGAAGAAGGCCGCCGCGCCGAAGGCCAAGGCGCCCGCGAAGGCCCCGGCCAAGAAGTAGGCCAGCTCGTTGGGGCGTCACGTGGTCCCAAGGGGCTCGGCAAGGACGCTCTGACGTTCTGGATCAAACGTCTTCGGCGACGGGATTCAGTCCTGGCGCTGAACGTCGGGGAAGGGATCGAAGGCAAGCAAAGCGAGGCGCCGGTCGGCTGCCTCGCTCGCCTCGTCGCTTGTTCTTCGACATGATTGGCGGCGACCCGGTGCAAAGCCTTGCCCGGAAGGCTTGGTTGCGGCTTGTGCCGCATCGGCCTGTCGCTTGCTTGTGTTTCCGAGCGTAGCAGTCTGTAGGCTTGTCGTGACGTCTGGAACGGAAACCGTGACGGTTTCTGGACGCTATCTTTTTGCACTGTGGCGGTTGATCGTAGTTGCCCGTCCGGTCAACATTGGGCCTCGCGAACAGGAAACCGATCATGCCGAAGCTGCTCTACGCATCCACGTCTCCCTATAGCTCGAAGGTGCGGATGGCGGCGATCTATGCCGGGATCGCGATCGAGCAGGTACCGGTCAAGACCGAGGACAGACCGGCGGAACTGATCGATGCCAATCCGCTGGGCAAGATCCCGGTGCTGGTGTTGGATGATGGCCGTTCGGTTCACGATAGCCGCGCCATCACCCAGCACCTCAACCGGCTTTCCAGGAACGTTCTGTTTCCGCGCAATCCAGACAAGCGTCTGGAGGCGGAGGTTCTCGAGTCGCTGGCCGACGGTATCTGCGATTGCGCGCTGTCGATGGTCTATGAGCGCCGCACCCGGCCTGAAGAGATGGTCTATCAGCCTTGGCTCGATCGCCAGTGGGCGAAGATCACCACGGCGCTGGATCTGCTCAACGCCAATCCGCCGAAGCTGCCGAAGAAGATTACCGCTGGCCAGATGGCACTGCGCGCCTGTCTCGGCTATCTGGCGCTTCGTTTTGGCGGCCAGTGGGAGAAAGGCCGCAGCCGGCTGGTGCGCTGGGCCGCCCGCTTCGACGAGAAGTTCCCGCAACTGAAGGGATGCGTTCCCACCTGAGACCTGTCGGACCCCCGCCTGAGATCTATCGGACCATCGGCCGACCATGCGGTCAATAAAAAGCCGGGCGCGAGGCCCGGCTTTTTCGTGTCGTGGCTTGAACGACTTAGAACTTCATACCGACGCCGAAGGTGACGCGGTTATCGGTGGCCTTGACCTTGCCGATGCCGTCGAAGTCCTTCGAGCCGAAGTCGGTGTAGCGATACTCGACGCGGCCGAACACATTGTCGGTCAGCTTGATGTCGGTACCGACGCCGGCCGTCCAGCCGATCATGGTCGCGGTGTCGCTGGCCGGAATGGCGGAGTCTTCCACCTTCAGGCTACGACCTGCGAGACCGCCGGTGCCGTAGAGCAGGATTTCCGGGGTAACAGCGTAGCCAAGACGGGCACGCAGCGAGCCTTCGAAGCCACCCTTGGAGTGGATGTCGTTGTCGTTACCCTTGACACCATTGTAGCCGAGTTCGGCTTCACCGCCGTACACGAAGTTCTCCTGCTGCCACTGATAGCCGCCGAAGACGCTGCCGACAAAACCCTTGGTGCCGGTATCGAAGCCGGTATCCTTTTCCTTGGTCTTGCCGCTGAAGCCGTATCCGAGGTTGATACCGGCATAGGGGCCGGCCCAGGATGCGACAGGCAGTTCGGCAACCGGAGCGGGCGCCGGCGGCTCTTCCTGGACAACGTCAGCGGCATATGCGGTACCGCCCAGGGCGAAGAGCCCGAGCGCGACAGCCAGCGGCCGTGCGAATTTGAGATTGGCTTGCATTGTTCTTTACTCCTTAAGCCACAGGACACAGGCTTGTTTCTTACGATCGCCATCAACCCGTCCGGGGGGTGAAACGGATCTGGCGTTCGTCGGTTCCAAATGTCGTGTCAAAATGCGGCTGAAGCGAACCTGAACTTGGGTCATTCCCCGGCGCGAATGAGGCAGAACCTTGACGTTGCATCTTCGCAACAGCGAAATGTCAGCAGCTGAACGATGTTGCGCTGCACACCGCTTGGTGCAAGGGGTACAGCACCCTATATTGGTCCGCGACTGGCCCTGCGAGGGGGCGAGTCGGAATACCCGCCGGGCGGTTTCGCCACAATGCTGCCCCAGGTGCGAATGCCATTTAACGGATGGCGGGCCATATTTTGCCGGCACTGTCTTTTCGTGCCAAAACTGAGGATTGACAGAAGATGAGCAATGCCGCCGTGGCGCTGGTGACCGGCGGGGCGAAACGGATCGGCAAGGCGATCGTCGAGGATCTCGCCGGCCACGGTTTTGCGGTCGCCATCCACTCCAACCGCTCGCACGGCGAAGCGGATGCATTGGCCGCCCGGATCAACCGGGCTGGCGGCCGCGCCGCGGTGGTCGGCGCCGACCTGACCGATACCGCCGATATCGCCGGTTTGATCGGTCGGGCGCAGGCAGCGCTCGGACCGATCTCGCTGCTGGTCAACAACGCCTCGCTCTTCGTCGACGATTCCGTTCAGGATTTCGATTGGGAGACCTGGGACCGCCATTTCGCCATCCACGTCAAGGCGCCGGCGCTGCTGGCGCAGACCTTCGCTCAGGCCTTGCCGGAAGGGCAGGAGGGTTTGATCGTCAATCTCATCGATCAGCGCGTCTGGCGGCCGACACCGCGCTATTTTTCCTATGCGCTGTCGAAATCGGCATTGTGGACCCAGACGCAGATGCTGGCGCAGGCGCTTGGGCCACGCATCCGGGTCAACGCGATCGGCCCTGGTCCGACGCTCAAGAATATCCGCCAGGATGACTCCGACTTTGATGCGCAGGTCGCCGGGCTGATTCTCAAGCGCGGCCCGGAATTGCCGGAATTCGGCGCCACCATCCGCTATCTCTGGGAGGCGCGCTCGGTCACCGGCCAGATGATCGCGCTCGACGGCGGCCAGCATCTTGCATGGCAGACGCCCGATGTGACAGGCATGGCGGAATGAGTCCTCTGGAACACAAGAACAAGGCGCGCGGCGGCGCCGATGATCTTCCTCCCGACATCGACCTCGAGGATGAGGCGCTCGAGGAGATCGTCGAGCCAGCCGGCCCCGATGTTGCCTTCACGGCCATAGACTGGACGCCGCATGCGGGCGACGCCGAAGGCATGGTCGGCGCCGAGGTTATCCAGACGCTGGTCAAGCGGCTGCCCAATGCGCCTGGCGTCTACCGCATGATGAACGCCGCCGGCGATGTGCTTTATGTCGGCAAGGCGCGCAGCCTGAAGAAGCGCGTCACCAACTACGCGCAAGGCAGGTTCCACACCAACCGCATCGGCCGCATGGTGCGTGAGACCGCGACGATGGAATTCGTCGTCACCCGCACCGAGATCGAGGCGCTGCTGCTCGAAGCCAATCTGATCAAGCGCCTGCGGCCGCGATTCAATGTGCTGATGCGGGACGACAAATCGTTCCCCTATATTCTGCTGACCGGCGACCATGTCTCGCCCGGCATCTACAAGCATCGCGGGGCGCGGTCGCGCAAGGGCGACTATTTCGGTCCCTTCGCCTCGGCCGGCGCTGTCGGCCGCACCATCAATTCGCTGCAGCGGGCGTTCCTGCTCAGAAGCTGTACCAACTCCTTCTATGAGAACCGCACGCGGCCATGCCTGCTTTACCAGATCAAACGCTGTGCCGGTCCCTGCACCGGCGAGATATCGCATGAGGGCTATGCCGAACTGGTCGCCGAGGCGAAGGACTTTCTCTCCGGCCGCAGCCAGAAGGTGAAGACCGAGATTTCGGCCGCCATGCAGCAGGCCTCGCAGGATCTCGATTTCGAACGCGCTGCCATCTATCGCGACCGGCTGGCGGCGCTGTCGCACGTCCAGAGCCATCAGGGCATCAACCCGGCCACCGTCGACGAGGCCGATGTCTTCGCCATCCATCAGGAGGGTGGCCAGGTCTGCATCCAGGTGTTCTTCTTCCGTACCGGCCAGAACTGGGGCAACCGCGCCTATTTCCCGAAGGCGGATCCGGCGCTGGAGGGGTCGGAAGTGCTGGGATCGTTCCTGGCGCAGTTCTATGACGACAAGCCGACGCCGCGCGCCATTCTCCTGTCGCAGGTTGTCGAGGATCAGGAACTGCTGGCGGAAGCGCTCTCCACCCGCGCCGGCCGCAAGGTGGCGATCTCGGTGCCGCAGCGCGGCGAGAAGAAGGACCTGACCGACAACGCGCTGCAGAACGCTCGCGAGGCGCTGGGCCGGCGGTTGGCCGAAACGTCCACACAGGCGCGGTTGCTCGCCGGTTTCGCCGAGACTTTCGGCCTGGCAAAGCCGCCCGTGCGCATCGAGGTCTACGACAACTCGCACATCATGGGCACCAACGCCGTTGGCGCCATGGTCGTCGCGGGGCCGGAAGGTTTTGTGAAGAACCAGTACAGGAAATTCAACATCCGCTCGACCGAGATCACGCCGGGCGACGATTTCGGCATGATGCGCGAGGTGATGGAGCGGCGCTTCTCGCGTCTGCTCAGGGAACATGGCGATGCGGCGGCCAGTGATACGACTGCCGCCGAAGACGGTGACGACCTCGAGGAAGACATCTCCGGCGGCTTCCCGGCCTGGCCCGACGTCATCCTGATCGACGGCGGCCAGGGCCAGATGACGGCGGTGCGCAAGATCCTCTCGGATCTCGGTGTCGAGGACCGCGTCGTGGCCATCGGCATAGCCAAGGGTCAGGACCGCGATGCCGGCCGCGAACGCTTCTTCGTCAAGGGCAGGGACTCGTTTTCGCTGCCCGTGCGCGACCCCGTGCTCTATTTCGTCCAGCGGCTGCGCGACGAAGTCCACCGCTTCGCCATCGGCTCGCATCGGGCCCGCCGCAAGAAGGAAATGGTCAAGAGCCCGCTCGACGAGATCGCCGGCATCGGCCCTGGCCGCAAGCGCGCCCTGCTGCTGCACTTCGGAACCGCCAAGGCTGTCAGCCGGGCGGCCATCGAGGATTTGAGGAAGGTCGACGGCATTTCCGAGCAGGTCGCCAAGCTGGTCTACAATCATTTTCACGAAAGCTGATGATCACGTTTTCGGACGCATTCGGGTATTTTCGGCTGGCCAATCGATTTTGGCCTGTTGACCCCCCACATTCGCTTCTGATTTGAGTACGCAGGCAGAAAGAGTCCCTGAAGCATGGCCCAGCGCGCGTTCAACCTGCCCAACATACTGACCTACGCCCGCATCATCGCGGTGCCGTTGGTCGTGCTGTGCTTTTTTCTCGAAGGGCACCTGAAATCGAGCGATTTCGCCCGCTGGTCGGCATTGGTCATTTTTCTGCTGGCGTCGATCACCGATTACCTGGACGGCTATCTCGCGCGCGCCTGGCAGCAAACCTCCAACATCGGCAAGATGCTCGACCCGATTGCAGACAAGTTGCTGGTCGCCACTTGTCTGCTGTTGCTCGCGGCAGACACCGATCGCCATGCAGGCATCGCCGGCTGGTCGCTGTGGGCCGCCATAATCATCCTGTGCCGCGAAATCCTGGTTTCGGGCCTGCGCGAGTATCTGGCCGCGCTCAAGGTTTCGGTGCCGGTGACGCAGCTTGCCAAGTGGAAGACCGCCATACAGATGGTCGCCATCGCCTTCCTTCTGGCGGGGCCGGCCGGCGACAAGATCTTCCCGCTGACGACGCAGACCGGTCTTGTGCTGCTGTGGATCGCGGCGCTCGTCACGCTCTACACCGGCTATGACTATTTCCGCGCCGGTCTCAAGCACATCATGGACGAGTGAGATGACGACCCGTCTCATCTATTTCGCCTGGGTGCGCGAACGGATCGGCATGCCGGAAGAGAGCGTCGAACTGCCCGATGGCATCGAGACCGTCGCCGATCTCTTGCACTGGCTGCGGTCGCGCGGCGAGGGCTACGAACATGCGCTGCAATATCCCGACGTGATCCGCGTTGCCATCAACCAGGAACATGTCGATCACCGCGAAAAGATATCCGGTGCGCGCGAAATCGCCCTGTTTCCACCGATGACCGGGGGCTGACCCGTGCCGGCCGCCCCGGTGCCGACCGTGCGCATCCAGCGCCACGACTTCGATGTCGCCGCCGAGATCGCCGGATTGGCGCGAGGCCGCTCCGACATCGGCGCGGTCGTTACCTTCTCCGGTCTCTGCCGTGACGAACAGGGTGCGCTCTCGGCATTGGAACTCGAGCACTATCCGGGCATGGCGGAGGCGGAGATCGGTCGAATCGCGGCCGAAGCGCTCGAACGATGGCCGCTGCAAGGCCTCACCGTCATCCATCGCCATGGCAAGATCGCGCCGGGCGAGAACATTGTCCTGGTGGTGGCCGCCTCGGCGCATCGTCAAGCCGCCTTCGAGGCGGCGAACTTCCTCATGGATTATCTGAAATCGCGCGCGCCCTTCTGGAAGAAGGAGCATCGTGTCGATGGCGCGGAGGGTGGCTGGGTCGAGGCGAGGCAGGCGGATGCCGTGGCGGCTGGACGCTGGAAGTCGCCTCGGTCCGAATAATTCCCCTCGCAGCCATGCATTGACCGCAATCCTTTGGCCATCTGGGCGCCATTGATCAGCCCGGGCATTGGCAGTCTGGACATTGGCAGCCCGGAGCAGGGAGGTGGTCATGCTGGACAGGATCGCGGAATTCTTCGTTTTCGGTTTCGTACCTCTGATCGTCGGCATCCTGGCGGTGCCGGAACTCTCCGTGGCCGCGGAAAAGACTGTCAGAGGCGAGGTGGTCTACCGCGAACGCATCGCCCTGCCGCCCAGCGCCGTGCTCTCCGTCCAGCTTGCCGATGTTTCCCTGGCCGATGCGCCTGCCAGGATCATCGGTGAACAGAAGATCAAGCCGGCCGGCCAGGTGCCGATCAGCTTCGAGATCAAGTTCGATCCTTCGGTGATCCGGCCGCAGATGACCTACGCGTTGCAGGCCCGTATCACGGTCGACGACCGGCTGATGTTCATTTCCGATGTGCGCCATCAGGTCGATCCGCTGACCGACGCGCCGCAGACGATTGTGCTCAAGATGACGGCGCCCGCCGCCGCCGGAGCGGCTTCCATGCTGGGTCAAAGCTGGCTTGTCGAATATATCGATGGCATTGGCGAGATACGCGAGCCGCAAGCCACCTTCAGGATCGGCAAATCGGGCAAGGCCGGCGGCAACGGCCCTTGCAATGTTTATTTCGCCACCGCCAGGGTCGATGACCGGTCCATTTCCATCAGCGATATCGGTTCGACCTACAAGGCCTGTGCGCCGGAGGTGATGGCCGAGGAAAAGGCCTTGTTCGATGCGCTTGCCAAGGCGGCGTCATACAAGGTCGATGCCGGCAGGCTCACCATATCGGACAAGGACGGCCGCGAGATTCTGCGTTTCAGCGCGGCAAGTTGAGCAGTGCGAGTTTAGATCCGTCACGCCGGTTCGAACACAGCCCCGTAGTGATAGGGAGGCACCTCGACCAGTTTCACCAGCCTGAGGCCGGCCGCCTCGGCGTCGGCGATGGTCTGTTCCGGCGATAGCCTGAGTTCGGTTCGAGGACCGCGCGGTTCACCCAGCACCGTTGTCGTCTCGCGTGGATGCTGGTGCCAGTTGACGATGGCGAACCGCCCGTCTTGCTTCAGTATCCCGCGCACTGCACGCGCCAGCCGCGGCCGGTCCGGAACGCCGTGAAAGGCGTTCGCCATGAAGACGAAGTCAACCGGTCGCGACACCAGGCCGGCAAGCTCGTAAGCGTCGCCGGCCACAAAGTCGCAATTGACCAGCCCGTTTGCGGTCAACCGGCCACGCGCGACTTCAAGCAGATTTGCATCAATGTCGATGGCGGTGACGTGACCGGCCATCTCGGCGATCGGCAAGGTGAACCATCCGTCGCCGGAACACAGATCGATCACGTCCATGCTCATCCCGATGCCTGTTGCCCGCAGCACGGCCGCGGGATCAGGCCACAGCGCGTCCCACCATCCGCTCGTCGGCATTTCGGTGCCCTGGAAGAAGCCGGGAATGGTGCTGGTCATGGGGCTATTGTCGCCTTGTGGCGGTTCGCCACGTCCAATTCCATGGTGTCTGGCCTCGCTCACGCGGCCTGAAGGACCTGATATGGGCGCCGGGTAGCCCGGCGGTTACCCCCTTGGCATGAAAAAGGCCGGCGAAATGCCGGCCTTTTCAAGATCAGTACGGACCGCGCTGGTTCAGCCGACGATCTCGGTGTCGGAGAACCAGTACTTGATCTCCTGCGCGGCGGTTTCCGGCGCATCGGAGCCGTGCACCGAATTTTCGCCGATCGACAGCGCATGCACCTTGCGGATGGTGCCTTCGGCGGCGTTTGCCGGGTTGGTGGCGCCCATGACTTCGCGGTTCTTGGCAATGGCGTTCTCGCCTTCCAAAACCTGGACGATCGTCGGCGCCGACGACATGAACTCGACCAGTTCACCGAAGAACGGGCGGTCCTTGTGGACGGCATAGAAGCCTTCGGCCTCGCGGCGGCTCATCCAGACGCGGCGCGAGGCGATGACGCGCAGACCGGCGTCCTCGAGCATCTTGGTGATGGCGCCGGTGAGGTTGCGCCGCGTTGCGTCCGGCTTGATCATGGAGAAGGTGCGTTCGAGCGCCATGGGTCGTCCTTGTCTGAGAATGGAATTGAGAGTGGCGGGCTCTATACAAGCCGCCCGGCTCATTGCCAAGGGGTGAGGAACTGTCCGTGAAGCGGCGGGAAAGCCAATTGCCCGGCTTTCCGGGCGACGAACGACCGGCGCGATGTCGAAAGGCCGGTACGGCGCACGTTTCTGTGTTTGACCGCATGCCCGATGGCTATGTGGGGAAGGCTGTAAAGCACCGGTTTGCTTGCTATAGTCGCCAGGTCGGCGCCGCGCTGAAGTCGGCCCGAATGGAGACAAAACGACCATGACAGACGATCGCCAGGAGCGCATTCGCAACCGCGCACATCAGATCTGGCAGGAAGAGGGGCAACCGGCGGGCCAGCACGAGCGCCATTGGCATCAGGCGGCGGCCGACATCGATCGGGAAGACGGTGCGGGCAAGCCGTCGGCCAAGAAATCGGCCAAGAAGGCGGCCGCTGGCAAGGCAAAAGCCGAACCCAAGGAAGCAAAGGCGGACAAGAAGACCGCCAAGCCCAAGAAAGCGGCGGCCAAATAAATCCGGTCACCTGCTGCCGGTCTTTGTTCGCAAGAGATTGGCGGCGCATGGCCGCGACAAGGGCAGGGCGTGGACCTCACGCCGCCGCGACTCGTCGTCCGAGCCCGCCGTGCAGATCGAGGCAGCGGGCGAACCATTGCGCCACCACGTCACTGTCTTCGAGTAGCGGATAGGGCGAGGCCACGCGTGCCCATTGCAGCGCACCGAACACGATGTAGTCGCAGAACAACGGTGCGGCGCCGCCGATGAAGGGCTGGTAACTCAAGGTCGAACGCAGCGGCTCGAGCGCTGTGCGGAACGCCGTCAGCCCGGCGTCGCGCGCCGCGACGACGTTTTCAAGTGTCTTGCCGAAACGCTGTTCCCGGCTCTGCCGGAAATAGGCGGCATTTTCCTCGTCCTGCATGGCGTGGAGGTCGACGAGCGCGGCCGTAGTCACATAGGGGTGGATGGTCAGTTGCGACCAGCGCTCGATGAAACGCGCCATTGCCTTGCCGCCTTCGCCGCCGAAAAGCGTTGGTCGATCCGGATAGGCTTCGTCGAGATAGAGGGCTATGGCGAAGGAATCGGCGACCACCTTGTCGCCATCACGGATCACCGGAACCGTCTTGGAAATGCCGCCTTCGACGGCAGGCACTTCGAGGAAGCGTGTCGGTACGGTCGAGATGTCGAGCCCCTTGTGGGCGAGCGCCATCTTTCCTTTCCAGCAATGCGGGCTGAACGGCCGGGCGGCGTCGTGTCCGACGAGATCATAGAGCAGAATGGTCATTGGCGTCTGCGTCCCCGCGCGTTAGGTAGGCTCCAAATCGATACGAGCCGAAGGAAGCCATGAGACAGCATTTCATGATGTTTGCGGCCTATAATCAATGGGCCAACAGCCGCATCTACGATGCCGCCGGCGAACTCGACGACGAGGCGTTCAACCGCGACGTCGGCGCCTTTTTCGGCTCCATGATGGGCACGCTCAACCATCTGCTGACGACCGACCGCATCTGGATGAAGCGCTTTACCGGCGAGGGCGACGCGCCGACGACGCTGGATGCCATCCTGCACCGTGCGCTGCCAAGCCTGCGCGCGGCGCGCGAGGCGGAGGACCGGCGGATCATCGAATGGCTTGCCGGCTTGAGCGACAAGATGCTGGCGGGTCGCTTCACCTACATGACGGTGTCGGACATGCGCACCGTCTCGCAACGGCTGGCGCCGGCACTGGCGCATGTTTTCAACCATCAGACGCATCACCGCGGTCAGGCGCATATGATCCTGACGGTTCTGGGCCGTCCATCGGTGCAACTCGATCTCGCGCATTTCCAGCGCACGGAGGAAGGGCGCGCCTATGCCTGATCTTCGTCCAGTGCGCCAGCTGCAGATTTCATGAAAGTTGTCGACTTCCAAGTGAATTAGATAAATTCCTGGAATAGAAGTGAAAAATACAATTTTACGGCAAATATCGACGTAAAAATAAAGAAACTAAAACATCATCATGAGCGTTCATGTGTCTGCATGCAGAGTATTGCTCGCATGTCGGGCTTTTTGCTGCAGTGCAGAAATAGAGTGACCACATGGAGAGTGTCATGGCTAGAATCTGCAAGGGTATCGCCAGCGCGCTGGCGAGTGGTACGATTGTTATTGTTCTTTCCCTGTCGGCGAACGCGGCCGGCGGGCTTGGCGTTGGTGTCGGCGCCTCGGTGGGCGGTAGCGGCGGTGTCAATGCCGGCGTGGGTGCTTCCATCGGCGGCAGCGGCGGCGTTAGCGCCGGAGCGGGCGCTTCGGTTGGCGGCAGTGGCGGCGTCAACGCCGGTGCCGGTGCCAATGTCGGTGGCTCGAACGGCGTCAGCGCCGGGCTCGGCGCCTCTGTCGGCGGCAGCAATGGCGTGAATGCCGGGCTGGGCGCGAATGTCGGCGGTACCGGCGGCATCAATGCCGGTCTCGGCGCCACTGTTGGTGGCACGGGCGGCGTTGGTGTCGGTGTCGGCGTGGGTCTCGGTGGAGGGACCAATCCCAGCAATCCGGGCAATCCGTCCAATCCAAGCAACCCCAGCCACCCCAATATGCCGGCTGTCGTTGCCCAGATGTCGGGCAGCCAGTTGACAAGGATGAAGAAGCGCTGCGTCGATGTGCTCAGCAGCGAAGGCACCTACGACCGCGACCTGCGCCAGCTTTGCCTGCTTATCGCACGCCGCTGATCGCCGGCCGGATGGAAATGGACGATGAAGAACGCGGCCTGCTTCGGCGGGCCGCATTTCTGGTCAACGAAGCTTCGGCGCCGTCAGGTCTCGTTCCGGCGTTGGCGGCCTCTTGGGCGCGGTCACCGCTGTTTCTGGCTTGCGGGTAAGAGCGGGATGGATCCGAGTTTAGCTGGCCGCGGCCAAACCGGTGATTTCGCTGTCCAACTGGCGTTGTGTCAAAGCCGCTTCCGCCATGACCCATTGTTTGAACAGCAGCACCTTGCGTGCGGCAAGGCTCTTGGGCGGAGAAACAAAGTACCAGCCGGCCGTGTTCGGGTGATGGACGGCAAAGGGCGCAACCAGTCTTTCGGCGCGGATATCGCTGGCCATGTAGGCGCGATTGGCGACGGCGAAACCCATCCCGGCATTGGCCGCCTCGTAGGACATCATGCACGAGTCGAAATAGATGCTCTTGGTCTCGCTGAGCACGAAACTGGCGCCGGCAAAGCCAAGCCAGGATTGCCAGTTCTGGGTGCAGGTGTCGGAATGCAGAAGCGTGAAGTTCTTGAGGTCGTCAGGTGTGACCTTCGACAGCGGTTTGTCGCCGAGAACATCATGGAAAAGCTTGCGGCTGCACACAGGTGTGAGGTCTTCCCGAAACAGCAGATCGGACGGCAGCCCATGAAAGTGGCCGTCGCCATAGCGGATTTCGAGATCGAAATCGGACGTCGTGAACTCATGTGTCGCGTAGGACGTCGAGACCCGCATCACAATATCGGGATATTGCCGCTGGAAATGAGGCAGGCGCGGAAACAGCCAGCGCGCCGCGAAGGTTGGCAGCACCGATATCTTCAGCACATGCTCCTGGGATTGTCCGGTGGCTTCCATGCTGGCGGCGACGATGCGCTCCAGCGCCTCGCGGACACGCGAGACATAGGCTTCGCCCTCCGGCGTCAGTGACACCGCATTGCCGCCGCGCTGGAATATCTTGAAGCGCAGCTGATCCTCCAGGCTTTTCACGCGCTGGCTGACCGCGGAAGCGGTGATGAACTGTTCTTCGCCGGCGCGCGTGAAATTCCCGTGCCTCGCAGCACTCTCCACGATTTTCAGCGAATTGAGGTTGACCTGGCTGAGCAGACGCACGGGTTTCGACCTTAAGCTGGGCTTAGGGTAGCACCAGCATTCCTAAATTTACAGGGGGGGCAACTTTAATTGACTGTTTACCAAGTGTTGCCCCCATCTTGGAGAAGTAGAATGAATGCCCATACCATTCCCGAACTGCGCTACGCGATGAGCCGCGAGGCCATCATCGGCCACGAAACCGCCTGGAAAGTGTCGAGCTTCGGCGTCGCGCAATATCTGCATGGCTACGACCCCGCACTCCTCGCCGCCATCGAGGAAGCCGCCTTGAAGCTCAAGGCCAGCCACGCCGTGCACAAGCACCTCGATCTCACCTTCATCACCGGCGCCGACCGCTACATTCCTGAAATCAGGGAGCTTTTGCATGACAAGCTGCGCCTGGAGAGGCTGTCCGACATGATGGGCACCAAGCTGGAGCCCTATCCGCTGTCGATCGTCGGCTCCACCGTCACCTTCATGAATCCCCGTGACGGAGCCGTCGAATGGCACTGCGACGGCGTTCCGGTCACCGAACTCATTCCGCTGTCGATCAGCAATCCGCTGGTCGGCGGCCATCTCGAAATCTATTGCGACGATTCCGAAACCGGCCGATCCATCCTCGAATCCGGCCGCGAAATCCCGCGCAACCGCATCATGCGTATCGATCACAAGATGAACTACGCCACGCTCGGACAGTTTCTCGGCGTCCTGCATCGCACGGCTCCGATCCAGTTCGGTGAGCGTGTAACGCTGGTGCTCAACCAGCGTTCCGTAGCCAAGCCCTATGTCGACGACAACAGGATGTTCTATCTCGCCGCCGACAACGACCACGATCGCGCCTGGGTCAACGAACTGGCCGAGGACGTCTGGACCAACCAGTTGCCCGCCTATCGCCGGTTCGAAGCGGAACACCCCACGCCGGCCCCCGCCGAAGCGCCCGTCGCGGGCGGCGCCAGGGAATCATGGTAGCAACCCATGATCCTGAAAAGCGGTCATCGGCTTTCGGACAGGATCATGGTCGAGCCGCTGGATAGGACCCCACGCCGGTTCCTTTGGCGTGGGGCAGGCTCGATATCGGCGCTTGCCCTTGCCGCCGGCGCGGTCGCCTTGTGGTCGACCAATGCGCTGGTCGGCAAATCACTGCTGGCGAACCATCCGGTGTCACACGTGCAGCTCCTGCAATTCGCGGGAGCTGCCTTGGTGTTCGCCCTGATCAGGTTCGCGGGCCGGCCTGGAAACTCCCCGGGCGCGGATGGGTTGACGCTCTTCCCGCTGGCCGTGGGTTTTGTCGGCCTGGTCGGCACCATGGTGCTGCAATATGTTGCCTTCGCTTCCATGCCGGTGATCGAGGCCAACCTCGTGGCCTATACATGGCCTTTGATGGTTGCCGCGGCCGTGATCGTCTTCGACAATCCGCGGCGGCCGGCTCTGCTGGGCCTTGCCGCCGCCGTCGGGTTTGTCGGCGTTGCGCTGGTGATTTCGGGAGGGCGTGATCATAGCTGGTTCCAGGGCGATCTTACCGGCTATGCCGCCGCCTTCGGATCCGCGCTTTGCATGGCGTTCTATTCGGTGGCAGTGGGCCGGCTCGCTATCTCGCCGGATCGTCTGTTGCTGCCGTCGTCATTGATCGGCGTGGCCCTGGCTTTTGTCTGGTGTGCTCGTGACGGCGTCGCCTGGCCCTCCGGCGCGGACCTTGCTCTCGGGCTCTATCTTGGCGCCGGCCCGATGGGCCTTGGCTACTATCTCTGGTCGCGCGCCCTGAAGCTCGAAGGCAGCGGCAGGGTCGCGGTCGTCGCCTATCTCACGCCGATCGCGTCGACCCTGCTGCTGACCCTGTCCGGCGAACGGCTGACGATGACGGCCATTGCCGGAGCCGTGCTTGTCATCGGCAGTTGCCTGGCGGTCGGCCTGGAACGTTCGGAGGCGGAAAATCATGTTTGACGACAATGAACGTATGGCCAGGCAGGAAGCACATTGGCTGATCAGGAAATTCGGCGAGGATGCATCGCTCTACGCCGCCATGAAGGCTGAAAAGGCGATCGAGCAAAAGGATTTCGGGCGTTGCGCCCGCTGGAAGCGTATTCTGGAGATATTGGCCGACGGCCACGCAGCGAAGTCTGCCATTTCCAAGTATTAGATTTTCTAATTTGCGCGGCGTCGATTTCCCATGAAAGCTATTTTCGTCGAGTCTTGATTCCTCTTTCAGACTTGGCTGTCCGTTGGGGGACGCGGCTGAAGAGATACATCGATAGAAGTCTTCATTGGGGTGGATGACTTTGTCGCAAATAGGGTGATAGAATTGTCAAATATCGAGGATAAGACCGTTATCGAGCTCACGGCCGATATTGTCTCGGCCTATGTCGGCAACAATCCGCTCCCGGCCTCCGGCCTGCCTGATCTGATTGCCAGCGTCAGCGCGTCGGTCCGCAAGCTGGCCGGTGCGGCTGTCGTGGAAAGTCCGAGCCTTGTCCCGGCGGTGAATCCCAAGAAGTCGGTATTCCCCGACTACATCATCTGCCTGGAAGACGGAAAGAAGTTCAAGTCGCTCAAGCGCCATCTCAGGACCGACTATGGCCTGAGCCCGGACGACTATCGCGCCAAATGGGGCCTGCCGCCGGATTATCCGATGGTTGCTCCAAACTATTCCGCGACACGGTCGGCGCTGGCGAAGTCGACCGGACTTGGCCGCAAGCCGGCGGCAGCGCCGGCGGCGATTGCCAAGCCGACAAAGCGCGGCAAAGCCGTGACCTGAACGCGACGCTTGCCGGCGGGCAGGCCACGACTGGCCGGTTTGGCGGTGTCATTGCGCGCCCCCTTTTTAGACCTTGCCGGGCCAACCGGTCCGCAAGGTCTTGCGAAGCCGGCGCCTCCCGTGCAAAAGCGCGGCCATGCTTATTATCAACGATCTCTCGCTGCGCATGGCGGGGCGCCTCCTTCTCGACCATGCCTCGCTCACCTTGCCAGCCGGTACCAAGGCAGGCCTAGTCGGCCGCAACGGCACCGGCAAGACGACGCTTTTCAAGGCCATAACGGGCGATTTTCCCTCCGAGACAGGCTCGATCAGCCTGCCCAGGAACACGCGTATCGGCCAGGTGGCGCAGGAAGCGCCCGGCACGGAGGAGCCTCTGATCGAGATCGTGCTCAAGGCCGACCTCGAACGCACAGCGCTGCTGGAAGAGGAGAAGACCGCCACCGATCCGCACCGCATCGCCGACATCCACATGCGCCTGGCCGATATCGACGCGCATTCGGCCGAGTCCCGCGCGGCGACCATCCTGGCCGGCCTTGGCTTCGACGATGCCGCGCAGCGCCGTCCGGCCTCGTCGTTCTCCGGCGGCTGGCGCATGCGCGTGGCGCTTGCCGCCGTGCTGTTTTCCGAGCCCGACCTGCTATTGCTCGACGAACCGACCAATTATCTCGACCTCGAAGGCACGTTGTGGCTGGAAAACTATGTCTCCAAGTATCCGCATACCGTTCTGCTGATCTCGCATGATCGCGATCTGCTCAACCGTGCCGTCAATTCTATCGTCCATCTCGACCAGAAGAAGCTGACCTTCTGGCGCGGCGGCTACGACCAGTTCGAGCGCCAGTACACCGAGCAGAAGGAATTGCAGGAGAAGGGCCGCGTCAAGCAGGAAGCGGCCCGCAAGCATATGGAATCCTTCGTCGAGCGGTTCCGCGCGAAAGCCTCCAAGGCAAGACAGGCGCAGTCGCGTATCAAGGCGCTGGAGAAGATGAAGCCGATCGCGGCCATCGTGAACGACACGGTGCGGCCATTCTCCTTTCCCGAGCCGGTGAAGACGGTGGCCTCGCCGATCATTGCGCTGAACAACGTCAATGTCGGCTATACCGAAGGGGAGCCGATCCTGAAGAAGATGACGCTGCGCATCGATGCCGACGACCGCATCGCGTTGCTCGGCGCCAACGGCAACGGCAAGTCCACCTTCGCCAAGCTGCTGTCGGGCAGGCTCAAGCAGGAAACCGGCACCATGACGGTAGCGCCCGGGCTCAAGGTGGCGATCTTCGCTCAGCATCAGCTCGACGATCTTCGCCCCGAGGAAAACGCCTATGAGCATGTCCGCAGGCTGATGCCGGAAGCACCGGAATCGAAAGTGCGCGGCCGAGTTGCGCAGTTCGGTCTTGCGACTGAGAAGATGAACACCGCCGCCAAGGATCTGTCCGGCGGCGAAAAAGCGCGGCTGCTTATGGGCCTGTCGGCCTTTGAAGGGCCGAACCTGTTCATCCTCGACGAGCCGACCAACCATCTCGACATCGACAGCCGTGAATCGCTGATCCATGCGCTGAACGAGTTTCCCGGCGCCGTCATCCTCATCTCGCACGACCGCCATCTCCTGGAGGCGACGGCCGACCGGCTGTGGTTGGTCAAGGACGGCGCGGTCAATCCCTATGATGGCGATCTGGAGGACTATAAGACGCTGGTCACCGGCGTATCGGGCGATCGCCGCGAACGGCGTGAGGCGGAAAAGGCGTCAAAGGCCGACCGTCGCCGCGAGGCGGCCCAGCGTCGTGCCGCCCTGGAGCCGCTGGCGAAGGAAATCCGCGCCACCGAAGCGCTGATGGACCGCATCCGCAAGCGCATCGACGGCATCGAGGATGAGCTCGCCAACCCGGCCATCTACGAAAAGGATCCGTCGACAGCGACCCGGCTGGCCAAGGAGCGCTCGCAACTCGCCCAGACTTTGGCGGGGCACGAGGAAAAGTGGCTCACCATGTCGGCCGAGTATGAGGAAGGCACGGCGGAGTGATTGTGCTCTCCGGTCGACCGGCAAGCTGAAGCGGGGGGCAGGTACGCCTTATCGCCTGTGCGGGTCTTGTCGCTTCCCCAAAACGGGGTCACTTCCGGGCGGCACGAATTAGCTGGTTTTTCCTTTGAGATTGACCTTCGGCTGGCCGCCCAGAGCGGCAAGCGTCAGCGCGAACTCGCCTTCGCGCTTCATCCCGCCATGGCCGGCGAAAGACCGGGCGCCGAGCTCATGCTCGGCTTGCTCTCTTTCGGTGCTCAAAAGGCCCGGTGAATCGCCGAGGCAGATCGTGACCCCTCCGCCGTCCAGCGCTCGGATCTCTTTCGGGCTCGATATCCGGTCGGCGCCAAAGAACTTTGTATAGGCCGGCCCGAAATAGGTGAGCCAGAAAATCCCTGGCAACTCCCGCTGGATGTCAAGTCCCGGCGTCAGACGCTGATGACGGTTTCCCTTCCCGGTTATGACGGGTTGCAGGTCGGAGTAGGCGTAGAATGACATCAGGTGGGAATTTCCAAATTCGAAAAGTTCTTTGATCGTCGCGCCATCTGTCTTCTGGGGGAGCGAAATGGTCAGGCTGTTCGTGGTCGATCGACCCTGTCGGTCGACAGCGTCTTCGTGCAGATCGATGCTGAAAGTGACCTCAGACTTCTCAAACCTTCCTGCCAGCCAGCGGCGGTCCTGGTTCTTTTCGAACCCGACAATGAATTTGCCTTCTCTGTTGCGCGTATCGGCTACTCGTCGCACCGGATCACGATGATCCAGCCTGATCAGGCGGTCGCCGAGAATCTCCTCGGCCCGCTTCAGATAGGCGTCCCAGATCTCCGCACAGATCCAGGGTGCGACCGACAAGTGAGTGATCCAGATTTTGGGAGGCCGCACGCTGCCATCGACTCCACAAGTTAATGGACGACGAGAAACCATGCTTGGCCTTCGTACCGCACACAGGCAAATCAACCCCGTGTGAATGTCGGGCAGGGGCCACCTCACGGACCTGACCCGCAGTTGCGTTGCGCGACGACCCTCCTCGACAACGGGAGGGTAAAGCTGGCTCTACACCTGGCCCGCGAAAGCCGTTAAACACGAGGTATGAACCAGCACGCCAAGCTCCGCATCGGCCATTCGGCCTGTCCGCATGACTGCCCCTCGACCTGCGCGCTCGAGGTCGAACTGCTGGACGGCAACCGCATCGGTCGCGTGCATGGCGCCAAGGCCAACACCTACACATCAGGCGTCGTCTGCGCCAAGGTCGCGCGCTATGCCGATCGCGTACACCACCCTGACCGTCTGCTGAAACCGCTGGTGCGGGCGGGCGCCAAGGGCGACGGCGCCTGGAAGGAAGCAAGCTGGGAGGCCGCGCTCGATCTCGTCGCCGAAAAATTCATCGCCGCCGAGGAGAGATACGGCTCTGAGACGGTCTGGCCCTATTTCTACGCCGGCACGATGGGGTTGGTGCAGCGTGACGGCATCGACCGGCTGCGCCACGCCAAGAAATATTCAGGCTTCTTCGGCTCGATCTGCACCAATCTCGCCTGGACTGGCTGGATGATGGGAGCGGGCGCACTTCGCGGACCTGATCCGCGCGAGATGGGCAAATCCGACTGCGTGGTGATCTGGGGCACCAATGCCGTGGTCACGCAAGTCAACGTCATGACCCACGCCATCAAGGCGCGCAAGGAGCGTGGCGCCAGGATCGTCGTCATCGACGTCTATGAGAACGCGACGATGAAACAGGCCGATATGGGCCTGGTCCTCAAACCCGGAACCGATGGTGCGCTGGCCTGTGCCGTCATGCACGTGCTGTTCAGGGAAGGCATGGCCGACCGCGCCTATCTTGAGAAATATACCGACGATCCCAAGGGCCTGGAGGCGCATCTCGTCAGCCGCACGCCCGAGTGGGCGGCGGGCATCACCGGCTTGACGGTCGCCGAGATCGAAGCCTTCGCCCGGCTGGTCGGCACGACCCAAAGAACCTAT
The DNA here is from genome assembly GCF_017306585.1 of Mesorhizobium sp. Taxonomy (GTDB): domain Bacteria; phylum Pseudomonadota; class Alphaproteobacteria; order Rhizobiales; family Rhizobiaceae; genus Mesorhizobium. The sequence goes on along the minus strand of NZ_JAFKIC010000130.1, from coordinate 171 downwards.
TTCCGTCTCGGTTACGGCTTTGCCCGCCAGCGCAACGGCGCTGTCAACATGCATGCCGCCTCCTGCATCGCCGCCGTCACCGGCGCCTGGCAGTATGAGGGCGGCGGCGCCTTCCATTCAAATTCCGGCATCTTCAAGCTCAACCAGGATGTGCTGGAAGGCTCGAGGATG